>CAXRGI010000271.1:0-25852 GCA_964229935.1 Opitutales bacterium
TGCAGCGCGGTGCGCGTGACCTTGGTCGGGTCAACCACACCGGCCTTCACGAGGTCCTCGTAATCGCCGGTGGCGACGTTGTAGCCGTAGTTGCCCTTGTTGGCGATGATCTGGCCGACCACGACCGCACCCTCGACGCCGGCGTTGGCGCAGAGCATGCGGATGGGCGACTCGATCGCGCGACGGACGATCTGCGCGCCGATGGCCTCGTCACCCTCGAGCTTGAGGGAGTCGATGGCCTTCGAGGTGCGGAGAAGGGCGACGCCGCCACCGGCGACGATACCTTCCTCGACGGCCGCGCGGGTCGCGTGGAGGGCGTCCTCAACGCGGGCCTTCTTCTCCTTCATCTCGGTCTCGGTGGCGGCGCCGACGTTGATGACGGCCACTCCGCCGGCGAGCTTGGCGAGACGCTCCTGGAGCGTCTCGCGGTCGTAGTCGGAGGTGGTCTCGTCGATCTGGCGGCGGATCTGCTTCACGCGGCCCTGGATCTCGGACGACTTGCCGGCGCCCTCGACGATCGTGGTGTTCTCCTTGTCGACCACGATGCGCTTGGCGCGGCCGAGGTCGCTGACCTGGAGGTTCTCGAGCTTGAGGCCGAGGTCCTCGGTGATGCAGCGGCCGCCGGTGAGGATAGCGATGTCCTCGAGCATGGCCTTGCGGCGGTCACCGAAGCCGGGCGCCTTGACGGCGCACACGTTCAGGGTGCCGCGGATCTTGTTGACCACGAGCGCGGCCAGGGCCTCGCCCTCGACTTCCTCGGCGATGACGAGGAGGGGCTTGCCGCCCTTGGCGACGGTCTGGAGCAACGGGAGGAACTCCTGGAGGTTGGAGATCTTCTTCTCGTGGATCAGCACGTAGGCGTCCTCGAGCACGGCCTCCTGGGCCTCCATGTTGGTGGCGAAGTAGGGCGAGAGGTAGCCCTTGTCGAACTGCATGCCCTCGACGACGTCGAGGGTGGTCTCGATGGACTTGGCCTCCTCGACGGTGATGGTGCCGTCCTTGCCGACCTTGTCCATGGCATCGGCGATGATGTCGCCGATCTTCTGGTCCCAGTTGGCGGAGACGGTCGCGACCTGGCGGATCTCCTCGCGGTCGTTCACCTTCTTCGAGATCTTGGCGAGCTCGGTGACGGCGGCCTCGACGGCCTTGTCGATGCCGCGCTTGAGGAAGATCGGGGTGGAGCCCGCGGTGACGTTCTTGAGGCCTTCCGTGTAGATGGCCTCGGCCAGCACCGTGGCGGTGGTGGTGCCGTCGCCGGCGGCGTCGCTGGTCTTGGAGGCGACCTCCTTAACCATCTGCGCGCCCATGTTCTCGTAGGGATCGGGGAGCTCGATCTCCTTGGCGACGGTCACGCCGTCCTTGGTGACGGTCGGCGAACCGAATTTCTTGTCGATGACGACGTTGCGGCCCTTGGGCCCGAGGGTGACCTTGACGGCCTTGGCGAGGAGCTCGACGCCGCGCAGGACCTTCTGGCGGGCGCCCTCGTCGAAGAGGAGTTGTTTGGAAGCCATGTGGATGGGTGGGTTTGGTTTTTGCTAAATGAGCGGTGGGTGGGTTCAGCCGATGACGCCGAGGATGTCGTCCTCGCGCACGAGCGTGTACTTCTTGTCGTCGAGCTTCACCTCGGTGCCGCCGTACTTGCTGATCAGCACGCGGTCGCCGACCTTGACTTCGAACGGCTGGACCTTGCCGTCCTCGCCCTTCTTGCCGGTGCCAAGGGCGATGACCTTGGCCTCCTGGGGCTTTTCCTTGGCGCTGTCCGGGATGATGATGCCTCCGCGGACCTGCTCTTTTTCCTCGATGTGTTCGACGAGAACACGATCGCCGATGGGCTTGATTTTGACGTTAGCCATATGTGGTTGTGGTTGGGTTTTCTTAACGGAATCTTTGTGGGATTGCCAGTTGTCGGGTTGAAATGGGCGTGCCGGCGGAGCGGGAGCACCGCGGCGGCGCCCAAAGGGATGGGGCGGCGTTACTTTTTCTTTTTGTCCTCGTCGACGACCTCGAAGTCCGCGTCGACGACGTCGGCCTTCTTCTCCGGTTTCTTGGCCGCTCCGGGCTGCGGTTCGCCGCCGGCGGAGGCGCCCGCGGCCTGCGTGGCCTTCTGCGCCTCCTGGTACATCTCCGCGCCGATCGCCGAGAGTTTCTCCATGGCCGCCTTCATGCGGTCGACATCGTTGCTCTCGAGCTCCTTCTTGGCGTCCGCCAAGGCGGCGTTGCCCTTCGACTTCAGACCTTCGGCCAGCTTGTCGCCGGAATCGCGGAGCGTCTTCTCGAGCTGGTAGATCGTGGAATCGAGCTGGTTGCGGGTCTCCACCGACTCCTTGCGCTTCTTGTCCTCGGCGGCGTGCAGCTCGGCCTCCTTGGTCATCTTCTCGACCTCGTCCTTGGAGAGGCCGGAGGAACCCTGGATGGTGATCTTCTGGTCCTTGCCGGTGCCGAGGTCCTTCGCGGAGACGTGCAGGATGCCATTCGCGTCGATGTCGAACGTTACTTCGATCTGCGGCATGCCACGCGGCGCCGGCGGGATGCCGTCGAGCCGGAAGGTGCCGAGAACCTTGTTATCACGAGACATCGGGCGCTCGCCCTGCAGCACGACGATCTCAACCGAGGGCTGGTTGTCGCTGTAGGTGGAGAACACCTGGGTTTTCTTCGCCGGGATGGTGGTGTTGCGCGGGATCATCGGCGTGGCGACCTGGCCGGCCGTCTCGATGCCGAGCGTGAGGGGCGTGACGTCGAGGAGCAGCACGTCGCGCACCTCGCCCTTGAGCACGCCGCCCTGCACGGCCGCGCCGACCGCCACGACCTCGTCGGGGTTCACCCCTTGGTGCGGCGGCTTGCCGCCGAGCTTGTGGGCGATCTCGACGACCTTCGGCATGCGCGTCATGCCGCCGACGAGCACGAGCTCGTCGAGCTGCGCCGAGGTGAGCTCGGCGTCCTTCAAGCAGTTCTTGAACGGCTGCGAGCACCGCTCGAACAACGAGTCGCAAATCTGCTCCATGCGGGCCCGCGTGAGCTGCATGTTGAGATGCTTCGGCCCGGAGGCGTCGGCCGTGATGAACGGCAGATTGATGTCGACCGACTGGGCGGACGACAGCGCGATCTTGGCCTTCTCCGCCTCTTCTTTTAAGCGCTGCAGGGCCATCGGATCCTTGCGCAGGTCGATGCCGTTCTCCTTGCGAAACGAGTCCACGAGCCAGCTGATCAGGGCCTCGTCCCAATTGTCGCCACCGAGGTGGGTGTCGCCGTTGGTGGCCTTCACCTCGAAGACGCCGTCGCCGATCTCGAGGATAGAGACGTCGAATGTGCCGCCGCCCAGGTCGAACACCCCGATCTTCTCATCCTTCTTTTTATCAAGGCCGTACGCCAGGGAGGCGGCGGTGGGCTCGTTGATGATCCGCAGCACGTCCAGCCCGGCGATCTTGCCGGCATCCTTGGTCGCCTGACGCTGGGAGTCGTTGAAATAGGCCGGCACCGTGATGACGGCCTGGGAGATCTTTTCCCCGAGGTAGGCCTCGGCGTCGGCCTTCAGTTTCGCCAGCACGCACGCCGCGATCTGCTGGGGGGCGAATTGCTCGGTCTTGTCGCCGACCTGCACCTCGATGTAGGCGTCGCCGTTCTTACCCTCGACAACCTTGAACGGCATGTTGCGCGCCTCCTCGCGCACCTCGGTGAACTTTCGTCCGATAAAACGCTTCGCGGAGAAAACGGTATTGCGCGGGTTCGTGATCGCCTGCCGCTTCGCCGCTTGGCCGACCAGGCGTTCTCCCGTCTTGGTGAACGCCACCACGGACGGGGTTGTGCGCGCGCCCTCGGCGTTAGGAATGACCACCGGCTCGCCGCCTTCCATGACGGCCATGCAGGAATTGGTGGTCCCAAGATCGATGCCCAAAATACGGCTCATGCGGCTCCGCTAGCAATGCATGTGCCGTGAATCTAGTTCGATTCTTTAACCTTTGATTATCAGGGTATAAAAAATCGCCCGAGTACTTTGGCTAGTGGTTGGATCAGGCAAAATCTGCCAGCTTGTCCCACTGGTGGCACACTATGCTGGCGGCCGTGTGACAGGCGCTGTCCCAGTTGAGTTTCAACGACTTGGCCCTACGGTCGCCTGATGGAAATGGAGATCACGCTGCCGGAAGAGGTGCCGGTCATGACCCTGCAAGGGACCGCCCTCTTTCCGCAGGCATTGATGCCACTGCACATCTTCGAGCCGCGCTACCGGCAGATGCTGCGTGATGTCCTGGCCTCAAACCGGCTCTTCGCCGTCGCCGGTCTGGATGTCCAGCGCGCCTCCGATCCCGGGGCCTTTGAACCGCCCCACCGGGTGGCGACGGTCGGAATCGTGCGCGCTTGCCAGAAAAATGAGAACGGCACTTCCAACCTGCTCCTCCAGGGACTCTGCCGCGTGGAAATCCTCTCCATCGTGCACGACGAGCCCTACCGGCGCATACGGGTGCGTGCCCTGGCGAGCAGGGCGGGCGCCACGACGGCCGAGAACGAGGCGCTGCGGGTCGAGCTCGCGCGGTTGATTTCCGTTAAGCTCCGGCTCGCGGCCGGCGGCGGCAAGGAGATGGCGGATTTCCTGCGCACCGTTGATGACCCGGAGATTTTTTCCGACATCGCTGCCTTCAGCGTCTGCGAGGACGCGCGGCTCAAGCAGCGGCTGCTGGAAACGCTGGAGGTGCACCGGCGTCTGGAACTGCTGCGGGGCCGGGTGGCGGCCGACATTGACCGCCTGAAGCTTTGGCGGAAGGTGCAGGGTCGGCTGCCCGACGACCGCATTTCCCACAACTGATCGCGCCCGAGCGTGATCAGCCCTTGGCCGCCGCGGCCGGCCACCAGCGGTAAAGGAAGAAGTACACGAGTACGCCGGTGATGCTCACGTAGTACCAGATCGGGAACGTCCATTTCGCCCACGCCCGGTGCCGCGCGTAATCCCCCCGGAACGCCAGCAGGAACGTCCGTGGCACGAGGTACGCGATCGATATCGCGAGCAGGATGTGGGAGATCAGCATCGTGTAATACACGGTGGCGATCGCGCCGGTACCCCCGAACGGGGTGTGCACCCCCCGCACCAGGATCTTGTGCGCCACGTAGCCGATGAGGAAAACCGCCGATACCACTCCGGCCGAGATCATGCTCGTGCGATGCCGCGCGATCGCTGCAGCGCGGGCGGACTCGTCCGGCGCGGTCCGCGCCTGGCGGATGAAGACGAAACCGGCCGTCATCAGCGCCGTGGCAAGGGCGTTGAGGGCGGCGTTGAGGGCGGGGATGTCTTGGACGTTCATCGGTAGAATAGCCGGTCGGCGACAAGCGCCCCGAGCACAAGCGGCAAGTAGGCGATGGAGGTGAGAAACAGTTTTCGGGCGGCTGAGTCGCGGGTGGCCGTCCGCATGAAGCACGCCGCGCGCCAAAGGAACCACGCGCCCAGCGCCGCGGCCGCCGCCCCGTAGGCCCACGTGGCGAGTCCGAGCAAGGGAGGGATCAGGCTCACCGCGAGGAGGCCGATCGTGTTGACCAGCGACCAGAGCGCGACTTTCCGGCCTGACTCGTCACGAACCGGCAGCATCGGGAAATCCACCGCCGAGTAATCGCGCCGGTGCGTCCAAGCCACCGCCATGAAGTGCGGGATCTGCCAGAAATAGAGCACCCCGAACAGAATCCAGCCGAGCGCGGAGACTTTTCCCTCCCCGGCGCTCCATCCGATCAGGGGCGGAAAGGCGCCCGCGATCGCGCCGATCTCCGTGCTCCAACCCGACCAGCGTTTCGCCGGGGTGTAACACGCGAGGTAGGAAACCGCGGTGAGCAGCATGAAAACGGCCGCCAGCCGGTCGACTTTCAGGAAAAGCAGGAAGAATGAGGCCGTGCACATCAGCCATCCGATGACAAATGCGGAGCCCGTCGTGACCTTGCCCGCGGGGATGGGACGCCCCGACGTACGCGCCATGCGCGCATCGGTGTCGTGCTCCAGCCACTGGTTCAGGGCCGCGACGCCACCTGCGGCGAGCGAGGTGCCCGCGAGGAGCAGCGTGAACTTCACTCCGTCCCACGCGGGCCTAGCCGCGAGATACCCCACCACGGTGGTTAACACCGACAGCAGGCTCAGCCGCGGCTTCGTGAGCTCGAGGTAGTCGCGGAAGCTCGCGGAGGCGGGCGCGCTCATGCCCGGGAGGGTGTCGCGAGCGGCGCGGGCCCCTCGATACGGTCGCGGTGCGCCACCCAGGTCAGCCAGAACGTCACGGCCAGCAGCAGGGCGCCGACCACCACATGGCTGGTCGTCATCTCGGGCTTGCGGAGCGTCCAGATCACCTGGGCGCCCAGCAGAATCTGCAGCACCAGCAGACTGACGAGCGCCGAGGCCCCCGCACGCATCGACATCGTGGACGCTTTGTCGCGCCGGATCGTCCACGCGAACCACGTCAGCGCGAATGCGAGCACCAGCGCCATGACCCGATGGGCGAAATGAATCGAGATACGGAAATCCCAGACCTGCGGCAACAGGTGGTTACCCGGGGGCGGGGTGGAGAGGGGAAACGAGCCGATCACGAGCCCGGCGTTGTTGTGACGCATCGTCGCCGCGATGGTGAGCTGCGCGAGCATCAGCACGCAGCAGATGATCCCCGCGCGGCGCACCGCGGGCCCCACCGGGGCCGTGCCCTCGATCCAGCGGCGGGAGCAAGCCGCCGCGATCGCGAACAGGATGCACACGTAGACCTGCGCGAGGATCCCGTGCGGGATGCGCAGCATCTCGCCCAAGGACATCTGGAAACCGGGCACCGCGGTCTCATGCAGTAGCACCCGTTTTCCGCCGATGAGACCCTGGATGATCACGATCGCGAGGGCCCACAGCGCGAGATGCCGCAACCAGCGCCGCTCCTCGCGCCGCCAGACCCAGGCAGCCAGCCCGATCGTGATCAGGCCCATCACCGCGCCCGTGAGCCGGTGAGAATGCTCCGCGAACATGGACAGATCGCGCAGCCAGCCCTCGGGGTTGATCGAACCGTTCGACAACGGCCAGTCGGGAAACGCCATGCCCGCGTTGATGCTCGTGGTGAAAGCCCCGAGGGTCACCAGCACGAACACCCAGACGGCGCCCGCCACGGCGAAGGCGGCGAGGGCGGGCTTGTGGGTGACGGTGCGCGTGGCGGAGGAGGTGGCCATGGAGCGTGAGGTCGCAGATGAATGCGGACCACGCGCGCGGGCAAACCCTTTGACAATCTTGTGAGCCGCGCGAATCGGTACGCCGATGACCGCTAATACCGCCGTGTCGATCGCCCTCGCGGCCTTCGCCCTGCTTGTCGCCGGTTGCGGGCGCGCCCCTTCGCCCGGCGAATCCGGCCGCGCGGCCGCCGCGAAGCCGGCGGAGGCCGAGCGCTACCCGCTCACCGGCGAGATCCTGCGCGTCGAGGCCGAGCGTAAAGTCCTCATCGTCAGGCACGACGAGATCACGGGCTACATGCCCGCGATGACCATGGAGTTCCTCGTCTCCGACGGGGATCTCGCGCTCGCACGGCCGGGCCAGCGCATCCGCGCGGACTTGATCCCGAGCAAAGACGGCGATTTCCGGCTCGAACGCATCTGGCCCGATGACCGCACCATCGAGGCGCGCTCGATCGCCACCGGCGCACTGCAGTTGCGGCAAGACACCCACACCCGCGGCAAGAACGCGTACCGGGAGGTGGGCGAGGGCGCGCCGGACTTCACCCTCTACGACCAGGAGGGGCGCGTCGTGCAGGGCTCCCGGTTCCGCGGCCGTCGTATCATGCTCAACTTCATCTTCACGCGTTGTCCGGTGCCGACCATGTGCCCCGCCGCGACGGCGAAGATGATCACCGTGCAAAGGCTGGCGCGCGAGGCCGGCGTGAGTGACCTGGAGCTCGTGTCGATCACGCTCGATCCGTCGCACGATACCCCCGGCGTGCTGCGCGAGTACGCCTCCGTACGCGGGATCGACACCTCGAACTTTTCCTTCCTCACCGGCCCGGAGGGGGCGATCCGTGACCTGCTCACCCAGTTCGGGGTCATCACTCAGCTCCAGGGGGATATTCTCCAGCACACCCTCGCGACCTTGCTCATCGACCCGCAGGGTCGGATCGCGCACCGCACCGACGGCAGCCAATGGGAGCCGCAGGACTTTGTGCGCCGCATGAAATCTCCATGAGTTCCACCGCCTCCGTCTCCCGTGCCCCGTTCGCCTGGGGTCAGACCGCCGCCATCACCGCGGTTGCCGTGCTCGTCTTCATCGCCCTCCGGCAGATTCCCACGGGATCTGATCTGAACCACATGGACTTTCGGGTGGATAACCGCGGAGCCGGCGCGATCGAGTTCTGCGATCCGCTCAACCCGCAGTTCATCCCCGTGGTGGCCATGCGCTCGCCGGTTACCATGAGCGTTCGCACCGAAGCGCCGCCGGTCGCGGGCCGCGAGGTCAGGGCGGTCGTCTCTCTCCGCACCGCCAACGGCAAGGTCATCGGGCCGCCGGACCTGCTCGTCACCCACACCCGCCGGCTCCACCTGCTTCTCGTCGACCCCACGCTCGGCGACTACCAGCACCTCCACCCCGAACCGGGTACCGTGCCTGGCGAGTGGAGTTTCCGCTTCACGCCGCGCGGCGGCGGCACCTACCGCGTGTTCGCCGATTTCACGCCCGCTGCCACCGCCCGGGGGTTGTATGCCAACGACGACCTCGTGGTCTCGGGGCCTCCGGTAGCCGCTCCGCGTCCCGGTTCCTCCGCGGAGCAGGCCGGGCTGCGCTTCACGCTGGGGATCAGCCCTCGTCCCGCGCGCGCCGGTCAGCCCCTCGATCTCGAGTTCGCCGTGGTTCGTGCCGACGGCGGTCCGGTCGCCTTGGAAAAGGTGATGGACGCCTATGCCCATCTGGTCGCCTTTGACCCCGAGCGGTCCGGCTTCGCGCACCTGCATCCCGTCGAACCTCCCGCGGGCGCCGTCTCGGATCCGGCGCGCGTGAACCTCCGCTTCAAGCTCACCGTCCCACGCGCGGGCGTCTTCACCATCTGGGCGCAGCTTAACGTCGCTGGACGCGAGGAGTTTGTTCCGTTCCGGCTCGAGGTCGCGGAATAGGCCCGGCGGCCCGGCAATGACCGGTTGACAGGCCGGTTCCTCGCGGTGTGGTGGCGCCACACCCCGCCCCTATGAAGCGCCGCATGCTCCCGCTCTTTTTACTGACGGCTTGGTTCACGACCGCCGCCGAGAAGGCGCCAGAAGAAAAGGGTCCGCTCGCCGAGCCCATCCTCGCGCCCAACCAGACCACCGTTGAGGTACAGGTCTTCACCGCGACGCGCGTCCCCGCGATGCCGCCCGTCGCGACCGCGGCGGAGTGGAGCGCGACCGCGGCCAATTTGCGGCGCCGGGTGCTCGACGAGGTGGTATTCCGCGGCGAGGCCCGCGCCTGGGCCTCGGCTCCGGGGCGCGTGGAATGGCTCGAAACCCTCGCGACGCCGCACGGATACAGCGTGCGCAAACTCCGTTACGAGGTCGTGCCCGGACTCTGGTTGCCCGCGCTGCTTTACCAGCCGGATCGTCTCACCGGGCGCGTGCCGGTCGTGCTGAACGTCAACGGCCACGAGAAGACCGGCTCCGCGACGCCCTACATCCAGGAACGCTGCATCAACCTCGCGAAGCGCGGCATTCTTGCCCTCAACCCGGAGTGGCTCGGGCGCGGCCAGCTGCTCGAGGAAAAGGGGCTCGATCATTACCGCATGAACCAGCTCGACCTGTGTGGCACGAGCGGGCTCGCGGTCTTTCACCTCGCCGCGCAACGCGCCCTCGACGTCGCGCTCGCGCTACCCAATGCCGATCCCGAGCGCGTTGCCGTCACCGGTCTTTCCGGCGGGGGATGGCAGACCATCTTTCTCTCCGCGCTCGACGAGCGCGTGCGGCTCGCCAACCCCGTCGCGGGTTACTCCAGCTACGTCACCCGTGTGCAGTTCCCCTCCCTCGACCTGGGTGACTCGGAGCAGACGCCGTCCGACCTCGCCACGGTCGTCGATTACACCCACCTCACCGCGATGATGGCGCCGCGGCCGACGCTCCTCAGCTACAACGCGAAGGACAATTGCTGCTTCCGCGCCGACTACGCTCTCGCGCCACTCGTGCAGGCTGCCGCGCCGGTCTTCCGCCTCGTCGGTGCGGCGGAGCGGCTGCAGCAGCACGTCAACCACGACCCGGGGCACAATTACGGCCGCGACAACCGCGAGGCCTTCTACCGCTTCCTGCGCGACCAGTTGCTCGGCGGCGCCGCGGATTTCCCGCTGACCGAGATCCCCTCCGAAGCGGAGGTGCGCCCCGCCGAGGTGCTCCGGGTGCCGTTACCGGCCGGTAACCACGATTTCCACACCCTCGCGCTGCAGCTCAGCGCGAACCTGCCGATCCCCGGCAAGCCCGACCGCGCGCGTCTACGCGCCATCGTGCGCGCTCCCGACTATCGCGTGGCCGCGGTGGCTGCCGGCTCCGCGCGCGAGGACGGCGCCGAGGTGAGCCGCTGGCGCCTGCGTATGGACAACGACTGGACCGTGCCGGTGGTCGAACTCGCCCCGGCCGGCGCGCGCTCGACGGTGCTGCTGCTGGCCGACGCCGGCCGCGGGTCCGCGGGTCCGCGGGTCCGCGAGTTGCTCGCCGCCGGCCGGCGCGTGGTCGCAGTCGATCCGTTCTACTTCGGCGAATCCAAGATCGCCGGCCAGCCTGGCCTCTTCGCGATTCTGGTGGCCGCCATCGGTGAACGCCCGCTCGGCATCCAGACCGGTCAGGTCGCCGCCGTGGCGCGCTGGCTTTCCCGCGAGCGCGGGCTGGGACCGGTCGAGATCGCGACCGAGGGTCCGCGCACCGGACTCATCGGGCTGGTCGCGGCCGCCCTCGAGCCGGACGCGATCAGCGGTCTGGTGCAGCGCGACGCGATGTCTTCGTTGCGCGAGGTGATCACCGGTAACCTGACCGTGATGCAACGGCCCGAGCAGTTTTGTTTCGGCCTGTTGCGCGAATTCGACGTACTCCAGATCAAGGCGCTCGTGGCGCCGCGTCCCGTGAGCAGTCTCTGAGCTTTCTTACGATGAAACCGACTCTTTTCCCCCTGCGTGACGAGCGCGCGCTTGGCCGGCGCGCGTTCGTCGGCGCCTCGCTGTCATTCGCCGCGGCGGCGCTAGTGTCGAACGCCCGACTGCACGCGGCCTCGAAGTCGTCTTTTTCCGCGGATCCGTTTTCGCTGGGTGTCGCTTCTGGCGATCCCACGCCCGACGGTGTCGTGCTGTGGACGCGGCTCGCGCCACGGCCGCTGGAGCCCGGCGGCGGGATGCAGCCGGAGCCGGTGGAGGTGACCTGGGTGGTGTCCGACGACGAGGCTCTTACCAAAATTGTCGCCACGGGCACCGCGGTGGCGAATCCCGCGTGGGGGCACTCCGTTCACGTCGAGGTCTCGGGTCTGCGGCCCGACCGCTGGTATTTTTACCAATTCCGCGCCGGCGGCATTGAAAGCCCGAAGGGTCGCACCCGTACGTTGCCGGCCGCCGGCAGCCTGCCGGAGCGGCTGCGTTTCGCCTTCGCCTCGTGCCAGAACTTCGAGAGCGGGCACTACACCGCCTACGCGCACATGGCTCGAGAGGATCTCGATCTCGTCGTGCACCTCGGCGACTACATCTACGAGGGAGCCGCCCACCGCGGACGGCCACGCCTCCACAACAGCGGGGAGATCTTCACGCTCGAAGACTACCGGCTTCGCTACGCGCTCTACAAATCCGACCCTGCCTTGCGGGCCGCCCACGCTGCGGCGCCGTGGATCGTGACGTGGGACGACCACGAACTGGCCAACAATTACGCGGGCGACATCCCCGAAAAACCGGCCTCGCGCGAAGAGTTCCTGCGCCGCCGCGCCGCCGCCTACCAGGCTTACTACGAGATGATGCCGCTGCGGCGGGCCCAGTTGCCTTCGGGGCCCGACCTGCTGCTGTTCCGCGCGCTGGATTTCGGCCGGCTCGCGACTTTTCACGTCCTGGATACGCGGCAGTATCGCACCGATCAGCCGCAGGGTGATGGCCGCAAGCCGCCCTCGCCGGTGCTCCTGGATCCGCGCGGCACGATGCTCGGCGAGCGCCAGCGGGCGTGGCTCGACGCCGGTCTTGGACGCTCGGCCGCCGCCTGGAACGTGCTCGCACAGCAGGTGATGATGGCGCGGATCGATCACGCCCGAGGCCCTGAAGTCTTGCACAGCATGGACCAGTGGCCGGGTTATGAGTACGAGCGTCGCCGGATCCTGCGGGGCCTGCTGGAACGAAAGGTCCGCAATCCGGTGGTGATCACGGGGGACGTGCACTCGAACTGGGTCAACGAGCTGGTGCCCGACTTCGATCGTCCCGACGCACCGCCGGTGGGCGTGGAGTTCGTGGGCACCTCCATCAGCTCGGGCGGCGACGGTGCCATCGAGCCCGCCTTCACCAGGGAGCTCATGGCTGAGAACACGTTCGTGAAGTACCGCAACAACGAGCGCGGTTACGTGCGATGCGAGGTGACGCCCGCCGCCTGGCGCGCGGACTTCCGCACTGTCCCTTACGTCGAGCGCCCCGGCGCCCCGATCCACACCCGCGCGAGCTTCATCGTGGAATCCGGCCGCCCCGTCCCGCGCCGGGCCTGATGCTTTTTCACCCGCGCTGGCCTCGGCGAAGGCAGGTTGCCGCGGAACGGAGGGATATACCTTCGGCCGTCATTCCTCCCGCATGCACCGGGTCCGCGGCCCCCGGCCGCCGCGGATCTTCAGCCCCACCGCTTTTTCGCAGCTTCTCCGGGCGCGGTCAGAATTTCAGGTGCTTCACCGTGAGTCCGCGGTTGATGAGCTGCTTCAGCGAGGCGATGCCGATTTTCAGGTGGTCGGTCACGTAGGTCTCGTCGACCTGTTGGTCGCTCTCGGCGGTCTTGATGCCCTCGGGCGTCATGGGCTGGTCGGAGACCAGCAGAAGGGCGCCGGTCGCGATCTCGTTGTGGAAGCCGGTCACGAAGATCGTGGCGGTCTCCATGTCGATGCACAGGGCGCGGATCTTCTTGAGGTACTTCTTGAACGTCTCGTCGTGCTCCCAGACGCGGCGATTGGTCGTGTAGACGGTGCCGGTCCAGTAATCGCGGGAAAAGTCGCGGATCGTGGTTGAGATCGCCTTCTGCAGGGCGAAGGCGGGCAGCGCGGGCACCTCGGGCGGGAGGTAGTCGTTGCTCGTGCCCTCGCCGCGGATCGCCGCGATGGGCAGAATGAAGTCGCCGATCTCGGCGCGGTGCTTGAGGCCACCGCACTTGCCGAGGAACAGCACGGCCTTCGGGTGTACGGCACTGAGCAGGTCCATCACGGTGGCGGCGGTGGCGCTGCCCATGCCGAAGTTGATGATCGTGATGTCGCCGGCGGTCGCGCTCGGCATCGGCTTGTCGCGCCCGCGGATCGGCACGCGGTGCCATTGCGCGAACAGATTCACGTAGCGGTCGAAGTTCGTGAGCAGAATGTAGTCGCCGAACTCCTTCAGCGGCACGCCGGTGTAGCGCGGAAGCCAGTTCTCGACGATCTCGCGGCGGGTCTTCATCGCGCGCTTCGGTTCACGCGCCCGCGGCGAGCGCGTTGGCGGTGTTAAGGTGGTCGTCCCCGGTGTATTTCCGCGACTGCTCGTCGGCGTGGTAGCTCGAGCGTACCAGCGGACCGCTCTCGACGACGCCGATCCCGAGCGCAAGGCCGAGCTGGCGCCAGTGCGCGAACTCCTCCGGCGTCGCCCAGCGCGAGACTGGCAAGTGCTGCGGGGTGGGCTGCAGGTACTGGCCGATGGTGAGGATGTCGGTGCGGTCGGCCGCGATGTCCCGCAGCGTCTTCTCCACCTCGGCCGGCTCCTCGCCGACACCGAGCATGAGGCCGGTCTTGGTAACGAAGCCGCGCGACTTCGCGTGGCGGAGCACGGAACGCGAACGGTCGTAGCGGGCCTGGACGCGCACGGGTTTCTGCAGGCGCTCCACGGTCTCGAGGTTGTGGTTGAAGATGTCGGGCTTCGCATCGAGCACGACGTCGACGTGGGCGAGGTTGCCCTTGAAGTCGGGGGTGAGCACCTCGATCGCGGTGCCGGGGTTGCGGTGGCGGATCGCGCGGATGGTCGCGGCCCAGACGCTCGCGCCGCCGTCGGCCAGCTCATCGCGCGCGACGCTGGTGATGACGCAATGGCGCAGGTTCATCGTGGCGACGGCCTCGGCCACACGGGCGGGTTCGCCGAGGTCGAGCTCGGTGGGTCGGCCGGTGGTGATCGCGCAGAAGGTGCAGGAGCGCGTGCAGATGTTGCCCAGGATCATCAGCGTGGCGGTCCCGCGGGACCAGCATTCGCCGAGGTTAGGACATTGGGCGCTCTGGCAGACGGTGTGGAGGCGGTTTTCCTCCACTAACCGGCGAGTCGCGAGATAACCCGGACCACCGGGCAACCGGGCGCGGAGCCAGGTCGGTTTGCGCGTGGTCGGCGTCGGATCTTGCATGGAGCAAACGCACACGAAGCCCACCCCGGCGCAAGCGGGTTTTCCGCCGGCGCCCTTCCGGATCAACGGGTGGCGGTGATGCCGGGCAATCCCCGCCAGAAAGCGTCGGCAAGCAGGCCTTTCACTTTCGCGGCTTCCGGTGAGCGGCCAAGTTCGGCCGCGACGGACGTGACGGTTCCCTGCGACGATGGGATGCCGCACGGGACGATGCCGCTGAACGGCGTGAGGTCGGGGTCTAGGTTAAGCGCGAAGCCGTGGTAGGTGATCCAGCGGCGGGCGGCGACGCCGATGGCGGCGATCTTGCGCGGGCCGATCCAGATACCGGTGAGTCCTTCGCGGCGGGAGCCGGCCAGGCCGAGTTCCGCGAGGGCATCGATCAAGACCTGCTCAAGGAAACGCAGGTAAGCGTGCAGGTCGCGGCTTTGGGCGAGAGAGACGATCGGGTAGCCGACGATCTGTCCGGGGCCGTGATAGGTGATGTCGCCGCCGCGCCCGGTCTGCTCCAGGCCGATGCCCCGGCGCGCGCGTTCGGCGTCGTCCCACAGCAGGTGCGCCGCGGCTCCGGCGCGGAGCCCGAGGGTATAGACCGGCTCGTGTTCAGTAAAAACGAGGGTGTCGCCGGTTTTCCCCGCGATACGGTCCTCGACCAACGCCAGTTGGCGCGCGGTGGCGTCGGCGTGCCAGGTGCGACCCCAGTCGAGGAAGGATGACGTGGAAGGATCCATCCCGACTCAGGCGGTGGTGAACGCCCACGCGGCGCCGGCGGCGGCGGTGGCCCCGAGGACCAGCGTGATACGCTGGCGGAGCCCCGTGGATCCGAGGGCAACGGCTAGACCGGCCTTGAGGAGCGTGTTGGCGATGGCGGCTATGGTTACGGCGACAGCGGCGGCCGCGACCGGGGTCTCGCCGCCCTCGCGCGCAAGCGAGAGGGAGATCGCGTCGAGGTCGGTGAGGCCGGAGACGAAGCTCAGCGGCAGCAGACCCTCCGTCCAACCCTGGGCGCGAAAGGCGCGGAGGAGAAACGCGATGACGGCATAGAGGCCGGCGAACTTCATCGCGGTGAGCAGACCGAGCGGGTTGCCGAGCGCCGGAGTGTCGCCGGGCTGATGGGCGGGGCGGCGCCGGAACCAGACCCATGCGGTAAAGGCCAGCCCGGGCAGGGCCATCAGCGCGAACGGCGCGAGCAGCTCGCGGGCAAGGCCCGGATTGATGATACCGACCGCGAGCAACACGCGCGGGAGCATGATCGTGCAGGCGGCGACGACGGCGAGGGCGTAGTGCTCGGAGAGCCCGGGCGATTCCCGGCTGCGGCGGCTGAAGGCGAGTGTGCAGGCGGTGCTCGAAGCTAATCCGCCGAAAATGCCGGTGAGGAGAATTCCCGCGCGGGCTCCCAGAATGCGGATCGCGACGTAGCCGGCGAAGCCCAGGCCGGAGATAATCACGACCATCAGCCACGTGGAATAGGGGTTGAACGCGCCGAGCGACCCGAGCGGCCGGTCGGGCACGAGCGGCAGGATGACGCCGGTGATGGCGACGAACTGCAGCGTGCCGCGGATGTCGGCGGTCGTGAGTTCGCGGGCCCAGGAGTGGATGGGCTTCTTGGAGCCGAGGATCACCATGGTGAGGGCGGCGACCAGCACGGCGGCGCGCGTCTCGTTCCATGCGACCAAGGCGCCGCAAAGCAGCGTGAGCAGCGCTTCGGCGAACGACGTGCTGCCGGGCGGATTACGCCCCGGAATACGAGGGAACGGCAGGATGAGGTGTGCCCCGACGCCGAGCATCGCGACGATGAGCACGTACGGCTCCTGTCGGCCTCCGGTGAAACCCGCGACGCAGCCGAGCACGGCCCAGAGCGCGTGGGTGCGCAGTCCGGCGAATTCAGCGGACTCCGTTTCCCGTTGGTCGCCCCATTGGCGGATGAGACCGATCAGAGCGCCGAGACAAGCGCTGACGACGATGGGTGTGAGAAGCTCCGGCATCGGAAGTGCGAACCGACTACCTCTAACAGGATTGCGGCCCGCCGGAGGTGGCAAACGGGCCGTCGCCTCCGCCCCGCAAGATCAAGGGGCGGGCAACTGGCCGCGTTGGTAGCCTTTGCCCAGGAGTTGGCCGAGATTGTAACGTTTACCCGAGATCTCGATGGCGAGATTTTCCGCGGCGCTGGCCTCGATGAACAGTGCTCCGGGGCGCGGAATGCTCTTCGACTCGCCGGTGGTAATCATGCCGCTGAACAGAATCTCGCCCTCCGATTCGTCCGCGTTCTTTTTCCGGACGGTCACCTGCACGGGGTTCTCGGCCACGAGACCAAGGGTCGGCGCCTTGGCCGTGGGAGCAACGGCCGCGGGCGGAGGAGTGGCCGCCGGTTTGGAGGAAGGCAGGAGGGATTTGATGATCAGCAGCAGGACGAGCGCGCCAATGGCGGCGGCGGCCCATTTCGCATAACGGAAGATGATCGCCGGGTCGGGTCCGGAAGGAAGCGAGCTGCCTGTACGGGAACGGGACGGTGACGGGCGGGGCGGCGGAGCGGCCGAGGTGGCCTCCTCGGCCGGGGCGGGTGCGGTCTCGTCCGTGACCGGAGTAGAAGTCGACACCTCGAGGCGGCCGTAGATCTCGCGGCTCTGCCGCGGTCGTGCCTCCGGGCGGGCCAGCGAGGTGTAGTCCTGCAGGATCCGATCGGCGGGCAGCTTGAGAAACGCGGCGTAGGAGCGCAGGAAGCCGCGGGTGTAGATTTCCGTCAGCCCGATATCGAACTGATTACCCTCGAATTTCTGCAGGTAGTCGCCGCGGATCTTCGTCGCCTCGGCGGCCTCGCGGAGGGAAAGCCCCTTCTTTTTACGCGCTTCCTCAAGCCGTTCGCCGATGGTCTGCATGGAGGTTGGTTAGGGGGTTGGGCGCCAAAGGAAAAGGCCGAACTTGGCGCGCGGGCGCGGGATCACAGCGAGTCGAGGTCGACGAGGATCTCGCGCGGGCTGGAGCCGTTTTCCGGACCGACGATGCCCTTCTCCTCCATGATCTCCATGATGCGGGCGGCACGGTTGTAGCCGATGCGCAGCTTGCGCTGGATCATCGAGGTGCTGGCGCGCTTGGTGGCTTTCAGCACCTCCAGCGCTTCCTGGTACAACTCGCCGTCGTCGCCGAGGTCGCCGTCCTCGCCTTCGCCGCCCTCTTCGTTGTCCTCCCGGGCCGCGCGGTCGATCTGCTGCTGGACCGACTGGGCGTACTGCGGCGGACCATTGCGCTTCAGGAACTCGACCATCTCCTGCACCTCCTCGTCGGATACGAAGGCTCCCTGGGCGCGCACGAGCCGCGATGAGCCCGGAGGCGAAAAAAGCATGTCGCCGCGCCCGATGAGGGTATCGGCGCCCTTGGTGTCGAGAATGGTGCGGGAGTCGACTTGGGAGGCGACTTGGAAGGCGATGCGCGAGGGCAGGTTCGCCTTGATGACGCCAGTGATGACGTTCACGGACGGCCGTTGCGTGGCGATGATGAGGTGGATGCCGGCGGCGCGCGCAAGCTGCGCGAGACGGGCGATGTTCGTCTCGATCTCGGCGGGAGCGACCATCATGAGGTCGGCGAGTTCGTCGATGATCGCGACGATGTAGGGTAAACGTTCCGGAATCTCGATGCCGTCGAGAGGATCCAGCCCGGCGAGGGTGGGCTGGGGTTCAGGGGAGGGCGGTTCCTCGGTGCGGCCCGCCTTCTTGCGGTTGTTGAAGCCGACGATGTTGCGGACGTTGACCTTGGCGAAGATCTGGTAGCGCTGCTCCATTTCGCCGAGGAGCCACTTCAGGGCGGCGGGCACCTTCTTGGGCTCGGTGACCACCGGGATAAGCATGTGCGGCAGCGAATTGAAAATCTTCAACTCGACGACCTTGGGATCCACCATGATGAGCCGCAGATCACGCGGACTTTTCGAGTAGAGGATGGAGGCGACGATCGAGTTGATGCAGACGGATTTGCCCGAGCCGGTGGCGCCGGCGATCAGCAGGTGGGGCATCTTGGCGAGGTCGGACACGAGCGGCTTGCCCGAGACATCCTTGCCCAACGCGATCGGGATCTCGGCCTTGAGCGCGGCCCAGTCCTCGCTCTCGATGAGTTCACGCATCCCGACCGGGGTGGGGTTTTGGTTGGGCACCTCGACGCCGACGGCGGCCTTGCCCGGGATGGGAGCCAAAATGCGCACCGACTGCGCGCGCATGCCGAGGGCGATGTTCTTGTCCAGACCGGAGATCTTTTCGACCCGTACCCCGGCGGCCGGCACGACCTCGTAGCGGGTGATGACCGGGCCGACGTGGATCTCGCCGAGGGTCACCTCGACGCCGAACTCGCTGAGGATCCGGAGAAGGTTCTCGGCGTTACGGCGGTGTTCCTCCTCGGTGCCGGCGATGGAGACGCGGACCTGTTCACGCAGGATCTTCACCGGCGGGAACTGGTAGTTGGCGTCGTCGGTCTGCGGCACGGAAACCTTCGCAGCCTTCTTCGGTTCCTCGGCCTTCACGATATTGAGCTCCACCTTGCCGAGGGCACCCGCGGCGAGGCCTTTGGTATCGGTGGCGGGCGCGCCGCCGATGTTGACCTTCGGAGGTGGGGGCGGGGGCTTGGGCGCGGCGGCGGGCTTCGGCGCTTCGGGTTCCGCCTTGGCGACGGCGATTTTGGCGGGTTTGGCCGTTTCGACAGCGGGGGTGGCGGGTTTCAGGTCCTCCGGCTTTGAGGCCGGACCAAAGCGGGAGAAGGGACCGTCGGTCGCTTGGGGGAGGGCGACGCGGGGTGGATCGGCGGGGGAAGGGTTGGTTCCGGAGGTCCTCACCGCGGCCGCGGGCGCGGCCTTCGTGCGCTCGGCCCGCTCGCGGCGCAGATATTCGTCGCGATCAGCCTTCTGGCGGGATCTCTCGTCGCGCCAGGCGACGAAGGCCGCGATCATCTTTTCCAGTTCGGCCCCGACATCGCGCACAAAGATGAAGAGGAGCGAGCAAATGTAGGTCGTCCCCAGGATGAGGGCGGCGCCGAAGGAACCGAGGGCCGGCTCGAGCATGTAGTGATAAAGTCCCTTGCCCACGATGCCTCCCGGCCCGAGCGGGAACCAGCGCGATGACCAGTCGCGGTCGGTGAACATCGCCGCGAGGCCGGTGGACATCAGGATCGCGAGGCCCATCGCGATGGCGCGACCCCGCGTGACCTGTTTCGGATAGCGGAAAGCGAGTCCCGCCATCCAGAGCAGGAAGACCGGCACGAGCCACGCACCGACCCCGAAGCCCTTGAGAAGAATCTCGACGGTCAGCGCTCCGACGAAACCGGCCGGGTTGCTAGCCGGTGGCGAAGGCACGTGGTCGCCGGGGCTTTGCGCGGGATCGAAGGCGAGCAAGGCCACCAGCAGGTAGGCGCCAAGCAACAGGCAGGCGGGAGCCACGACCCAGTTGGGCCCGTACCGCGGAACCTGCGGGGCGGGCACCGGGTTTGGATTTGAACTCTCTGACTTCGGCATTTGTTTCGGCCTCGGCGTCGGCGGAGATTTCCACGGCACCGCATCCGCCGGTCAAACGCAAGCTCCCGCCCCATGCGCGAACTCCTCCGCTTCGTCCCGATCTACCAGACTCGCGTCTGGGGAGGCCGCGCTCTCGAGACCGCGCTCGGCCGCCCGCTGCCGCCGGGTGATCCGATCGGTGAAAGCTGGGAGATCGTCGACCGCCCCGAGGCGCAGTCCGTGGTCGGGCAGGGTCCGCACGCGGGCCAGTCGCTCCGCTCCCTCCTGGAGCGGCACTCCGCCGATGTGATGGGGCCAGGTTGGTCGGCTGGCCGGCCCTTCCCGATCCTGATCAAATGGCTCGATTGCCGCGAGCGCCTGAGCCTGCAGGTGCATCCGCCGGCCGCGGTGGCCGCGGAACTGCGCGGCGAACCCAAGACCGAGAACTGGTATATCGCGGCCAGTTCTTCAGGCGCGCGTTTGATCGTCGGATTGCGGCGCGGCGTTACCCGGGAGCGGTTCACCGCCGCGGTCGCCTCGGGCACCCTGGAGGACTGTGTGCACGCGTTCAGCGTCGCCGCCGGCGACTCCATCCTTGTGCACAGCGGACAGGTCCACGCGATCGACGCCGGCAACCTGATCCTCGAGATCCAGCAGAATTCCGACACCACGTACCGCGTCTACGACTGGGGCCGGGTCGGGCTCGACGGCCGCCCCCGGGAGATGCACCTCGCGCAGTCCCTCCGGTCCATCGATTGGAACGATTTCGAGCCCGCTCCCCTGCGGGCGGCGCCCACCTCCGGCGTGATCGCCGAATGCCGGGAGTTTCGGATCCGCCGGATCGTCCTGGATCCCGGGCAGCGGTTTCACCTCCGGGCGGGAGAGGGTCCGCGCCTGGTCAGCGTGGTCAGCGGCGCCCTCGAGGCCGGCTCCGAGCCGGCCTCGGTGCGCCCGCCCGTCCGCCTGGGACGGGGGGACACAGTCCTGGCCCCGCACGCGGGCGCTTTCACCTTCGCGTCGGATGCGGCGGCGATCGTGCTGGTGACCGAGGCATTCACCGGGTGAGCGACCCGGACGGTGCGGAGACGGAAAATCCCCGAAAACTCGGTTGACACTCCCGAAGCGGGCCGTACGCATTGACCTCTTTTCGCATGAAGACGTTCCTCGCCAAGAAGGAGACGGTGCAACCCAAGTGGTATCTCATTGATGCCGCGGGAGTGCCGCTCGGTCGCCTCGCCGTGAAGGCCGCCAATATCATCCGTGGCCGCCACCGCCCGACCTACACCCCCAGCGTGGACACCGGTGACTTCGTGGTCGTCGTGAACGCCGAGAAGGTGGTTCTCACCGGCAAGAAGGAAGAGCAGAATTCTTACATGTTCTTCTCCGGCTTCGTGGGCGGCGAGAGCTACCGCAAAGTCTCCCTGATGCGCCAGCGTCACCCCGAGTTCATCGTCGAGCACGCCGTCAAGGGCATGCTGCCCAAGAACCGGATCGCCGCCCACATGCTCACCAAACTTCGCGTGTTCGCCGGCCCGAATCATACTCACGAGGCCAACGCGCCCCAGAAAATCACCGTCAGCTAACCGATCATGAGCGCCACTCCCGCCAACGTCCACCTCGGCACCGGCCGCCGCAAGACCTCGACCGCCCGCGTGCGGATCACCGAGGGATCCGGCAAGCTGACCGTCAACGGTCGCACTTTCGAGGACTACTTCTCCCACGATAACTTCGCCAAGCAGGCGTACGCGCCGCTGCTCACGGTGGAGATGCGCGAGAAGATCGATGTCACCGCCAACGTCGCCGGCGGCGGCGTCGCCGGCCAGGCCGGAGCGGTGGCGCACGGCATCGCCCGCGCGCTGCAGAAGCTCAACGCCGAGCTCCGTCCGAAGCTGAAGAAGGCCGGTCACCTCCGTCGCGATCCGCGCGAGAAGGAACGCAAGAAGGCCGGCCAGCCCGGCGCCCGCAAGCGCTTCCAGTTCTCGAAGCGCTGATCCGGCGAACCTGCTTTTCAACGCCGTCCCGATCTGGGACGGCGTTTTTGTTTACCTAGCCGGCGCCGCGCGGAATGCGGCCTTGTGCCCGGCGTCGTCCGCGTTTCCCTTTTCCTTTCACGTCATGATCGCCCCCGAGACCTTCAGCCACATCGAGAATATCAAGAAGCGCGCCGGTCACCTATGGAGGTTTCTTTGACTGCGATCAAAAGCAGCGGGAGATCGAGGCCATGGAGGCCGAGATGGGCCTGCCCACTTTCTGGGACAGCAACGAGCGCGCCCAGCGTCACATCGCGAAGCTCAACGGACTAAAGAAGTCCGTGCTGCCCGTCGTCGCCTTCCAACGGAAGGTTGATGACGTCGCCGTGATGGTGGAGTTGGTGGAGGCCGAGACCGGCACTGCGCACGACGCCGCGGTGGCAGAGCTGTCCGGGCAGGTCGAGGCGATGGTGACGGAGCTCGACGCGCTCGAGATCGCCTCGTTCCTCACCGGACAATTCGACCGCAACAACGCCTTCCTCTCGATCCAGGCGGGGGCGGGCGGAACCGAGTCCTGCGACTGGGCCGACATGCTTTTCCGCATGTACTCGCGTTGGGCGGAGCGTCGTGGTTTCAGCATCGAGGTGCAGGATGTGCAGGTCGGCGACCAGGCCGGCATCACCAAAGCCACGCTACTCCTGAAGGGCGAAAACGCCTACGGTTTCGCCAAGGCCGAGCGCGGGGTGCATCGGCTCGTGCGCATCAGCCCGTTCGACGCCAACAAGCGCCGCCACACCTCCTTCTGCGCGGTCGACGTGATCGCGGAGATCAACGAGGAGATCAACATCGAGGTCCCCGAGGCCGAGATCCGCGTCGACGTCTACCGGTCCTCCGGCAAGGGCGGCCAGGGTGTGAACACCACCGACTCCGCCGTGCGCATCACGCACCTGCCGACCGGCATTGTTGTCGTCTGCCAGAACGAGCGTTCCCAGATCAAGAACCGCGCCAGCGCCATGAGCGTGCTCAAGGCGCGCCTGTACGAGAAAAAGCAGGACGAGCAGCGCGCCGAGATGGACAAGTTTTACGGTGAGAAGGGCGAAATCGGCTGGGGCAGCCAGATCCGCAGCTACGTCCTGCAGCCCTACCAGATGGTGAAGGACCTACGGACGGGCATCAGCACCAGCGACACGCAGGGAGTCCTCGACGGCGACCTCGACCGATTCGTCAACGCGTGGCTTCGCGCCGGGTGCCCGCGGCATCGTAACAAGGACATCCAGATGGACGAGTGACCGCGCCGCCCGCCGGTCCCGCCGCCCACCCATGCCGCTGCCCCACGAGACGATCCGCTCGGCCCTCGCGGCGCAGCCGTTGTTCGAGGACAAGACTTGGCAGATCTCGCCGGAGGCCTGGCCCCTTGATGCCACCCAGGTGGAGCATCTGCGCGCGATCGGCGCCGCGTGCCTAGAGTTCCATCAGGCGCTGGAGACGCTCTATCTGCGTTCGGCCGCCGGGAAAAACCTGCTGCGCAACAAACCCCTCCTGGCGCCGTGGGTCGCCGAATACCTCGACCGCGGCAAGCCGCCCGCGTTGGTCGCGCACGCGCGTGATCCGCGTAACCGCGGCGCGCTGCCGCCCGTGCTACGGCCCGACCTTCTGCTGACCGAGGAGGGGTTTGTGCTCACCGAGCTCGATTCCGTCCCGGGCGGGATCGGACTCACCGCCTTCCTCAACCGACTCTACGGCGCGGAGCCCGGCGTGAACGTGCTCGGCGCCGGCGACCGGATGATCCTCGATTTCCACGCGGCACTCGCCGCCCTGCGCCCCCAGGAACGAAATCCGGTGATCGCGTTGGTGGTGAGTGACGAGGCCGCGACCTACCGTCCCGAGATGAGGTGGCTGGCCCATGAGCTTCAGTTGCGCGGGAAGCGCGTCCATTGCCTCGAGCCCGGCGAGATTTTCCCCCTGGAGAACTCGCTCTGCTTCGACATCGAGGGCAATCCCGAGAAGATCGATATCCTTTACCGTTTCTTCGAGTTGTTCGACCTTGAGAACATCCGCACGCAGCGGTTCATCCTTGAGGCCTGGGCGGCCGGGGAGGTGGCGATCGCGCCGCCGATGCGACACTTTCAGGAGGAGAAACTGGCGCTCGCGCTCTTCCACCATCATCTGCTGAGGGACTATTGGGCGGAATCGCTGGGAACGCGTACGCTGGAGCTGCTCCGGACGCTGATTCCGCCTTCCTGGATCATGGATCCGGCGCCTTTGCCGCCAGGTGCGGTCCTCGACGGACCCCGCGTCGGCGGGCGCGCCCTCAATGACTGGCGGGATCTGGCCGGGGCCTCGCAGCGCGAGCGGGACCTCATCATCAAGATCAGCGGCTATCACGAGACCGCCTGGGGTGCCCGTAGCGTGGTGCTTGGCAGCGACTGTTCCCGCGAGGAGTGGCAGGCCGGCGTCGACCGCGCCGTGGCGTTCGCCGCCACCAACCTCCACGTGCTCCAGCCTTACCGGAAGCCGCGCCGGCTGGAGCATCCGGTCTTCGAGGCCGCGCCCGCAGGCGGAGGGATGCCCGTCGCGCGACCGATGCCCGGTCGCCTCCGGCTTTGTCCCTACTTCTTCGTGGTAGGCTCCGAGGCCAGGCTTTCCGGTGCCTTGGCGACCTTCTGCCCTCCCGATAAGAAAATCATCCATGGTATGCAGGATGCCGCCTTGCTTCCCTGTAAGTTTTAGGCCTTAGGCTGCTTGGGTGTTTCTCCCCGGTGGATCGTCCCGTAGGAAGCATACCAGCGCGGGTCCGCGTGCCCTGATCATCGGGGCTTTGGCGGTCGCAGGCTGGCCTTTGGATTTTCGTGCCCAAAACGCGGATTTGGCGGGACTTCGTGCCCGGGCCGATCTCGGGGATGCGGCGGCCCTAACTGCTTTGGCGGACGTCCTCTTGCGCGGCGAGGGTGTTGCCCGGAACGTCACCGAGGCGGTACGCCTCTACGAGCGGGCGGTCGGCCTCGGCCATGCGCCCGCCATGTTCAACCTCGCGACCCTTTACGAGACGGGGAACGGCGTGCCGGCCAACCCTGCCAAGGCGTTTGAACTGTACCGTCGCGCCGCCGACCAAGGGCTGGCGGTCGCCCAGTTCAACGTGGGCAACATGACCGCCTCGGGTTCGGGAACCAAAGCCGATCCTTTCGAGGCCATCCTTTGGTACCGGCAGGCCGCAGAGGGCGGAGTAGCCGAGGCCCAGTACAACCTCGGGTTGGCGTACGAGACCGGGCGGGGGATCGTGCGCGACGAGGCCATGGCAAGGCGTTGGTACCGTGAGGCCGCCGACCAGGGCTTTGCGCGCGCCGAATACAATCTCGCGCTGATGCTGGAGGAGGGCCGGGGCGGCGCTGCCGACCTGCCCGCTGCGATCACGCTTTACCGGAGTGCCGCCCTGCGGAATTTCGGACCGGCCCAGAATAACCTCGGCATCGCTTTGGCCGAGGGGCGCGTGGGCAGATCCGACCTCGTTCAGGCCCACGTCTGGTTATCCCTGGCGGTCGAGAACGGCTCCCGACCGGTCGCCCGCGATTTCGTCGCCGGCAAACTCACTCCGGAGCAGTTGGTGGAGAGTCAGGCGGGTATCCAGCGCGAACGGGAACGGATCGCCGCGCAGCTCAACTCGTCCCTTCAGGCCGTGGAGCGCGACCGCACCAACCGCATCTCGCAGCTGCAGCAGGAAAACGCCGCCATCTCGGCCCGTCTCCGCCAGGCGCAGGGTACGCTTGATCAGATCGCGGCCGCGGCACGCCTCATCAACGGAGGCCCGGCGCCCGCCGCGACGGCTCCGAGCGCCCCGGTCGTATCCTCCGCGCCCGCCGCGGGGTCCCCGGTCAGCCCGGCCCCGCGTTTTCACATGGTTTCGGACGGGGACTCGCTGACTCGCATC
>CAXRGI010000272.1:0-19558 GCA_964229935.1 Opitutales bacterium
AAGGGTGTGTCGGCGCACGTCTAGTTAGCGTCGATAAAATGGTGCGCGAGGCCCTCTTCGCGCAGCCGGTGCTGCAGGAACCGCCGAACGTTCGTCCTCATCGCATCTGGCAGTTTTTCTGTGCAGCAAGCGCGTTGCTTACCGCGGCAGGCGCTTCCCGCAGAGATCACGCAGTTGGGGGTATGCTTCGGAAAAGCCTTGGATGAACGCAGCCACGTGGTTGTCCGCTAGTCTTTGGAGGCCCTGCCGCCGGATCCTCTATTCCTAATCCGCCGCCATGGAACGAGAACCCGATCATTCCCGGGCGGCCCGGATACCCAGCCACTCGTCTGTTTTTCTCTGCAGCGCTTGGTAGCGGGCAGGCACCTCCGAGGGCACGCCCCATTCGCGGGTCCCCTGGTAGCGCAAGGTGATGAGTGCGCTGAAGCAGACGCTGATGATAGTCGCCATCCAGAACGCGGTTTTGAGGGTGGTGCCCGCACCGTTTCCCCGGTTGGAACTCGCAAGACCCAGCGAAGACGCCAAGACGAGAAAGGGAATGAAGTCGGCGGTGTAGCGCTGAGAGACTGCGATGGCGGCGCAGAGGGCGAGCGTCATCGGGAGCATCGCGCTCCAGGAAAGCACCAAAGCCCACCGGAGGCCCGGCGGCCCGCTGAAGATCGCGAGGGCTCCGGCCAGCGAGAGGAGGCTTAACGCGGGCATGGCGATGGGTATTGAAATCGGTTTGCCGGGCTCGACGAAAGCGGTCTTTCCCCGCGTCACGTCCGGGTGCTCGGTCTCGAAAAAAGGGAAGCCCGGCTTAGGTGAAACGTGCACTCCGGTGAAATACGCGTCGAGGTTGTGGGGGATATTCCTGAGATGAAACGATGCGTGCCCGACCATCTCCAGGCGTTCCGGCGGATACTGGAGCGCGTAGCGGAGAGGGCATCCCTCCCAGGTCGAGAATTTCAGGAAACTCAGGGTGTTGAAGCTGAGCACACATGGGATGCAGAGGAGTCCGGCGACAAGGGGACGCCGGATGCCACCGGCTTCTCCGCTTACCCTGAAGGCTTGGTAAAGGAGGCGCGCCGCGACCAAACCCGCTAGCGTGAGGGCGAAAAGTCCGCTCGGCGGCCTGCCCTGGACCGCCATCAGCCCGCAGCCCACGGCGCCCGCCCAGTTCGCCGACGCGGGGCTGCGCAGCCAGCGAAGGCTGAACGCGGTGCTGGCGAGGGCGAACGAGGCGCCGCACATGATCGCCTCGTGGAAAATGAAGGATCGGCTGCCCAGCAGGAGGAAGGTTGATCCGGGGCCACTGGCGAGCAGCAGGCATGCTATAGACCAGCCCGGCGGCTCCGCGGCGGGGCCGTCCGCCAGCTTGAAGGCCTGCCGCAGCACCTCCACCGACGCGAGAAGGGCCAGGCTGAAATAGAGCAGCATGAAGGTCCGGCTCAGTTTGTTCTTACCGATTCCGCTCACGACGAAGGGCAGTCGCAGAATCGCTGGGGTCAGCCCAAAGTACCCGTAGGTTTTACCGCCGTAAACGAAGGCCTCGTTGCCGATACAGTGAGGAGGCACATCGAGGCGTCCTTCCAGCAAGCTCACGGCCTGCTCGTCGTAAAAATTGCCGAAGGACTCAGCCTCCCAAATCCGGAAAGTTCCGTAAGTGAGGAACCAACCGAAGAGGAGAATGGAAAATAGTCCGGAGACGAGTCCCGGCAGCAATCGCAACGCCCGCGCACGGTCCATGTTTTTTTCGCGGGAGAGCTTCATTTGCGTCGGAGGCGTCGTGCGGAAAGAGCTGCCTGGTTGCGCGCAGTCAACCCCCGACCTGTCGCTTAATCATCACTCGGAGGCCGGCGGACGCGGCCCGTGACGTTTCTCGGTGAATTAAAAAAACGCGGTGAGCTGGCCTGGATTTGCGCGGGTCCTTTGGGGGAAGCCTCTTTTCCGTTGGCCGAACGCGCCCCAGAGGTTGCCGCGCGCGGTTACCCTTCTTTGGGTCTCGTGGTTTTTCCGGAACAGATCTCACCGTCTCACCGGTGCGCCGATCGCTGCGAGTTGGGCGGCGAGTTCCGCCTTCAGGCGAACCAGTTCCTCCGCGGCGGCGGGTTGATTCACAAGGTTACGCATCTCGTAGGGATCGCGGTTCAGGTCGTAGAGTTCGTCGGCGCCGGGGATCTCAGCGTAGCGGATGTATTTCCAGTCCTCGGTGCGGATCGCCTGGTAACCAAGCCCGGCGGAGCGCGGGAACACGGTATCCGAAAAATGTTCGATCAGAAACGACCGCCGCAACTCGCGCCTGGGGTCCGCTAGCAACGGCACGAACGAGCGTCCGTGGAGCCCCTCCGGCGCGGGAAGGCCGGCGAACTCCAGCAGCGTGGGCGCGAAGTCGAGCGTCAGCACCATGGCATCACGTTTCGTCCCGGCCTTTACCGACGGCGGGTAGCGCAGCAGCAGCGGCACGCGGATGCCTTCCTCGTAGGCGAGGCGGCGTTCCACGCTCAGGCCGTGCTCGCCGTACCAGTAACCCTGGTCGCTGGTGAACACGATGACCGTGCGGTCGAGCGTGCCGCGCGCGGTAAGTGCCGCGAGAATCTCGCCCACGCTCTCGTCCACCGCGGCGAGCATCCGCAGCCGGTTCAGGATGGCCTCATCGCTCGAGCCGGTGGCGGGGCCGAGCGGCGGTAATCCGGGGACAACCCGTTGCAACGCGGGCTTGCCCTGCGGCGGCTGCAGGGCGTTCGGGCGGCGCGGTACCTTCACCCCTTGGTAGAGCGAGCGATGGCGGTCGGCAGGGATGAAGTTTGATAGCGTGGGGTCGGACAATGAGCCGTCGGCGCGTTGGGTCGCCTCCGGGTGCACCGCTTTTGTCGCGTAATAGAGCAGGTAGGGCCGGTCGTGCTTGCGGCGCACGAAGTCGACCGCGTGTTTGCTCAGCACGTCGGTCACGTAGCCTTTCTCGGTGATCTCGCGTCCGTTCACGTTGAGCTCGGGGTCCAGGGTCGATCCCTGTCCTTTCAGGGAAACCCAGTGGTCGAAGCCGGGGCGGCGGGTCGCGTCGTTCCCCATGTGCCATTTTCCGACAAAGGCCGTTTCGTAGCCCGCGCGCTGCAGGTGCTGCGGAAAGGTGGCGAGTCGGTGGCTGGCGGCGCTGCGGTCGGTGTTGTCGATGATGCCATGACCGCGGGTGTGGAGTCCCGTGAGGATGTTGGCGCGACTCGGCGAGCAGATGACGGTGGTCGCGAACGCGTTCCGGAACAGCACGCCCTCGCGCGCGATGCGGTCGATATGGGGCGTGCGGCTGAATGGATGGCCGGTGCATCCGAGATCATCCCAGCGCACGTCGTCGGTGAGAATGAAGACAATGTCGGGTCGTTCGGCAGCCGCGGCCCTTGCCTCCGCCGCGGTGAGCGGCGCAAGCGAGGCGAGGGCCGGCGCCAAATGGGCGAGCGCGCGGGCGAACGTGCGCAATAGACGCCGGGATGGGATCGGGATCATGGTGGAAGGTACGTGGGTGAAAATCAGGGGAGTGGCTTGAGGCGGAGATGGCGGAAACGCACGACTCCGCCCGGGTGCCACGTCGTGAGCCCCGCCACGTCCGGATGCACCTGCAGCGCGATGCCGCCCTCTGTGGGGACGCCGCGTGTGGTCGCCTCGGTATGCTGGAAATCCGTCAGCAACCGCTGGTTCATCCAGACGCGGATGCGCGCCGGTTCACCCTCCATGCGGACGGTAACCTCGTTCCAGGCATCGGGCCGCACATGCCGCGCGCCCTCCCGGTTTCGCTGCACGTACGAATGGCCGACAAAAGGGATGAAGATCGCGCCGACATCCGACCCCGGCCGGTAGTCGAGGCACACCTGATGACTGCGGCCGTCGGGACCAACCCGCACGAAAATCCCGGTGTCCATCGGGTAGGTGAGGAACACCTCGAGCTTCAGGATGAAATCCCGGTAGGGACCCTCGATCCAGAGCAGTCCTCCCTTGCCGGGAGGATCCTGCGTGCCGCGAAGTTCGCCGTTCTCCGCCCACCATTTCCCGTGGCGGTGCAGTGGCGGCATACCCTCGTGCGGCGCCCAAGCCCCGAGGGATTTTCCATCGAACAGGGGGATGAAGCCCTGCTCGGTCGATGACGGGGATCCCGCGCCCGCGAGTGCCTCGCTCAGGATCGGCGTCATGCCCTCGGCCATGCGCAAGAAGCCAAGATCGGTCGGGTGCGTACCGTCGACCGTGTCCTCGCCGTCCCCACCGAGCAGCAGAGACGCCGGCACGTAGTGCAGGCGCCGGTCCCCGGCCTTCACGAGGCGCTCGTAAATCGCGCGCAGATGGGCGTTCACCTCCGCGACCTTGGCGCGGCGCCGCTCGACGAAACCGGCGTCGGCGTAAGCTAAGTTTTCGACGAGAATGATCGGGGTGTCTGGACGAGCCGCGCGGATCACGCGGATGAACGGTTCGACGCGTTCCTTCGCCTGCGCGACGTCGAGATTCGGCAGACTGTCGAGTACGAAGGCCGCGGCGTCGATCTCCGCCAGCAACGCGGCGAGTTCGGGTTCGGATTTCCCGTTGCCGCTGAAGCCGAGGTTCACGGTGGGGTGGTCGAGTCGTCGTCCGATGATGGCGGGGTAAGCCATGCCGGGACGGGACGCGCAGCCGCCCTGCAGGATCGATGTGCCGTAGAAGACGATCGGCTTGCGGCCGGCGTCGCGCGTCGGCGCCGGCTCGAGGACGGCTGCCGCAGGCAGGCCCAGTTCGACGGACTCCACTCCGTTGTACAGCGGCAGGTAGAGCAGGAATTCGCGGCGGGGACCGGCGGCCAGGCCGCGGGCGAGCGTGGCCTCATGGGAAGCGTCGGAACCGGGTCGTCCGGCGCCGACCCAGCGCCACTCGCCGGCGTCACGCACGTATAGATCGAGTCCGCTCACGCCGGTCGCCGGCATATGGGGCAGCGCGGTACGAGCCGCGTCGCGTACCCGCCAACGCGCGCGGATCTCGGTCGCGTCGGTGACAAACCGCACACGAAGCCCGGCGGAATTCGTGGCGAGGTTCCAGACCGGAGCGCGCACGATTTTCTCCGCCTTCGCCGGCAAGCGATCGTAGCGCGCCTTGGTATCCTCCCACCCCTTGCCTTCGATCGGCCAAGTATCGAGGGGGCGCCAGGTGGCGGCGGCCGGCGTCGTCGCGCCGCGCGCGACGAGGGAAAACAGGACAACGGCGACAAAGTGGGGAAACGGTCGGAGGAGCGGGGGTTTCATGCGGGTTCAGCGCGCGGTGGGTTGAATGGCACGATGGGCGATCAGCTGCCGGAGCGCGGACTCCACGAGCGCCTCACCCGATCCAGGGTCGCAACGCGTGGTCTGGGCCGAGGCCCCGTAGGCGCCCTCGGCGTGCGCCTTGCGGTTCGGGATGTAACCGATCGACCCGTTGGCTAGCTCGTCGATCACGGTGAACTGGAAGGGCGAGCCCTGCTTGATCGCGAGTCCCAGCTCCACGAACAGTTCGCCCGGGATGCCCACGAATGCCAGCTCATCGCCGAGCGAGATCACCATCACCTCGGCCTCGAAGACATAGCGACCATCGACCAGCCGCTGCGTGACCTCCCCGTCGTGGAAGGACGGGCGCGGGCCCTCGTCGGCGATGAACTTGTCGGATTTCTCCTTCAGCATCCGCAACGCGACGTTTTCGCGGGAAACCTTCAGCGGAGCCGTGGCCAGCGGGCGCAGCCGGTCGTAGGCGCGCACGACCTCCGCGGCCAGGAGGGTGCCGATGCGTGCCGCCTCCGCGGTGCCTTTCACCCTCCGGGGCCGGCGCGGGTCGAGGAGCTGGTAGTGGTTGATGTTGCCGCAGGCTCCGGTGGTGAAGTGCGTGAGCATGGCAGGTCCCTTGATGTCCGCCAGGATCCGCGCGACCACGTGGGGGAAATCGGCCGAGTAACGCAGCCCGCCGGTGGTATCGAGGTGCATCGAGAAATTGATCATCGTCGCGAGCGGTTCGCCGGCGGGCGTGTGGAGGTAGATCACGGGCAGCGCGGGATCGGTGGGACCGGCGGGCCGGACGATGTTCACCAGCAGCTCGTCACGGCCCTTCGCGGGATTCGATTGCACCACGCCGTCCTTCATCAGGAACCGGCGGTTGAACGCGACGCCGTGGACTTCACCCGGAGCCGCCTGCAGGCGGGCGGGTGCCAGCCGGACCTCGGCCTGTTTCACACTCTCCGCGATCAGATCCGGCAGGCGCGCGAGGTAGGCGCGCGCGATCTCCATCTGCGCGGGGTTGGCGTTGCGAAAGAATCGCGGCCGGAGGTTCGGCACCGTGTGCGTGTGCGTCGCGGAGATCATCACATTTTCGGGCGGCACGCGGGTCAGCGCCCCGACCCGGGCGCGGGCGGCGGTGATGATCTCGAGCGGGATGCTGGTGAGGTCGCAGGCCACGATCGCCGCCCGGGTTTCCCCGCTCTCGAAAACGACCGTCTTGGCGTGCAGCGGGTCGTGGACGCCCTCGGCGGTGATGACCGGGAAAGGCGGTACCTGCGGGACCTGGAACGGCATGCCTTCGGGCGGGGTGATATCCACGCGAGCCGCGCCGACTCGGAGCTCCGGCGCGGGGGCGGGGTAAAGAGTGGCGACCAACGCCGGCAGCGCGGCGGCGATCAGGAAGCGGAGGCGGGCAGTCATGGGTAAGACGGTGGACGTGGTGCTCAGAAGGTGCCGCGGACACCAAGCGAATAGAGCGCGCCGTACTCCTGCTCGCGGAACCGCTGCGCGTACTCGGGCGTGGCGCTGCCGCGACGGTCTGCGCTCGGCTTGTCGTTCAGCAGATTGCTCGCGCTCAGGAACAGCGAGGCGCGTCGCGCGAGCGCGACCGTCAGGGTCGCGTCCACGGTCGTCCTTGCTCCCTCGAACTCGTAGGCGTCGGGCCCGAGCGCGGCGACCGCCGCCCGGCGCGATTCGCTGCGGTAGTTCACCTTGGTGTCGAACGTCACGGGGCGGATCCGGGCCACCACGCCCGCGTTGAGCGTGCGGCCGTTGATGGAATTGGTGTCCTTAAAGAACGAGCCATTGGCGAAGACCTCGAAACGCCGGCCCCAGTTCCCGAGAACAGAAAGCGGCTGGCGTGCGTTCAATTCGAAGCCCGAAACGCGGCCTTTCCCGAGATTGTAGGTGCTCGTCACCTGGTAGCCTGCATAGCGCGGGTCGAGATCGAGCGCCACGAGGTCTTCCGTCGTCGCCAGCTTGATCCGCTGCGCGAAGAAGCCGTCGAGCTCCTTCCGGTAAACACCGGCCGTCAGCAGTCCGCCGGCGGCGGTGTAGTGTTCCACCGAAAGTTCAAGGTTCTCCGCCTGCCACGGCCGCAGGCCGGGGTTGCGGACGTTGATCGTGCCGAGCGCTCCGGTGGGGTCGGGCCCCTCGAAGTCGTTGATCGTGGTGTTGGGGATGATCTGGGTGAAATTGGGCCGGCCGTAGGTGCGCGCGTAGGCAAACCGCACCTGCACGTCCGCCGCGAACTGATGCGTGACATGCAGCCCCGGGTAAAAACCGGAGTAGTCAGCCCCGGCGCGGGCGCCTCGCTCCAATAGAGTCAGACGCAGCTGCTCAAGCGAGCCGACGGCGCCTGCCTCCGGCCGTCGCACGAGCGCGCCGCGGCTGTCCCGGACAAAGTTCCCATTCGCGTCGCGCTGAAAAACCGCGGTCGGGATCGACAAAGGGCCCTCGCCCTTGACCGCGGTGCGCTCGAAGCGGACCCCGGCGAGGATGCGCGTCCGGCCGCGGAAAACGCGCGCCTCCGACTGGAGGTACCCGGCAGTCACGGTTTCGGAGACCTTCTCGGAGCGGCTGAGCCGGAAAGTCTCGGCGGCGACCTGCTGCGCGAGGGTTTGCGTGAAGAGTCCCGGTTGGCGTTGCCAGGCGGCGTGCGCCTTCGCGGGCGAGGCCCACGGGATATTGAACACCCCGAACCCGTGATCGCGCACGCCGGGCGGGAAATTCGCGAGAAAGGGCGACGCCGGGTCGGCGGTCGCCGCGTTGCCGTCCGGGCCGTTGTAGGTCCAGACCGAGTTGCCGAGGCGGGTGTCGTTCTCCTGGCGGCGTTCGGCGGCACCTGCCTCCAGCGAGAACGGGAACGGGAAACGATGGAGCCGGCGACGCGCGCTGAACTGCAGGTTTCGCACGCCCGAGACGACGTCGCGCGGGAGCGACGAGGCGCTGGCCAGTTGGTAGTAACGCGGGTCGGTGACGTCCACCCGGCGGCCCTGGTTGTCGCGGATGTCGAGGTTCCGCGGGCCCTCGTGGGTGATGTCCAGGAGGTTCACCGTGAAGGCGCTGCCGACAAACGCGGCGCCGGTGCCCAGTTGGGTGGTCAGCGTGTAGAAATGTCCGTTGTCGACGTCGTCGAAACGCGTGGTCGACCGCGAGGCGCTGGCCGCCGCCCGGATTTGCCAGGCGCCGTTGTCAAACCGGTAACGCACGCTGCCGAGGTCGGTGGCGCCGCGGATGTCGAAATACTGCCCGTCGAGGGTGAGCGTTCCCCGGCCGGTCGCGCCGCGGGTGAAGTCGGGGCCGAAGGAGAGCGCCGTGCCCGGCGCGACCGGCGCGGCGTTCGCGCCCACGCTCGCGGTGAACTGGTTCATCCCGAAGTTCTGCCGGAAGCCGCTGTGCTCCACGGACGCGGAAAGGACGCCGTGGCGGGACACGCGCCAGTCCGCCTTCAGGCTCAGCGAGTCGCGGTAGATGAAGCGAGGCGCGTTCTGCAGAATGAAGGTCTGCATGAACGGGCGCGCAGGGCTCGCGCCCGTGCCCGCCAGCGAGGTGTTGTAGACGCGGGCGGCGACGCGCCGCTCGTCGAAGCTGTTCGCGGTGATGCCGGAGAGCACGAACCCGAGGTTCTCGTTAAGTGGGACGGTGTAGGAGAAATCCGCGTTCGGCAGCACGCGATGGCGCGTGCCGTCCACCGTGTCGGGTTGCCGCCGCAGCCCCAGGTGCCGGTGCCGGCCGTTCAAATAGGCGCGGTAGTTGAATTGCGCGTCCCGTCGCTCGAACGCGCTTTTGCCGACGAGATTCACGATGCCCCCGAGCGAGTCGGCCGGGTCCGCCGGGGTCGGCACCTTGGTGAGCTCCACCCGCGACAGATTGTTGATCGAGACCTGGTCGAACTGGAACACGCGCGTCGATCCGCCGGTGTGCGCGCTCGCCACCTGCATGCCGTCCGCGGTGACCTGCGTGAGGCTGCTCGGCAGCCCGCGCACCGACACGGAGATGATGTTCGGGTCGGCGAAGTCGGCCGTGATGGAGGGCAGGTACTTGATGAATTCCCCCACGTTGCCCTGCGAGACATCGCCGAAGGCATCGGCGGCGACGACGTTCTTTATGTTCGCGGCGAAGCGCTGCTCGTTCACGGCGAGGGCCGCGACGCTCGTCTCCCGCGCGGCGGTGATCGTGAAGGGATCGAGTCGGGCCACGGCCGTCCCGGAGCCGATCGGCGAAAGATCGACTCGCAGCCCGCGTATCTCCCCCGCGCCGAGGTCGACGGCGATCTCGCGCGGCTCGTGCCCCGTGTAGAACGCGCGCAACACCACCCGGCCGGCCGGTACTTCCGCAAGGAGGAAGGCGCCCGCGGCGTCGGTCACGGTTTGCCGGTTGAGGCCGTTCACCGTGATCTGGACGTTCTCCAGATAATCACCGCCCGCGCTCGCGACGCGCCCGCTGATGGTTCCGGTCGCGAAGGGAGAGGGGGCGGCGAGCAGAGGGGTCGACGTCGCGCCGAACCACAGCGCGAGGAGCGAAGCTCGAGTCTGGATGGGAAGCAATCGACGGAAGAGAGAGGCGCGAACGGATGCACTGGCCGGAGCGGAGAGATTAGTCATGGGGTAGGTAAGGCTTGCGGCTCCGTGGGGGTACGGGCCGGCAAGGAGACCCGCGTCAAGGCGTGGACCGCGTAGCGCGGGAGGGGTGATCCTCGTTCGGCCCGCGTCGCACGTAGCGCCGTCGGGTTCGGTTGCAGCTGAGCTTTAGGGCAAGGCTCGAACGTGGAAGCGCACCCATACCCCCTCAAGGGCATTTCTTGCCGTCGCGGGCGTGAACGGCGCGATCGCCGAGGGAGCTCCTGACGGGCGCACCGCGCGCTTTTCACGTATTACGTTACTTGAATTCCGGGGGCCCTTCGCGGCAGCGCCCGGTTTTACGAACGAAAGGGGCTTTGGTTTCATGCGGGGTATTCGCACGGCTCCGGCTTCCGGTTTTCGTACGGGGCTCGGATTTTTTGGCGCGGGGCCGGCGCATCCGCTCTTGCCTGCGGGGCGTCGCCTGCGGTGTTTTTTGCCATGCGCCGCCGATTGTCACCCCTCGTCGCGTTCCTCGTCCTCATGACCTCCGTTTGCTCCGCCGTCCCGCTTGAACGTCGCGCCCGCGCCGACCGGCCGGGCCAAGCCTGGTCCGTGCGCGTGCCCGACGCCCCGCTCGTCTTCACCGGGGCGGTCACCGGACCGGCCGCGGCCGACACCGCGACGGAGGCCGCGGGTGCTTTGGCCGAGCTCGACCGCGTGGTGCGCGCCGCCGGCGGAGATCCGGCCGGCATCATGCGCCTCAACGCCCTGGTCGCCTCCGATGCCGACGTGGCCGGAGTGGAGACGGCGGTGGCGCGCCGCTTCGCGGACTCGCCGGTGGCTTACACCCTCGTGCGCACGCCGCTGGTCACGACCGGGCGCCGAGTCGCGTTCGAGGCGGTTGCGACGGCGGCGGACAACCCGGCTTCGGTCGAGTTCCGCGGAGGAGCGGCCGTGCTGCCGGCCGGCGGTAAGGTCTTTGTGTCGGGTCAGGCGGAAAAAGGCGCGGATGTCGCCGAGGCGGTGCGCGCGACGATGGCGGGACTGCACCGCACGCTGGCGCACCTCGGTTTGCGGAAGGTGGACGTGGTGCAGATCAAGGCGTTCATCGCGCCCTTCACCGACCACGCGGCCGCGGTGCGGGAGGTGGCGGCGAGTTTTGACGGCGGCCCGGTGCCGCCGCTGGTCCTGGTCGAGTGGGTGAGCACGCTGCCCGCGGAGATCGAGTTGATTGCTTCAGCCCGGGCTTTGCCGGCGCCGGCGGGCGACCGAGTCGCGTGGCTGCCGTTGCCTTGGCTGACCGTCTCCCCGCGTTATTGCCGCGTGAGCCACGTGGGCGGCGGCGTGCCGTTGATTTTCCTGGGCGGCATCGACGGCGATGGCGGCGGCGACGCGCGCGGCCAGATGAAGCTGATTTTCGAGCGGATCGGCTCCGCGCTCTACGAGGCGGGCTCGAGCTACCGCAACCTCGTGAAGGCGACGTATTACCTCAGTGGCGCCAAGGCCCGCGCTGAACTGGGTGACATCCGCGGCGTTTACTACGACCCCACGCGCGCCCCCGCCGCCTCCGCGCTGGAGTCACGCAGCCTCGGTTTGCCCGGCCGCACGGCGCTGATCGACCTGATCGCTTTTCCGGTGAAGTGATAGAGCACGTCAGAAGCGCGGTCCCGCCGCGCTGATTCACGCTCCCCGCGCCGCCATCGAGGCGATCAGGGCGCGGAGGAAGGTGCGGTCGCCGGGGAGGTGCGTGGCCTGAAAGCGAGGTAGCCGCCGGCGCTCAGAGCGGGACGGTTGCTCGGACGCGGGTGCCGGCGCCGGGTTGGCTTTCGACGCGGAGCTGGCCACCGAGTCTTTTCATCCGTTCCCGCATGCCCTGCAGCCCGAAGTGGCCCTGCTTCGGTCCATTGGCGCGGTCGACATCGAACCCCAAGCCATCGTCGGAAATCTCAACCGACACTGATTTTTCCGAGAACTCTAGGCCAAGGTGGATGACCGCCGGATTTGCGTGCTTGATCGAGTTGGTGATGCCCTCCTGCACCAGCATGAGCAGGTTGCCGGCGATGAAGTCCGGCAGTGGGCGTTTCTCGCCGCGACTCTCAACCTCGATGCGGAGACTGAGCCCTGCGCTGCGACTGGCGGCGATTTCCCGCAGGGCCTCTGTCAGATCGGCGTTTTCCAGCGGGCTGGCGCGAAGATTCCAGATGCTTCTCCGAAGATCCTCGCGGCTGCGTTCGAGGACCTGTTTGGCCAGCGTCATGTGCTGGCGGCTGCGCTCGGCCTCTTCGTTGCGGAGTGCTTCGCTTGCTTCCAGTTGCAGGGAGAGGCCGGTCAGGGACTGCTCGAGCGTGTCATGGAGGTCGGCGGCGAGTCGGTTTCTCTCCCGTAACGTCGACTCGAATTCCACCGCGGCGTCCCGTCGCTCGCGCATCGCCTCGGCCAGTTCGCGGCTGCGCTCGGCGACCCTCCGGCGCAGAACCGCCACCCAGGTGAAGGCAACTAGGATCAGGCCGCCGAGGACTCCCAGCGCCGTCCCGAGTCGCCCGATGGTCCACCAGGACGCGGCGCGAATCACCTCGATGTCCGCCGGGTCCCGCAATAGGAGTTTGGCGGAGCTCGGCTGCGGCCACTCTACGGCCGGCCCGGTTCCTGGGTAGGTGAGGATGCAGACGCCGGTGACGCGCAGATCGCTGCCGACCCTTAGGCTGGAGAGGGGACGGTTTTTTTCGGGCGAGGAGATCTCCGCGGGGATGAGCACCTCGTCGCAGTCGAGGTTCAGCCGGAAGCGCGAGTTCCCGAGATCGTCGATGCTCACGAGTTTTCCGCTGAGGGAAACCAAGGCGTCGCTCAAATCACGCGCTAGCACCTCGGCCGATCCCGTGCGGGGGGAAAAGAGCTCTCCGCTTGAGATCGCCACAGGCGCCAGTGGCTCTGAACTGCCGACACGCCGGACGACGGCGTCGAGCATTTCCACCTTGTTGTGTTCCAGGCTGAAGAATCCGGAGGCTTCGACCACGGTTCCCGGCGGCAACTCCTCGCGCGAGCGGGTGCTCACCCGGATGGCGCGGTCCTGATCCTGCAGAAAGAAATACTCCCCCGGCGCGGAGAGCGTCACGACGCCGCGAGCGCGGCGCCTGTGCGGGCTGCCTCCCAGGGCGGAAAACAGCACCCCCTCGCTCAGCTTGATCTCCGGGGCCGCGAACGCGTCGGAGGGAGGCTGCTGACGAATGATGAATTCCGCCGGGTCGTTCGACCGCACGCGGACCCCGAGGAATTGCCGCCGCGCGTTGAAGTAGGCGAGGAAGACACCGCCGAGCTGGACTTCGGCGTCGACGAGTTGGTCGGGCGCCAGATCCGGCGCGCCGAATAAAACATAGCTGAATCGTTTGCCGTTGTTTGAAACCACGAGCCGGAGCTCGGCGCGCCCGGCGCGCATCGTGCGGTCCGCGGCCTGGACGACGCCTTGCACCTGCACGCGTTGGCCGTCGAGCGCCCCCGTGGTGAGTTCCAGCGGGCCGATCTCTTGTGCGGGCGGGATCGGTTTGCGTCCGAGGCGCGTCACTTCCTCCGCCGCCACGGTGGGCAGGAAGAAACCCGCCTGGGTGCGTCCCGTGACCTCAACCCAGTCGCCCACATCCAGATCAGAGGGACGCTTAGCCGTGGAATTGGTTCGTGCCCGCGCCATCCAGATGCCGGTGCCGTCATCCAGCGTGAAACCGCCCCCGCCAGGGGTGGGAAGGAGGGTGACTACTCCCCGCAGCCGTACTGGTAGTCCGCGCGCCGCCTCGGAGGGAGGCAGGTTGCGGACCGCGGCGCACGTCGTGAGCGGTTCGGGAGCGTTGGCACCGCGTACCAGGAGGCCGCTGGCGAGTAGCGGAAAGCAGACGAGGGGAATACAAAGCCGCCTAAACACGGGACGCTTCTCTGCCGTGCCGGCTTATCTTGCAAGGGAGTGATACGATCGCCCGTTCGGGCTGATCCAGCGCCCTACGGATTTACTTTCGTCAGCCGGTGTCTGGCGCGCCCTCCGTTCCTCTCATGCGAGCTGGTGATCATGTGGTCGTGTCCACGGGGTTGCACGCCGGTGCTCGGCCCGGGGAGTATCTGGGGGTGTTGCGCGAGGCCGATGAGGGTGGACCGGTACTTGCTGCGTTTCGGGCGGCCAACGCGCCGGCGCGGTCGCCACGGATGCAACGATCACAGTTCGGCTGCGCGAGGTGTTATCCTGCGACCGAGGCGTCGGCCGGAACGGCCGGCATCGGGGCGGAAAGTGTTTCCCCAATGATCTGCGGGGTGCTTGCCGCGGGTGTGCCCGGCGCAGCGCAGCCGCGCGGTGTGGAATGAGAGACTCTCCGTTTCCCCGGTTTGCTCCTGTCGATTGGTTTGGAGCAGGGGACAGCCGAGACCGCGGAGATTTATCCACGGATTTCCCGGCGCGTCTGTGCCGCAAGCTCCGAATGGGACCGCGGATCCCCCCCGCCGTAGCTCTTTCGGGTGATTGCCGGATTTGGAGTCGCACCGATAGTCTTCGGTAATCTCTTTAATGAATCGTTTCTCATCCCTAGCGCCCGGTCCAATCGTCCTTCGCGCAAGGGGCGCCTTTGCGTCGAGGGCGTGGATGCCTTGCGGTCCCCGTCAGGAAGGGGGCGCTTCTCCCGGCGCTGATTCAATTCTATGAAAACCATCGTATCATACCTCCGGCGCCCCGCGCGGGATTCACGCACTTTTTTCCTTCCGACCCTTGCGTCGGCGCTGGCGGCCGCCGCGCTCGCGATGCTCGTCGCGCCATCCCGGTTTTACGCGGCCGAAGGCGAGGTGAAGCTGCAGAAATACGAGGTTGTGGAGACGCGCACCTCGGGTCTGGTGAACCAGGGCATCATCCCGCGGGACGAAAACCAGTCCATCTACTACACGGTGCTGGACCGGATCGAGATCGAGCGCGTGGGCGCCACCGATCTCAACGAAGTGTTTCGCGACCTGCCCCAGGTGGCGATGATGCAGGCCGACACCACGATGATCGCCGGCGTGGACGGCTTCCTGACTTTTGGCGGCAACACGCCCACCTCGCGCATCGATCTGCGCGGCCTCGGCAACGGCGGCACCACCATCCTCGTCAACGGCCGCCGCATGCCCGTGGTGCGCGAGTCGCAGGGCGGCGGGCCGGACTTCACCCGCCTGCCCCTCTCCGCGATCGAACGCGTCGAGGTGCTCTCGGGCGCGGCCGGCGGCATCTACGGCAGCTACACGCAAGGCGGCGTGATCAACATCATCCTGCGCAAGGAATTCGTCGGGCGGGAAATGACGCTCAACTACGGCGCCTCGATGCACGGCGGCGCCGGCGAAAAGCGCTTCAGCTACACCGAGGGCCGCGGCTTCCGTAAGGGGCGTTCGCAGCTCACGTGGACCTTCGACGCCGTCATCCGCGACACCATGCCCTACTCCGACCGGCCCCTCTACCGGCGGGTGCTCAACTATTTTGCCGTGCCCACCGACACCGCCACCTTCACCACCTGGGCCAACCGCGGGCTCCAAAACGTGTTCTCCTCTCGCCCGGGCATCATCGTCGGCCGCAATGCCGCCGGCCAGATCGCCCCGTTGCTGCTGCCGCCCGGCGCGCCCACCGCCAACTTCGCCCTGATCCCGCCCGGCTCCAACGGCCTCAACCTCACCCCGCAGTCCTTCGTCGCCACCGCCAACCGCTACGAAATCAGCGAGACCTACGCCGAGTTTCCGCTCTTCACCCCGTCCAAGCGCGCCTCGCTCAACGCCACCTACACGCACGAGTTCGTGCCCGAGCGACTCACCGGCTACGCCGAACTGGGCCTCGACTACAACCGCACCTACACGCAGTCCCCCATCGCCCAAAGCCAGAGCGGGCTGAGCGCGACCGACCCCCGCAATCCGTTTCGCGTCAATGTCACGCCCGGCTTCCCCGGCCAGGCCATCTCCGTCTTTGGGCGCGCCAGTGACCTCCCCGGCACCCGACGGGCGACCGAAAACGGCACCGTGCGACTCGTCCTCGGGTTCAACGGCAAACTCAACATCCTGAGCCGCCCGTGGCGCTGGGCCTTCGACGTCTCGGCCGACTACAACCGCCGCTACAGCGTCGGCTACCTCCCGTTGCAGATGCTCGGCGCCATCAATTCCCTCGCCCCCACCCGCCCGCTCGCGGCGGCCTTTTACAACATCCTCGCCGATCACGACGCCGTGCCCAATGCGGCGGCGGCGGCCTTCCTGCCCAACTCCAGCTACCGCAAGAACAGCGACTACATCCTCATGTCCAACGGGGTCCTCCGCCTCAATGGCGACACCGTCGACCTCCCCGCCGGCCCCGTGCGCGCTTCGCTCGTCGGCGAGTGGTACGTGCAGAACTACACCAACTCATTCAAGAACTGGTATGACGACGCCTTCCTCGTCTCGCTCGGCGGCAATCGGCTGACCACTGGTGCCACCGGCGCCCCCACCGAGCGCCAGGATCGCCGCATGGGCGCCGAGGTTGTGCTCCCGGTCTTCACCTCGAAATGGTCGCCGCTCCGCCTGCACCACACCGAACTTTCGTACGCCATCAGCCGCCTCGATGCACCCTATGTGCCGGCGTATCACTCTGCCGTCTACGCGCTCAAGTTCGCGCCGATCCGCGATGTCGCCTTCCGCTTCTCCTGGCAGCAGGGCACCCTGCCCCTCACCGAATCGAATTTCTTCGGCGCCGAGACCATCGTCGACGTCGTCGGCTCCACCGTGCCGGATCCGCGCCGCGGCAACACGTTTGTCGGCGACTACACCCGGGTCAGCGGCCCCAACTTCGACCTCATGCCCACCGAGACGCGCACCGCCAACCTCGGCCTCATTCTCCAGCCCCGTTTCATCCGCGGCCTCAACCTCACCCTGGACTACGCCTTCACCGAGCGCATCAATGGCAACGTCGTTCCCGCCATCGCCGAACTCCTGCAGTTCGAGTCCGCCTATCCCGGCCGCGTCGAGCGCGCCGCGCCCACGGCCGCCGAAGCCGCCCTCGGCTGGGCCGGACAGGTGCGCGCCATCGACGTCCGCCGCGTCAACGTCGGCAACCTCTGGATGCGCACCCTCGATGCCTCCGCCCGCTACAGCTTGGTCACCCGCCGCGTGGGCACGTTCGACTTCACCGTGCGCACGACCGGGACCATGGAGTACAAGCAACGCTCGCGGCCCGGGCAGCCCATGGTCGTCAACCTCGACCAGATGAACCTCAACGGCACCACCATCCCCAAGTTCCGCGGCAGCGGCAGCGTCGGCTGGCGCCGCGAACCCTGGTCGGCCTCGCTGGCCGCCCGCTACACCGAGTCCTTCCGCGACACGCAGAATATGCCGGTCGACGATTCCCTCACCTTCAACCTCCAGACCAGTTACACCGTGGCTTATGGCCAGCCTGGTGCCCGCTCCGGCTGGCGCCGGTACTTCGGGGGCACCCAGTGGACGCTCGGCGTCAACAACGTCTTCGACCGCGATCCGCCCTTCGTGCTCAACCCCGGCAACCAGGGTTCCCCCTCCTATTACAGTCTCTTCGACGATCCCCGCGGCCGCTATGTGTACGTGAGGATCAAGAAGACCCTGTAAGCCGTCCCCCTTTTTCCACCTACCATGACATCATTCTCCTCTGTGTTCCGCCCCTGGGCGAGCCTCGGCCAAACCTTCGCCGCGGCCTTGCTCGCGACCCTGCCGGCCTTCGCCGCCGAGTACCGCGGCCGCCTCGATCCCGAGGTCCGGCAGGGCACCCGCGTGTTTGCCTACCTTTCGCCCGCCTCCGCGGACCTGATCGCCAAGCTGCCGGAAAAACCCGCGGCGGACGCCAAGGTGTGGGTTCCGCGCAGCGCCCTGACCATCAAGGGCACCGCCTATTCCACCCTGCTCGTCGCGGAACCCACCGGCGCGATGGTGCTCTGGCTCGACCGCGACCGCACCGGTTCGTTCTCCCCCGCCGAACGCTGGCCCTTTCCGGCAGGGGCGAATTCGGTCACCCTCAGCGTCCCGTGGGACAACGGCATCTACCGCGAATTCCCCCTCCGCGTGTCCTTCGCATACGCCGCCGCCAACCTCGGGCCGGAGCGCCAGCCGAAGGACCCGGCGCTCCTCCACGGCATGAGCTACAACTTCAACTTCATCGCCGCGGGCTCCGTCGACGTCGGCGGCAAGTCCCTCGCGCTCACGTTTGCCCCGCGGCCCGCTGAACTGGCCATCGATCTGACGACCTGCCGGATTTCGGTGGACGCAAATTTTAACGGGAAGATGGAGGCCTCCCTCGGCGAGTCCGAGAATCCCTCCGGAAAGATCCCGGTGTTTCGCGTGGGCGACCGCTATCTGTCGCCGAAGTCGGTCGACATGGCTTCGGGGGAAATCGTCTTCGAAGATCGGCCCGCCTCCGACTATACGCGTTTCGCCGCGAATCCGGGGGAGCTGATGCCCGACTTCGCCTTTGTTGATCTGGAGGGTGGGCGTCGGAAACTTTCCGATTACCGCGGCAAGTATGTCCTGCTCGATTTTTGGGGAACGTGGTGCGGTCCGTGCATCGCGGAAATGCGGCACCTCGATCCGCTTTACGCCAAGTACCAGCCGAAGGGCTTCGAGGTTATCGGGATGATCATGGAGAAGACCAGTGGCCGGCTCACGGCGGAGCAGTACGCCGAGGATATCCAGAAGGTGAAGGCCTTCATCGCCAAGGCCGGGCACAAATGGGTCCAGGCGACCCAGGAGAGCATCGAACGGGTCGCATTGGATGTCATCCACGTGAATTCATACCCGACCTGCATCCTGCTGGGACCGGACGGGCGTGTGATCTCTCGGGAGGCGCGGGGCACGGTGCTGGAGGAGCTCCTCGCCAAACATCTGCCCTGATTTCCGCGATCGGGCACTCTAACCCTATCGGGCGATTGCCCGGGTCCGGCTTTCCAAGTACAAAATCAAGATGGCAGTTGAGCGACCGATCCGGCTCATGCTCGTGGACGACCACTCCGTGGTGCGCATGGGTTTGTCCGCGATCCTGTCGTTGGACAAGGGCCTGCGGGTGGTATCCGAGGCCGAGGATGGCGAGCAGGCGGTGGAGCAGTACCGGAAGAGCCGGCCCGACGTGGCCTTGATGGATGTGCAAATGCCGAAAATGGGCGGTGTGGAGGGCCTGAGGGCCATTCTTGCGGAATGGCCCGAGGCGCGAGTCATCATGCTCACCACGTCTGATCTGGATGATGATATTCATCGCGCCTTGGAGGCCGGGGCCAGCGGCTACCTCCTGAAGAATGTTTCGCGCTGTGAGTTAGTGGGTGCCATTCGCGAGGTGCATGCTGGCCGCAACTACGTGCCGACCGCGATTCGCCATCGCCTCGACGAACTTGAGAAGCGGAGGCAGCTGTCGGCCCGCGAGATCGAGGTGCTGGACGGGATGCGCCGGGGTCTGACCAACAAGGACATCGCCCTTTCGCTTTCGCTCAGCGAGCACACCGTGAAGGCCCACGTGAAATCCGTGCTCAGCAAACTGGAATCGGCCGATCGCGCCGAGGCGGTCGCTCGCGGCTTTGAGCTGGGGTTGCTGCGCGTGGAGCGCCGCTAGGCCGCGGGCTGCTTTCTCGCTTGGCTACTCACGCCGGAGCGGCGGTGCCGGATGACTTTAGAAATCGCGGCGTACTGATATGGACAGCCCTCGCTTCGGAATGTCCACGGAGGAGCCGAGCACGCGGCCGTCGTCGTTGAAAAGATTGTTGAGCGCCAGCGCGGTGGTCCAACCGCGGAGCGGCCGGA
>CAXRGI010000273.1:0-2844 GCA_964229935.1 Opitutales bacterium
CGTGTTCGAGCACCTCGTCTAGCGGCTTCTCCACGGGATCAGATGCAGGCAGAGAGGCGCTCTTTTTCGGGCGTAGGGACATAGCGTTGTGTCTCCTTTCCTCCGAAACATGACATTTGGGCCCGGAACCTGCAACTTGGCCCAGCAGGTGATCGCCGAAGTCCACCTAACCCCGCCTCAGCGACGGGCAATCCTGCGATCGCGGGCCGCCTCGAGCTCCTCACGCTGAGCGTCGGCCGCGAAGCACAGCAACGCGAACGGCAGACACAGCGCGGCCACCGTCCAGCAGAGCCAGATCAACGGGGTGTGCCAGGTCAGTTGGCCCGTCAGGCGATCTCGTAGATTTCCCATTCGTCGACCTCCACAGTGGCGCTGACCGCGTTTCCGAGGTTGTGCGACAGCGACAAGCCCAGGCACCCCTCGGCGGCCGCCACCTCATCGAAGATCACGAAGTCCCACCCCTCGGGCTCGGCGCTCGCCGCGTCCCAGGTCTTCGCGCGGAGCCAGGGGCCGACGCGCTGGAACTCGATATAGGTCAGGTCGTCCAGCTCCGCCTCCGCCGGCGTCCCCTTGGCGAAATAGGTGTATTTCCCCTCAGCGCCGTCGGTCGACCCCGGCCATGCGCCCATGCAGCGAACGATGCGAACGGCGTCGCCGCCGCAGGCCATTTCATAGGCGTTCCCGATGATCGGCGAGTACATCCCGGCCCAGCGATCAGCCTCGGTGTCCGTCTCTGGATCGAAGTCGGGGTGCGGCAGCCCGTTAATCACGGCGCAGAAGTAGGCGCTCGCCTGTGAGGGAGTGATCCGGCGCGCCCTGATCCGCTGGCCGACGTTCGGACCGAAGTCCTCCGCCGTTCTAACCCGCGCGGTCGAGCCATTGGCGGTCGTGCACGCGAGGGTCAGGACGCCACCCGATGCGACGGCCGTGCCGCCACCGGCGCTCGCGTCGACCAGGCCGGAGAGGTCCGAGAAGTCGGCTTGGAGCACGGTCGTCTTCTTCAGCGCAGGGCGGACCGAGGGCTTGCCGTGCTCCTCCATCATCACCCGCTTCAGCCGGAACGTCGTGGTCGCCCCGCCAGGATCGCGGTGGTAGCAATGAACAGCCAGCTTCGTCAGCGTGGCGGCCCAGGTGAATTGGCAGACGGGGTCATAGTTTATGCCGTCGAAGGCCGCCGAGAGCGTGAACTGGTTGCCAACCCGCTCGAGCTTATGGTGAGCCGGCCAGCCCCTCTCCACGCCATTGCTCTCCCCTTCCGGCACCGGAACGGCGCCCGGCACGGTCGAACCCGCGATATCGTTGTAAGAGTAGACCTGCGTGTAGTTGTCCTGGACGTACAGCTCGAGGCGGGCCGAGCCGGCGGCGGTCTCGAGCACGAAGCCGGCACCAGCATACTGCGGCGTGTGCGCAAGCATCGGATCGCTGGACCAATCCGAGATGGCGACGAAATCCCCCGCGGGAGCCGCGCGCTCGAAGCGTGGGGCGTTTCGGCCGGCGTTGGCGCCGACACCCGGGTCAGCCTGCTGGGTCGGGCCGAGCGTCACGACCAACTCGTCGCCGACGACCTCGAAGCCATCGAACCCGGCCAAGGCCGGAGCGCTCCCCGGATTGAAGGTCCAGCCGTCGGGCATCTGCCCGCTCTTGAACACCGCAGATCCAGGAGCGGGCGCCGGGAAGGTCAGCAGCGGCGGCAACAGTCCTCTCCTGCCCAGCCCTTCCACTGGCGACAGATGACCGAATGGCGACCGCATCAGGCGTGATCCACGTAGACGGAAGCAGGCGAGAACCCGCGCGGCTTGGCCCAGACCCGAGCCGCGCCCGCCAGGTTCACGAGGTCGGAGAGGCTTTGCTTCAGCTCACCGTTCAGCCGGCTATAAGCGAGCCCCTCCTCCTCAGTGGGTTTCGTGGCGTCGACCGTATAGCGGATAGAGACGACGCCCGAGAGCACTTGGAAGGTGATCGTCGAGACGTTGCCATTGGTAAGCTGCGTCCAGTCGCCGACCGGGCAGCTGATGGTCTCTTGGTTTCGTGCCATTGCGAGGCTCCGTTGAGAAGATGACGCACCGGAAGGCGTTCCCGGTGCGGGGCCGCCAGGAGGCGGAGAACCTTAGCCCCGAAATCTAGGGCAGCCGGTCGAGAGCCTTCCGGACGTATCGCTCGGCCAGGCGCTGCAGGATGAAGTTGTCCGGTGCCAGCTTCGCGATCGCGTCCGGCACGCTGACCTTGGCATAGGCGATGGCCTCTTCGACCAGCATGTCGGTCGCCTTGGAGGGCCCGTTCTGCATCGCGGATTCGACACCCGACATCATGGCGGAATGCAGGGCCTCGCGGTGCTTGGCCTCGATCTCGATACCGGTCCAGCGCTTCAGCTGCGCGGCAGCGAAGGCGATGGCAGCCGTGATGATGATGCCGAGGATCTCGAGAATATAGGGTTCAAGCGCGTCCATCATGGCGCGTCTCCTTTCGGTGGTAGTGAGGCTCAGGCCTCGTGGGTGGAAAGCGCGCCGGTCGCGGCCGAGGGCGCGGCGACATTGTTGAAGCCGGGCGGAACTCGGACACCGAGCAGCCGGTCGCGATCGAACCAGGTCTCGGTGACGTTGTCGGACTGATTGCCCCCGATCCCGCGGATGGCCGTTCGGCTCTGCCCGGTCACGATGAATACGTGGCCGTTCCAGCTCTTGGTCTTGTGCGTTCGCCACAGGACGCCGACGCCGCCGAGCGGCGGATTGTCGGCATCGGCCTCGTCGCCGTATTCGAGCCATGCTCGGGCGCCGAGACGGTTGAAATCCTGCGGCACGTTCGGCGCACCGGCCGACATGCAATGCGCGACGAACAGGCCGCACC
>CAXRGI010000274.1:0-8136 GCA_964229935.1 Opitutales bacterium
GCAGGTCTTGTTTTGTCAGTTTGATCGTCTCAGCGTTCGGTTTCGGGCGGGTCATGGTTTTCCTTCCTTGGGTGGTTTTTGGTTTGTTCACCCTACCACCTACCATGATCCGCCTTTTTGCTGAACATTCCCGACACTATCTACGAACCCCATTGCTTGGAACAGAAGACCGGGAAGTTCGGAAAGGCCTGCCGCCGCTTCCTCATCCGAAAGATCAGCGAAATCCGCGGTTAAAGCCGCGGAGCGATCCGGGAGAGCCTTCGGCGGTCGAGCTCACGTTTTGGTCCGGGACAAACAGCCCCGGCTACACGAAGCCGCTGCCATTCGTGTCCCTCCGTGTGCATTCGTGGTTGGTGTCCGCGGCTCCGGCGTAAATCCCGCTGGCAGGACGCGGGGGTTGCTCCAAGGTGGACGGCGTGAACCCCGAATCCCCCCGCCTCAATCGCCGCCGTTTCCTGGGAACCTCCGCTGCGCTCGCGACCGCCGCGCTCGCGTCGTCGCGTTTGTCGCCGCTGCTTCACGCCGGCGAGACCGCGCCCGCCTTCCGCAGCCGTTGGGAACGCAGCCCTGACCGGCCCTGGAGCGGGCCGGAATGCTGGGCCAACCCGATGCAGGATTGGCGCGTCGCCGGCGGTCGCGCCGAGTGCATCAACGCCGCCGCCGACCGCACGCTGCACCTACTCACGCGCCAACTCTCCTCGCGTGCCGGCACGATGGACCTCCGCGTGCGCATCGGCCGCGCGACCGGAGGCAGCCTCGCCGGCCAGGGATCGGCCGGCTTTCGGATCGGGATCCTCGGCACACTTAAGGATTACCCGGAGCTTCACGATTACCGGAACAACCTCTGGGCCGCGCCCGGCTCCGGCTTCAACGCCGGCTTCACCGCGGAGGGTAAGCTCTTCCTGCGCCGCGCCGATCACGCCTCCGCCGTCGCGGTCGATCTCAAACGCGACGTGGTCGAGCTGCGCCTGGCGGTCGCCCCCTCCGGCGGTGCCTACTCCGCGACGCTCTCGGCCCACGACGCGGCCGACGGTTCAGAGCTGGCCCGAACCAAGGTCGATGACGTCGCGGCCGACTCGCTCGTCGGCAACATCGCGCTCGTTGCAAACTTCCCCGGCGGCGAAGCGGGTGCCGGCAAGGCCAAAGCGAAGGCCAAGGCCGCGGCGGGCTCGGCGGGGGTCGGAAGTTTCTGGTTTTCCGACTGGAGCGTCGCCGGCTCCAAGCTGACGGGTTCGAACGAACAGGTCTTCGGACCGGTGCTTTGGACGCAGTACACGCTCAGCGCGGGCGTCCTGAAGGTCTCGGCGCAATTCCCGCCACTCGGGCCGCCGGACACTCCGGAGGCGCGACTGCAGGTGCGCGACGGCACCGGATGGAAGACGGTCGACACGGCGACGATCCACCCTGAGGCACGCGTCGCCGCGTTCCGGGTCGAGAAATGGGACGCAACCCGCGACACGCCCTACCGCGTTACCTACGCGCTCCGCGCACGCGACGGCGCCGCGGCCGAGCACGATTGGGCGGGGGTGATCCGCCGTGACCCGGTGGATCGCGAGCAAATCTCGGTGGCCGACGTGTCCTGCAATATCCACGCGATCTTTCCGAACGTGCCGCTCGTGCGGAGCATGGCCAAGCTCGACCCCGACATCCTCGCGTTCACTGGTGACCAGTTCTACGAATCGACCGGCGGTCATGGCACGCAGCGGGCACCGCTCGCACCGGCGATCATCGACTACCTGCGCAAATGGTACTTCCATGGCTGGACTTGGCGCGAGCTGATGCGCGACCGGCCGAGCGTCTCGCTCCCCGACGACCACGACGTTTACCAGGGCAACCTGTGGGGCGAGGGCGGCGACGGCCAGAAGACCACCCAGGAATCCGGCGGCTACGAGATGCCCGCCGCTTGGGTCAACGTGGTCCACCGCACCCAGACCGCGCACCACCCCGATCCGTACGATCCCGCACCCTCGAAGCGCGGCACGATCAACTATTACGGCCCGATGACTTACGGGAAGGTGAGCTTCGCGATCCTCGCCGACCGGCAGTTCAAGTCAGGCCCGGAAGGCAAGGTGCCGCCGACCAACAGCGGACGTGGCGACCACGTGAAGGACCCTGCCTTCGAGCCCGCCGTGAGCGATCGTCCGGGCCTGGAGTTGCTCGGGACAAAGCAGGAGCAATTCGTGCGGGAGTGGATCAGCGACTGGCGCGGCGCGGAGATGAAGGCCGTGATTTCGCAGACGATCTTCAGCGCGATGGCCACCACCCACGGCGGCAACCAGATGGTGCTGATGGCGGACTACGACTCGAACGCGTGGGCGCAATCGCCCCGCAATCGTGTCCTGCGCGATCTGCGTAAGGCCTTCGCGACCCACATCGCCGGCGACCAACATCTGCCGGCCGTCATCCGCTACGGCATCGACACCCACGGCGACGGCCCGGTGGCCTTCGCGGGCCCTGCGGTCAACGTCGGTTACCCGCGCTGGTGGGAGCCGGCGAAGACCGGCCGCGGCCGGCGCACCGGCAACAACGGCCTGCTCGGCGACTTCCACGACCACTTCGGTCACCCGATGACGGTGCTGGCCGTGAAGAACGGTCCCGCCAACCCGCCCTCCCCGCTCCTCGAATCCGTCAATGCGAAGACCAGCGGACTCGGTCTCGTGCGTTTCGACAAGGCGCGCCGCACCATTACGTTCGAATGCTGGCCCTACTCGGCTGATGTCACGCGCCCCGGATCCCAGATGGAAACCTGGCCGGTCACGGTCGGGCAGTTGGAGAATTACTCCCGGAAGGCCGTGGCCCATCTGCCCGAGCTGAGGTTCGCCGGGGTCGGCCAACCTCTCGTGGAGGTCATCGAGGAAAAGAGCGGAGAACTCGTTTACCTGCTGCGCCCGAAGGGCGGCAGTTTCCGCCCCCACGTCTTCGCGCCGGGGAAATACACCGTGCGCGTGAGCGAGCCGGAAAGTGGCCGCACGCGCTCTCTGAACGGACTCGAGGCGAGCGCAGGCTCCGCCCCGGCCCTGGAAGTGAGCCTGTAGGCGGCGGATAAGCGGGCGGCGCGGATCGCCACCACGCTGGCAAGGGTCCTGCTAGGAAAGGGGTGAAACCCTTTCCTAGCCGTGTCCCTGCTCCGCGCTCCTTACCAAACCGAACACTTTTTCGACGAGATGTTCGCGGCGGGCGGCCCCTCCGCCGTGAGGCCCCATTACCGGCGGCTCGCCGAGCGCCTCGACAACCTACCGGAGGCGGAATTCGACCAGCGGCGCGCGGCCGTGGACGCCGCCTTCCTGCGTCGCGGCGTCACCTTCACCGTCTACAACGACTCCCAGGGGACGGAACGGATCTTCCCGTTCGACCTCATCCCGCGGATCATTCCCGACGCCGAATGGCGGCGCATCGAGGCCGGACTGGTCCAGCGCCTGCACGCGCTTAACCTCTTCCTCGACGACGTCTACCACGGGCAGAAAATCCTCAAGGAGGGTGTTGTGCCTCCGGCCCTCATCCTCGGCGCGAAGCATTTCCGGCGAGAGTTCATGAACTTCAACGTGCCCCGGGGGATCCATGTGCACGTCTGCGGCACCGATCTGATACGCGACGCGCGCGGCAACTATCTCGTCCTCGAGGACAACCTCCGCTGCCCTTCCGGGGCGAGCTACATGATCGAGAACCGGGCCGCGATGCGCCGCGCGTTCCCGCAGCTGTTCCACAGCTACGGCGTGCGCCCGGTCGAGGGCTACGCCGCGCAGCTGCTCAAGACGCTGCTGCACCTTGCACCCGAACAGAAGGAACAGCCGACGGTCGTGCTCCTTACGCCGGGCGTGCACAACAGCGCCTACTTCGAGCACTGCTTCCTCGCGCGCCAGATGGGCATCCCGATCGTCGAGGGACGCGACCTCGTTGTGCGCGATCGCCGCGTGCACATGCGGACCACCGCGGGACTGCGCCAAGTCGACGTCATTTACCGGAGGGTCGACGACGATTTCCTCGATCCCACCGTTTTCCGCGCCGACTCGATGCTCGGAGTCCCCGGCCTCGTTAACGCCTACCGGGCCGGCAACGTCGCTCTCGCCAACGCGATCGGCACCGGTGTCGCCGACGACAAGGTCATCTACGCCTACGTGCCGCGGATCATCAAATACTACCTCGGCGAGGAACCGATCCTGCCGAACGTCAGCACTTACCTCGCCTCCGAGCCAGCCGACCGTCGCTTCATCCTCGATAACATCGATAAGCTCGTCGTGAAGGCCGCGAACGAGGCCGGCGGCTACGGCATGTTGATCGGGCCCGTCGCCTCCAAGGAGGAGTGCGCCCGCTTCCGCGCGCAGGTGGCCGCCCAGCCGCGCAACTACATCGCGCAGGATCCGATCATGCTCTCCCGTTCGCCCACCTGGTGCGACGGCCAGCTCGAAGGCCGCCATATCGATCTCCGGCCCTACATCCTTAACGGCGAAAAAATCACCGTCACCCCGGGCGGCCTGACACGTGTCGCGCTCCGCAAGGGTTCGCTGGTCGTGAACTCGTCCCAGGGCGGCGGTTCAAAAGACACCTGGGTTCTCAAGGGCGACGAGTAGCCCTCCCCGCCATGCCGCCGACCCGCCAGGCCACCGCCGCCCCGCCGGAGCGTCCCCAGACGACCGTCATGCTATCCCGCGTGGCACACTCGCTGTATTGGATGAGCCGCTACATCGAGCGCGCCGAGAACACCGCTCGGCTGCTCGACGTCAACCTGCACTTCCTCGCCGACCTCCAGGAGCTCTCCGGCGCGTCCCGGAACACCTGGGAGTCCCTTATCCTGAGCTCCGGCGCAGAGGAGGATTTCCGCCGGCTGCACGCGACGGCTGACAGCCACACCGTGACGGAGTTCCTTGCCTTCGATCTGCGCCACGCCGGATCGATCCTCAACTGCGTCTACGCCGCCCGCGAAAACGCCCGGATGATCCGCGACCAGATCTCGCTTGAGATGTGGGAGGTCATCAACGAGCTGCACCTCATCCTCAAGTCGACCAACACGGCCGACGTCTGGGCGCGCGGCCCGCAGGAGTTCTTCACCCGCATCATCCGCGCTTCCCACCAATTCCAGGGCCTGACCGACGCCACGTTCCCGCGCAGCGAGGGCTGGGAGTTCATCCGCTTCGGCAAGATGCTGGAGCGCGCCGACAAGGCGACCCGCATCCTGGACGTGAAATACCATATCCTGCTGCCCAGCGCGACTGACGTCGGTGGCGCCCTCGACACCGCGCAATGGCAGGCCGTGCTCCGCTCCGCCTCCGCACTCGACGCGTACCGCCGGTACCACGTGCGTGAGATCCTCCCGTGGAAGGCCGCCGAGTTTCTCATCTTTTCCGATTCCTTCCCCCGCTCGATCCACTTCTGTGTCGCGCAGGTCGACGACCTGCTCCGCCGTATCCTTGGCGAAACCGGTGCCCGTCCTCGCTCCGCCGCCGCCCGCGCCTCGCGCCGGTTGCTCGGCGAGCTTGAGTCCCGCACGATTACCGACGTGCTTCAACGGGGACTTCACGAATTCCTCATGGACTGCCAGGCCACTCTTGCCGCGATCTCCGACGAGGTCGCCGAAACGACGATGTTCTATCCCGCTGAGTCCTCGCTCGAGGACCAGCAGCAGCAACAGCAGCAGTAGCCGGCCGCGCGGAAACACCGGCGCCATGCAACTGCGCGTCGTTCACCGGACCTCCTTTGTCTACGCCGGCGAGGCGAAGGAGAGCTTCAACGAGCTCCGGCTGCGTCCCGCCGAAACGGAGTTCCAGCGCTGCCTGGCGTTCGACCTGCGGATATCGCCAGCGGCGGAGACGCGCGATTACGGGGATTTCCACGGCAACACCGTGCATTACTTCGAGGTCCCTGAGCCGCACGAGCGGCTTTGCATCACGGCCATATCGCGCGTCGAAACCGTTCCCACGGGCCAGCGACCGGCCACGCCGATGGTCTCCGCCGAACAACTCGCGACGTCACCCGAGCGCGAGATGATGGCGGAGTTCGCCACCGACTCGCCCTACGTGCCGCTCGACGTCGAGCTCTGGCGGGAGGCGCAGGACATCCTTGCCGGGGGCCGCGGCGACGTCTGGGGCGATGTCCGACGCCTGGGGGAGCATGTCCATCGCACCTTCATCTACCAGCCCGGCTCCACCGGGGTGAGCACCCGCGCGCCCGACGCGTTGCGGCTGCGCGCCGGCGTCTGCCAGGACTTCGCGCACGTGCATCTCGGCCTGTGCCGCACTCTCGGCATTCCGGCACGTTACGTGAGCGGCTACTTCCTCAACCCCGCGCGCCGCCCTGGGGAGAACGAAGCCTCGCACGCGTGGATCGAGGCGTGGCTGCCCGGCGCCGGCTGGCTCGCCTACGACCCCACCCACGCGCGCGTCGCCGACGACCGCTACATCACGCTCGCCGTCGGCCGCGACTACGCCGACATCCGACCGGTAAGCGGCACGTATCGCGGTGCGCCCACGCGGGCCCTCCGCGTCGACGTCTGCGTGCGCGAGACCCGGACACCCGTGAACGCCAGCTCCCCATGACGAAACGCATTCTCGTACTCTGGGATATCGACGGCACCCTGATCGTGACCCGTAACGCGGGCTCGCGCGCGATGGAAGTCGCGTTCACCCGCCACTTCGGGCGGCCCGGCGATCTGTCGACCATTGACTGGGCCGGCCGCACCGACACCTGGCTCACGCCGGAGATCCTGCGCCGCAACGGAATCGAGCCCACGCCGGAAGCCTGCGCCGCGTATCTAGAGACGTATGTCCGAACGCTGCCCGGCGAACTCGCCGCGGGTCCGCAGGGGCGCGTGCTTCCCGGGGTGAACGAACTTCTCGACCGTCTCGGCGCCGACGCGCGCTTCGCGCAGGGTCTCCTCACCGGTAACCTCCGGCGCGGGGCCGAGCACAAGCTCACGCACTACCGCCTCTGGCACCATTTCCCCTTCGGCGCGTACGCCGACGACAGCCCGCGGCGCAACGACCTCGGCCCGGTCGCCCTCCGCCGTGCCGCGGCGCACCACGGCCACGAGTTCAACGCCGCCGAGGCGGTGATCATCGGCGACACCCCGCACGACATCGAATGCGCCCGCGCCTGCGGCGCCCGCGTGATCGCCGTCGCGACCGGCCGCCACTCGACCGCCGAACTCGCGGCCCACTCGCCGGACGCCGTCTTTCCCGATCTCGCCGACACCACCGCCGTGCTCCGCGCGCTCGGCGCCTGAATCGTCCTCTCGCACCGACGACTGACACCCACCCGAGTTTGTCACCTATCAGGTATGCGTGACATGAGCGGCGGACCATTGGCGCCGCCAACGTCACCGATGGCATATCCGCCTCGGCGTCCGACGCCGCCGCAAGGCGCTTTCCGGATTTCTAACGAAACGGATGCGTTACATGCTCGGATCACCAACCGGCGCCCTTCGTGAGCGTCCGCACGCGCACGAGGAAGTAGTTCGCGGTGATGTAGAGCGTGGAGCCGTCGTCGCCCCAGGCGCAGTTGGCGGTGGGCTCGAAGGTGTTGAGGCGGCCGAGCAGGCGGCCGTCGCGCGAGATGACGAGCACGCCGCCGGGGCCGGTCGTCCACACGTTGCCCTCGCGGTCGACCTTCAGGCCGTCGCAGCCGCCGCGCAGGCCGGGCGCGCGTAAGGGTTGCGCGTTGAAGAAGACGCGCGGATTGGCGATGCCGCCGTCGGGCCGCACATCGTAAGCCATAACGCGGGTCGCCGCACCGTCGCTCACCGCCACGTACAGGATATCCTCGGCGGGAGAGAACGCGATGCCGTTGGGAAAGCGGATCTCCTTTGTGAGCAGCGAGACCTCGCCGGCGGGTGTGACGCGGTAGACGCCGTGGAACGGGATCTCCCGCAGCGGCGACTTGTCGACACCCTCAAGGCCGTACGGCGGATCGGTGAAATACACGTCGCCATTGCGCCGCACCGCGAGGTCGTTGGGACTGTTGAAACGCCGGCCTTCGAAGCGGTCCGCAAGCGCGGTGAAACGGCCGTTTTCCCAGCGCGCGACGCGCCGTTCCCCGTGCTGGCAGAGCAGAAGCCGGCCCTGCGGATCACGGGCGAGTCCGTTGCTGCCCGTCTCGCGGAAGCCCGGCTGCGGGGTGAGTTGTCCACTGGGCTTCAGGTAGACC
>CAXRGI010000275.1:0-7070 GCA_964229935.1 Opitutales bacterium
GTGCTGCTCGCCAACGTCGCCATCCGCTCCCGCCGCCGCATCGAGTGGGACTCCAAGGCGATGAAGGTGACCAACATCCCCGACGCGAACCAGTTCGTGACCAAGGAATACCGCCCGGGCTGGTTCTGACCGGAGCGAAATTCCAAACACGAGACGAGGGCGGGCCGCCAAGCCCGCCCTTTTTGTTTCCCGAACAAAGCGATCTGACTTTGGACACGGCGGGCACCCCGGTCCGATCCGAGGGTACGGAGCCAGAGCTCCACGGCGGGTTTCGAAAATGCCCTACGCCCGTAGGAAGCCGAGCATCGGCAGGTTTCTCAGATGAGAGGCACCGGGGGACAAACTCACCCGTGTGAAGCCGTGTTTAAAAATCCGGGGGTAGCGAACAGCCTTCGGCGGTACCTTCCTCCGCGTGGTCCGCGGCTGCAGCCGCGGCTATAGCGCACGAAGCATTCGCGCCCCTTCGGGTCCATTCGTGGTCGCTCAACGCGAAGCAATTCCGCGGCGCTTCCCGCTCGCCGCATCATCCGTGTGAATCCGTGTGCATCCGTGGTTAAAAAAACCCGGGGGTATCGAATAGCCTGCGGCAGCACCTTCCTCCGCGTGGTCCGCGGCTGCAGCCGCGGCTATAGCGCACGAAGCATTCGCGTCCATTCGTGGTTGCTCAACGCGAAGCAATTCCGCGGTGGGAAGACGGGGCTCCTAAAAAAGCGGCGGCGGGGTGTCGCCACCCCGCCGCCGAAGAAAACCCATCAGATCAATCGGCGCTCAGAAGCGGCCATTGAGGCCGACGTTGATCGTGACGAAGTTGTAGTTGATCGTCGACGGCTGGTTGCGGAAACCGCGGTAGATCTCCTGGTACGCGTTGAGGAGGTTCGAGACGTCGAGCGTGAGCTGGGCCGTGGGACGCAGCTGGTAAGCGACGCCGACGTTCAGCGTGTCGAACGAGGCGCGCCAGCGGTTGCGGCCGACGGTGGCGGCCGAGTACTCGACGATGTAGTCGCTCGTCCAGTTGTAGAGGAGACGCGTGCTAAACTTCCGGTAGCGCCAGGAGAGCATCGCGTTGGCGGCCTTCGGGATGAAGCCGACGACCTCGCGGCCGGTGATGTTGGTGGTGCTGCCAAAGTTCCCCCGCGTCTGGATCATCGTGTAGTTCACGGAGCCGCTCAGGCCCTTGAGCAGGCCGGGGAGCGAGGTGAACTGCTGCTGGTAGCTGAACTCCCAGCCCTGCACGACGGCGGTGCCGGCGTTGGCGGAGGTGAACAGGTTGAACCCGGCGTACTCTCCGTTGAAGCCGTTGTCCGTCCCGCTCGCCACGGTGCCGATGTTGATGTTGCGGACGATGAAGTCGGCGATCGTCTTGTGGAAGAAGCCGACCGAGAAGTTGCCGACCGGCTCGAAGTAATAGTCGATGGAGGCGTCCCAGTTGCGCGCGTTCTGCGGGAGCAGCGCGGCGTTGTTGATCGTGAGCGTGCTGGCGGTCTCGTTCACCGACTCGCTGGGGAGGAGCTCACCGTAGCCCGGGCGGCCGAAGCTGGTGGACCAGGCGAGGCGGGCCTTCAGGTTGGGCGTGAGGTCGTGCGTGAGATGGATGCTCGGAAACGCTTTCGTGTAGCTGCCCTCGATGGTGCGCTTGGTGTTCGCGTAGTCGCGGGTGACGGAGCCGACGGGATCGGCGAGTTGCTGGGCGGCGGTGCTGCCGACGCGGGCGCGGACCCAGCCGCGGCCGACGTCCTCGGTGTTCTCGACGCGCACGCCGCCGAGGAAGCTGCTGCGTCCGAGGAAGCCCTCGCGGCCGAGCTTGCCCTGGGCCATGAAGTAGCCGGCGGTTACGGTCTCGGTGATGTCACGGGCGCCAGTGTAAGCCTGCTGCAGGCGGTAGTACTCATCCTCGCGCCAGAGCGTCGGGTCGACGGGCCGGCGGTCGTTGATGTACATCGAGGACGTCCACTGGGGCATCATCCGGCCGGTCTTGACCTGGTCGAAGGTGACGAGGCCCGGGTCGGGGGCGAGGGGTCCAGTACCGAGGTAGTTGTAGCGGCGGCTGTTGCTCAACGTCTGGGCGAGGGTCTCGCGCCACTGGCCGCCGACCTTGACGGCGAGCGGGACGGCGGTGGGCAGCTTGTAAAGGGCGTTGAAGCGAAGGTCGCGGACGCGCTGGTCGTTCTGGCCGTCGCTGCACTGGAGGGCGCCGGTGGGGCGGTAGTTCGAGGGGTCGGTGTAATCCAGACCGCCGTTGGGGAGGAACTTCGGGTGCAGCTCGGACTGAGTGCGGTCGAGGATCCAGCCGGTGCCGGCGATGCGCATCGTAAGCTCGCCGCCCTGGCCGTTGCCGTTGTTGAGGTTATTGCGGGCGTAAGTCGCGGCGTAGTCCAGCTGCAGGGGGCCGAAGTCCTGCTCGGCGGTGAAGTCGAGGCGGCGCTGGCGGGTGTCGTAGTTGTTCGGCCCGCGGTTCTGCATCTCGATGAGCGACTGCGCCACCGGGCGGATGACGGTGATCTTGTCCGTCCAACCGGGGACGACGCTGGTGGTGGCGTTCGGGACGGTGTTCTGGTTCTGGCTGCTGTAGGCCCGGGTGATGTACCGGCGGCGGAAGTGCTCGTAGTTGTCGTTCGCGGTGGCGTTGAGCGAGACGCGGGTGCTGGCGGAGACGCGGTAGTCGGTCTTGATGCTCAGGCTGACCTGCTTGCGGTTGTTGTAATTGTCGAAGGTCTGGTAGCTCCACACGTAGGCGGGTTGCGTGGTCGTGTTCTGGTAATCCCGGTCGGTCTGGAAGAAGCCGACGGCGTTCTCGGAGTAGAAGGCGTTGACGCTCACGCCGAGGTTGCGGCTGCCGCCGAACACGTCGAAGAGCTCCTGGTAGCTGAAGTTCAGCATCGGGTGCGCCGGATGGTCCTCGCGCTGCGGGATCTGCTCGAAGCCCAGGAAGGTCGGCGCGATGCGGGCCGAGAGGCTGTAGGTGAGGCGGCGGCGCTCCTTCATGCTCAGGGAAGAGCGGGTCTTCAGGTTCACGGTGCCACCGAGCGAGTCGGCGTTGCGGTCCGGACGGTGACCCTTGGTCAGCTCCAGCTGGTCAAACAAGGCGCCGGAGATGCTCTGCATCTCGAAGGCGCGGCTGGTGCCCAGCGGGGTGACCAGGCCGCCGTCGATCGTGACGGTGTTCAGGCCCGCCGGCATCCCGCGGATGTTGAAGTTGTAGGCCAGACCCTCGTCCGTCGGGGAACCGGCGACGCCGGGAAGGCGCATCAGCACCTCACCCGCGCTCATGTTCGGCAGATGGCCGAAGGAGTCCAGCGCCACGACGTTCATCGTGTTGGGGGCGTTGCGCTGCGCGGTGATCGCGGCCGCGCCGCCCTCGCGCTCACCGGTGACCTTGAAGGCGTCCATCTTGTAGATGCCCGTGGTCAAATCGAAATCGCGCGTCGCGCGCTGACCCGCCGCGACCGCCACTTGTGCGCGCACCGTGTCGAGGCCGATGTAGCTCACCACGACCTCGTGCGTGCCGGCGGGCACCCCCGCGAGTACAAACCGGCCCGTCTCGTCCACCAGCGTGGATAGCCCGAGGGCGGGAATCTCGACCTTGGCTCCCTGCAGCAGGTTGCCGGTCGCCTGGTTGCTGACGGCGCCGCTGACGGCGCCAGCGGAATCGGCCGCGGAAAGCGGCAGTTGAGCGCCCCAGAACAGGGCGACGAGGCAGGCGACCCGAAGGAGCGCCTGGAGCGGGGCGAACACAGCGAGGTGTGCGGGCATGGTTTGCATGGGTGGGGAAATTCCGGCCGCGGAGTGAGCGGCGTGACGCTTTCGGGGTGAGGTGAGCGGGTAACGGCTGACAAACGTAAGCAGCACAAACGCTCCGCGACGGACAAGCCGAATAATCCCGGCGGTAAGGATCGCCCGGCTGCTTGACCAGGCATCGCGCGAAGTTTCGTCTCCTCGCGAAGACTCCGTGGACTTTAAAGGCCCGGAGGCTCCAACCCCGCGAACCATGAGAAAAACCCTGTCCCTCATCATCAGCCTCGCCGTTGTCCTCTGCGGCCTAGTCCGCGCCCAACCGTCGCCGGGCACCATCACCGGCCGCGTGTTTAATCCGGCCACCGGCGAGTACGTCCGAAACGCACAAGTCATCATCGAGGGAACCTCCGTGGGCACGGTCTCCGAGGGCGGCGGCGAGTTTCGCCTCTACCCGGTGAATCCAGGAACCGTGCGGGTGGTCGTGTCTTTCACGGGTTACCGCACGGTGAGCGCGACGGTGAACGTCGGCGCGGGGGCCACCGCCACGCAGGATTTCAACCTCGAGAGCACTCTCCAGCAGGGCCCCGCCGGCGCACCGGTCGTCAAGCTCGACGCCTTCACCGTCTCCACCGAGCGCGAGGGCGCCGCGAAGGCCATCATGGACCAGCGCAACTCCATGAACATCACCAACACCGTCGCGTCCGACACGTTCGGGGACAACGCCGAGGGCAACGTCGGCGAGTTCCTGAAGCATCTGCCGGGCGTCGAGCTGGATTTGTTCTACGGCGAGGTCCGCACGGTGCGCCTCGGCGGACTCGGGTCCGAGTACACCTCGGTCACCATGGATGGCATCGCGCTGGCGAGCGTGGACGCCAACAACAGCGGCTCGGGCGCGGCCCGCTCCTTCACGATGGAGATGGCGTCGCTCAACTCCATGGAGTCGATCGAGGTCTCGAAGACCATCAGCGCCGACGTCGATGCCAACGCTCCCGCCGGCACGATCAACCTGCGCACCAAGCGCGCCTTCGACCGCGCAGGACGCCGCGTCTCCTTCCAGGCCAACGTCACCGCCCACTCGGAGGAGTTCAACTTCGGCCGCGATCTTGGCCCCGACGAGGATCGTGCGACCCGCAAACTCCGCCCCGGCGGCATCCTCGAATATTCCGACGTCTTCCTGAACAAACGGCTCGGCCTCGTCCTGAACATCAGCGAGTCGAACGTGTACCAGGAGGCGCTGATCACCTCGCAGGGCTACAACGCGACCCCCACCGCGGCCGACCCCCGTCCACTCGTTCCCACCACCCTGAATTTCCAATGGGCGCCGCGCTTCAACAAGCGCTTCGCCACCACGCTCACCGCCGATTACCGCTTCTCCAGCGAGTTCAACGCGGGGCTCGGTATCGTCTACAATTACGCCGACCTCTGGACGCCGCAGCGCACCACGATCTTCAACGCGAGCACCCGCACCGCGGTCGTCGGCACCGATCCGCTGCTGAACTTCACCTCCGCCCCGACCGGTACCGTGCAGGTCAACCCGGTCGCGGTCTCAAAGTTGGGCGAGACCTTCACCCTGCTTCCCCGCGTCGCCTACAAGCGCGGGGGTCTCGAGGTGGAGGGCAAGTTCGCGTACTCCGATTCCACCAGCTGGTACGATCCGCTCGGCCGCCGGAACTCGATCCGCGACACCAACTCGCCGACCGCCGGTAACGTCACCTTCCGCGCGCAGCGCTCCTCCCCCACCTCGGTCGACTGGCAGTTCACCCAGGTCGCCGGCCCCGACATCGCGAGCGGCGCGAGCTTCACCAATCCGAGCGTCACGGTGAACGACGGCCGCTTCGGTCGCACCGTCCTCTTCAGCGGCGAGGTCAACGCCACCCTCAAGACGCTGAAGGTGCTGCCGATCATCTGGAAAAGCGGAGTTAAGACCCGGCAGCAGATCCAGAAATTTGAGGACGACCCGCTAGCGAAGCGCTTCGCTTACATCGGCGGTCCCGCCACTGGGGCGTGGGCGCCGTATCGTTCTCCGTGGGAGTACGACCTCGGCATGAACGGCGGCTCCATCCGCTCATCCACCGGCGCCAACGTGTTCATGCCCAACCTGCGCGCGCTGGCCGATCTCTACGCGGCGAAGCCCGGCGAATTCCGGCAGAACTGGGGCACCAATGCCGACAATTTCTACGAGTCCTACGTCGCCCGCCGCCGCCGTTACTACGAGCGGATCGACGCCGGATTCCTGATGGGCACCACCTCACTCAAGGGACTCACGGCCCGCGCCGGCCTGCGCTGGGAGGAGACGACGACCCAGGCCAACGAGGCCGACACCCGCACGCCCGCGGAGCTGCGCGCCGCAGGTTTCCCGGTGAACGCGGCCGGCCGCGCCACCACCATCCCCGGGCTGCAATACCAGTTCCTGTCCCAACCCCGCGTCAACCGGACGGGCACCTACGACAACCTCTTCCCCAGCGCCTCGCTCAAATACAGCCTGCGCCGCAACCTGGACCTCCACTTCGGCTACAGCTCCACCATCCGCCGCCCCTCGTACGTCAACCTGTCCGGCGTCTGGATTGTCAACGACACGGCCCTCACCGTCACCGCCCCGAACCCGCGCCTGAAGCCCGAGACATCCGACAACTACGCCGCACGCGTGGCCTACTACTTCGAGCCAGTGGGCCAGCTCGCGGCCACGTTCACCGAACGCCGCGTCGAGAACCTGTTCATCACCGACCGTCTTTCCGCGGAGGAGTTCGGCTACGCCGGCGATCCTGAATTCGGAAACTACGAGTTCATCACCTTTGAGAACGGCACCGGCCGCATCCGCATCCGCAGCATGGAACTGGAGTACAATCAGAGCCTCGCGGCCCTCGGTCCGTTGTTCCGCCGCCTCTCTGTCCGCGCCTCCTACACCCGGCTCTACGCGGAGATTCCGCGCGCCAACCTCACTCCCCACCTCGCCAGCGGCGGCCTGAACTACACCTACAACCGCCTGAACGTGTACGCGAACTGGAACTGGTCGGACGACGTGAACACGAACGTCGCCGGCACGACCTACCGCCGCCACCGCACCAACGTCGACGCCGGCGGCGGCTGGCGCCTCAACAACACGTACTCGCTCTCGGTGAGCATCCGCAACGTGCTCGATACGCCTTACATCAACATGCAGCGCTTCGCCACGGGTCCCACGGCGCTCACCCGCCACGAGACAGTCGGCCAGTCGTGGACCTTCGCGCTGAAGGGCAACTTCTGAGGGGCGGACCGCACGCCGGCGTTTGACGCCAGCCGCTACCTCGGAACGTACATCCCGACGGGGTCACGCCCCCGCTTTTCTCCCAACGCCGCGC
>CAXRGI010000276.1:0-5628 GCA_964229935.1 Opitutales bacterium
GATCGCGCACCAGCCCTGCCGCCACGTGCGCGCCGCAGGCGCAAAGCCCAGTGAGATTTTCCACCCAGTGATCCGTCTCGGTCGCGACCACGTGCAATCCCGGCGCGGCAAGCGGTTCGCCGTAAGCACGCGTGGCGCGGGGCGTCGCGTCACCGAGGAGCGCCGTGCGAAACGCGCCGGCGGCCAGCAACGGATCACCCTCGGGCAACAGCACGGAACCGCCGGCGGCGAGCACCGCGCGCGCGACCGCCGCGAATGCAAGCGATGAGGGCTCGTCAACCGGACCGGCGGAAAGCAGCGCGAGATTTGGCGCGCCGCGGGGCAACGGGTCCGCCGCCGCGGGCGCCGTGGCGAGGCGTTCCTCGAACCACGCCTCCACTCGGCCCAGCGCGCGCTCGATGCCGCCGTCGAGCTGCACGCTCGCCCAGCCGAATCGCGCGGGATCGACCCCGGCGGCGGCGAGATGGTGGCGCATGACGTCGTTGGGCACTTTCTCACACCCGTGTTCCAACAGGAGCGCGGCCGCCACGTTCGGATGCGTGAGGTAGCCGCGATAGGTGCGGTGCAGCAGTTGGTACATCGTCTCACCGCCGAACCCGCATCCTTCAGTGTGCAGGAAGCCGAGGAAGCGCGAGAGCCCGGCCGCCTTGGCCAGCCCGCGGGCGTTCAGGCGCTCGGCCGCCAAACGCGCGATCTGCGTCGAGCAGAGGCTGGTCGGGAGAATCAACCCGAGGCGCTCCGTCGCACCACGCCCGCCGGAACCGGAGACGAGGCGAAGCGGCGGCAGCGACACCGCAGGTACGCCCGCGACGGCGGCAACCGGCAGCGGACGTCCGTCCGGGGCCACGCGCGCCTGTAACTCGACGAGGCGCGAGGTGTCGGTCTGCCGCCAATTGCGCCACACCGAGACCTGCGCGTGACCGGCGTGTTCGCCCCGCGTGCGGCGTCCGCCCGCGGTTTCCACCACCAGCTCGAAATACTCGGCGGCGAGCGCCTCCATCGGTTCGCCGTCGAGGTAGCGTCCGGCGTTGATGTCCATCTCGTGCCGCAGCAGCTCGTGGCGGCGCGTCGTGGTGGTGACCTTGAGCGTCGGCACGAACGGGAAGTTGGTGATCGAGCCGTTGCCCGTGGCGAAGAGGATGAGGTTGCAACCCGCGCCCACCTGCCCGGCGATGCCCTCCAGGTCGTTGCCGGGGCCGTTCATGAACGTGAAGCCGGGGTCCGCGAGGTCGCGCAGGGGCTGGGCGTACTCGATCAGGGTCTGGAGCGGCGTGCGGGGGTCTTTCTTGTGCACGGCGCCGAGCGATTTGAGCGCGATGTTGTAGAGCCCGCGGAAGCGGTTGCCGGCCGAGGGATTGCTCTCCGCGGTGAGTCCGTGCCACGCGAGTTTCTCCCGGAAGCGATCAAGCATCGCCGTGAACGCGCGCGCGGTCGCGAGGTCGCGCACGTTGGCCAGCATGTAGTCCTCCGCGCCCATCGACTCGTCGGTCTCCGTGAGCACGCCGGTCGCGCCATGCCGGATCGCCTCGTGCACCAGCGCGCCGGCCAGCGGATTGCCCGAAACGCCCGAGAACGCGTCGGATCCGCCGCATTGCAGCGCGATCCGCAGCCCGGACAGCGGCTCCGCGGTGCGCGCGCACGCGGCCGCGGCGGGTAGCCAGCCGCGCACCAGCCGCTCACCCTCGGCGAGGCCCGCCGCCAGTCCGCGGCCGAGGCTCAGGAAAGCATGCGGCACATGGTCGAGCGGATAGCGGTGCTCGCGCAGGAAGGCCTCGAGCCGGCGGTTGTTGAGCGGTTCCGGCCCTTGGTCGACCGCGAGCACCGCCGCGACGTTGGGGTGCACCATGAAACCGCCGAGCGCCCGCAGGACCTCGAGGCCGTTGTTGCCGTCCTCCGGCGCGCCGCCCTCGGTGTGCGCCACGGCCACAATGCCATCGATCCCCGGGGTCACGCGCGCCAACGGTTGGAGCCGCGCGGTAAGTTGACGCGCGAAACTCGCCGCGCGCGACGAGGTGCCGAGGATCACGACATAGTTGCGCGTGCCCGTGCCGCGGTTGCCGGGCCGGCGGTAGCCCTGAAACGTCCGCGCCGGCGATGCGCGCAGGACGGGCGGGGCCGGATGAATCCGCGATTCGTCGAGAAGGAACGGCTCCAGGCAGTCCTGGAAATTCGCCGCCTCGGGCAGCCGCGCGCCGTCGATCCGGCGGACGGCCAGTGCAGCGAGCATGGCGGCGTTAGCGACGTAGTCGCCTGGCGTTATCGCGCGAATCGCGCGCCCGAAAGGTAGCCCCCACGAAAGTAACGCTGCGCCGGCCGCGATGGGCGCCACCGCGAACCGGTGTCCCTCGAGCACCGTGTGCGGCAACGCGCGCACACCCGACGGCAACGCAAGTTCCTCCCCGGCCTCGATCCGACGGATCGCGATCGCGACATTGTCCCCCGGCGCGGGAAGGCGGCAGACGGCTTGAAGCGGCAACGGCACACCCCGAGCGAAACGCCCGCCCCGACCGGGCGCGAGTGCGCAGTCGGGGGGCTTAATCCGAAGGCGACCAGGAGGGCCACCGCCATTGGGGTCAGGGCGTTAAATGTTCAAAACCAAAACAACGAACGCCCTGACCCCGTGGTACGGCGCGCACCCTATCCCGGGCCCCGCTCTAACCGATCTGCTATCCCTTGAGTCCCTGGCGCACCATCGCCACCGCGATGGCGGCGAGGAGCATCGAGATGATCTTCGAGATCGCGCGCAGGCCGGTGGCGCCGATACGGCGGGCGAGGATGTCGCTGTAGGCGAAGGCGAGGACCACGAGGACGAGGTTCACGACCAGCGCGGCCAGCGTGAGCAGCATCCCGTGGGTCTGTGCGAGCAGGAGCAGGGTCGCGATGAGCGCGGGCCCGGCAATCAGCGGCATGCCAAGCGGCACCACGCCGAAGTCGTCGGAGAGTTTTTCCGGCTCACCGCCCGATTGGACAAGGTCGCGAGCCGCTAGAATGAAAAGGATCAACCCACCGGCCACCTGGAAGTCCGTCACCGAGATGCCCAGTGCGCGGAAGATGCTCGCGCCGAGGAAGAGGAACAGTAGCGCCACGCCGCCACCGGTCAGCGTCGCCTGCCGCGCGATACGCTGGCGCTGTTCGGCGGGGACGCCCTGCCCCAAGCCGAGGAAGATCGCGGCCAGTCCCACAGGGTCGATGGCCACGAACAGCGGGATGAAAGCCTGCAGGAACCGGGAGAGAACGTCGGCCATGCCCGGAGTCTGGCCGTGCCGGGCCCGACGGCAAGCGATGGACCTGCCCCAACGCGGGCTTGCGCCGCCGCGGGCGAAGGTTCCCTTTTTCGGCATGGCCGAAAAGAAACGCCCCGCCTCCGCCGAACGCCCCGCGCGCAGCAGCGCCGACCGTAAGTCCAACGCCGGCAGCACGCCCGACCCTTGGGAGATGTGCGCCCGCCTCGAGCACGGAGGCGACCGCAGCTTCGCCTGGAGCGTGCGCGAACAGGTGATCGACTCCGGCCCCGAGGATCGGGCCCGCATCGAGGAGCAACTGCTCAAGGCCCTGGCGTTGCCCGGCTGCACCGAAGCGGGCCGGGCCTTTGTCTGCCAGATGCTCGCCCTCGTGGCCTCCATTAAGAGCGTGCCCGCGCTGGCCACGCTCCTGAAAGACGGGAAGTCGGCCGACGACGCCCGCTACGCGGTGCAGCAGATTCCCGGACCCGAGGCGGCGGCCGCTCTCCGCGACGCCCTAGGCTCTCTCTCGGGGGCGCCAAAGGCCGGCGTCATCGGCAGCATCGCCCATCGCCGCGACACCACCGCCCGGGCGGTACTCGCCGGCATCCGTGAAAACCCCTCCGAGGCACCCGTCGTCCGCGAAGCCGCGGCCCGCGCCCTCGCCCACCTCTCCTGAGCCCCCGCCCATGAATCTTCCCGCCCTCTCCCTCAGCCGCCGTCGTTTCCTCCGCTCCTCCGGGCTCGCCACGGCGGCCGCCGCGGCCCCCCTCATTCTGCCCTCCGGCCTGCGCGGGCAGAACGCCCCCAGCCGCAAGATCACCGTCGGTATCGTCGGCTCGGGTAATATCGCCGACAGCCATTACGGCGCCCTGCTGGGCGACGAGAACGTGCGCATCCTCGGCGTCTGCGACGTCGACCGCGAGCGTCGCGAGGAGGGCGCGGAGCGCGTCAACAAGGCCTACGGCAACAAGGACTGCCGCGCCTACGCCGACTTCCGCGAACTCAATCGCCGGACCGACATCGACACGGTGTTCATCTGCACACCCGACCACTGGCACGCGCTGGTGGCGATCGACGCGATGCGCAACGGCAAGGACGTCTACATCGAGAAGCCGATGACCCTCACGATCGAGGAGGGTCGGGCCGTCGTGGCGGCGGCGCGCAAGCACAACCGCGTCGCACAGCACGGTACGCAGCACCGCTCGATGAAGCGCTTCCACGATGTCGCGGAATACGTGCGCAACGGCGGCCTCGGGAAGCTCCACCGCATCGAGTGCTTCATCCCGCCGAACAACCGCCACTGCGGCGCCACGTGGAAGCCCGAGGCTGTTCCGGAGGGTCTCGACTGGGACATGTGGCTCGGGCCGGCGCCTTGGCGTCCGTACTCCTCGCTCGGCTGCCACTACAACTTCCGCTTCATCTCGGACGCCGCCTACGGGCAGGTGACCAACTGGGGCGCGCATTATCTCGACATCGGCCAGTGGGCCATGGACGCCGACGCCGGCGGCCCGGTCTCCGTCGAGGGCCGCGGCGAGTTCCCGAGCTCGGGCCTGTTCACCAACGCGACGAAGGTCGATTTCACCGTGCGCTACGCGAATGGCGTGCCGATGCACTGCCGCACGCGCTACGAGGGCGGCGGCACGTCTCGGTTTGTCGGCGAGCGCGGCTGGCTGGACATCTCGCGCAACAGGATGAACGCGTCGAACCCCGACCTGCTCCGCGAAATGCAGGCTCCCGGGAAGAAGATCCAGCTCGAGCTCAGCAATAACCACCACGACAACTTCTTCGCCTGTGTACGCTCGCGGGGAAAGCCGATCGCGGATGTCGAGATCGGCCACCGCACGACGACCGTGTGCAACCTCGGCCAGATCGCGATGGTGCTGGGCCGGCCCCTCAAGTGGGACCCGGTGAAGGAGGAGTTCGTTGGCGACGACATGGCGAACCGCCTGCGCGGCCGCGCGATGCGCTCGCCCTGGTCGCTCGCCTGATCGCGCCCCACCTCTCCCACCGCCGATCAAGGGGCCAGGGCGTTTAACGCCCAAGCCCTCTCCCCAAACACACAACGCCCTGACCCCCTTCCGATGGGGTCAGGGCGTTGGATGTTTGAGGTAGGCCGAAGTGGGGTAGAAAGCACGGGTTCGTGCATCCACGAAACCTTGATTCGGTGGCATTTATGAAACTCGGGGGCGAGGTTTAGCCTTGAGAGTCGAATCTTGGGAACCAGGGCTCTGAGCCGTTGGGACACGGCTCCTCAAAACAGCCAACGCCCTGACCCCATAAGGTCCAAAACATTCAACGCCCTGACCCCTTGGGGGAGGTCGCGAAGTTCGGGACGGCCTAACGTCTTTCCCGCTCATCCGCCCCATCAGCGGTATCCGCGGCGAAAAGTCCGCGGTCTTCCAAA
>CAXRGI010000277.1:0-2055 GCA_964229935.1 Opitutales bacterium
CCGCCAAAGAATTCGAGACCGTCGTCCGAGCTGTTGTGCAGTTGAACGTAGCTGATGGAGGTGCCGCTACCGACGCCACCCGTGGTGAGCGCCTGCAGCTCCGAGTTACCCGAGAGTACATAACCGGAGTAACGGATCTGAACGTAGCGCAACGTGCCGCTGTTGTCGTTCGCCGTCGCACCGCCGTAGATCGCCGGATCGGTCGCGCCTTCCACCTGGCGCTCGCAGTTCACCGAGCCCGGGGTCGCATTCGTCGCGATCGTGCAGTCCGTGATCGGCGCGCGGCCCGAGAGCACCACACCACCCCACTGACCCTGCGAATCATCGGTCGTGAGACCCAGGATGTTGTCGCGGCTCGTGAAGACGATCGGCGCCGTCGCCGTACCCACCGCGCTGATGCGATTGCCGCGGTTGACGTGCAGCCAGGACGTACCGGTCGAGCCAAAGATCACCACACCCGGCTGAATCGTCAGCACCACGGCCGTCTGTCCGGAGGCCGCCGCAGCACCGAGGTCGTTGCCGACGTCGACGCGACCGCCAAGCGAGTAGAGAAGACCCGGGATACGAGTGAGCGTCGAGCTACGAGTGAAACGCGACGGCAGTTCGCAGTTACGGTACGTACCGGTCGGACCCGTGATCGTGCCGAGATCGCGCAGACCGGCGGAGTCGTCGATCGTCGGACAGCCCGGCGCGGGCGTCACGAGCGTCGAAGCCGGCGGCGGCGGCGGGGGCGGCGGGGGCGGCGTCGTGATGTTCACAGTCACGTTTCCGCCGCTGCCCGGGGAGGCGATCTCTTCCGAGCCGCAACCAGCGAGCACCGCCACAGAGGCGGCGAGGAACAACAGATTTCGGTGCTTTTCCAGGGTTTGCATTTTGAAGACGCTCCGTACGGGCCGATCGACGCCGATTTGAATTGGGGGTTGGATGAGATCGATCGGCGGAGCCGGTCGACCACGGGCGAGAAAGTTAAGCGCTCGATGTGACAGCGAAGTGACGCTTGTGTGACAGCGAGGTGGCGGCGCTCGTGGGCGCATAGGGAGCGGCGTACACTCCGACCCGTCATGAGTGCCTTACGCGAAGACACGCCCGAGCTGCGGCAATGGATCATCCGGCAGACCGAGGCCGGTCACTCCCCTCAAACCCTGCTCGCAGAACTCATCTCGCAGGGCTACGCCGAGGACAGTGCCGTCACGATCATGACCGCAACCCTCGAAACTCGACTCGCCGCAATTCGCTCACGCGCTCCGAGGCAAGACCTCGATGCGGGCATTCCCGTCCCCCAACCCATCGGCACTGCATGGCCCTCGGTCGTCCGTGCACTCGACCGTGACGTCAAAGTATTGTTCAGCTTGGCGCTGCCGCGAGTCGTACTCTTCGGGGGACTGCTCAGCGACAAAGAATGCGACGAACTCATCGCCCTCTCGCGAGCGCACGTCACACCCTCGAACGTCGTCGACCTGGAAGGCGGCGGTGAAAAGCCGCATGACGCGCGCACCAGCAGCGGCGCCGCCCTCGCGCGCGGCGGCTCAACGCTCATCTCGCGCATCGAGCAACGCATCGCGGCGCTGCTCAATTGGCCAGTGGACCATGGTGAAGCGCTGCAGATCCTGCGCTACGAAGTCGGCCAAGAATACAAACCTCACTACGACTACGTCGATCCCGCGCAACCGGGTGCCGCGCCCTTCTTGGCGCGCGGCGGACAGCGCGTGGCCTCACTCGTGATGTACCTGAACACACCCCAAGACGGTGGTGCGACGAACTTTCCGGATATCGGCCTGGAGGTCGCGGCGATCAAAGGAAACGCCGTGTTCTTCAGCTACGACCGCCCTCAACCCTCGACCCAGACGCTGCACGGCGGCATGCCGGTACGCGCGGGCGAGAAATGGGTCGCAACGAAATGGCTGCGGGAGCGCCCGCACCACTAGGCGTGATCGATCAGCCGAATCGACCGGTGATGTAGTCTTCGGTCAGCTTCGCTTGGGGGTTCGTGAAGATCTTGTTGGTCTCCCCCACTTCGATGAGGTCACCCAAGTGGAAGTACGCCGTGCGCTGCGA
>CAXRGI010000278.1:0-11267 GCA_964229935.1 Opitutales bacterium
CGGGCTCACGGTCGCTTGCGCGCGCTGCCACGACCACAAGTTCGATGCGCTGCCCACGGCCGACTATTATTCCCTGTTCGGCATCCTCGCGAGCACCGACGAGCCGCTCGACCTGCCCGAGGTCGGGGCGGCGCCGGACAATGACGAGGTGCGCCAGTACCGGGCGAAGCGCGCCGGGTTGCTGGCGGCTTACGACCGGCTGATCGGCGAGATCGCCGCGAGCGCGCGGCGGCGCCTGCGCGAGCTGGCGACGGAGAACCTGCGCTACCTCGTGGAGGAGTCACCCAACCACCGCACGGTGGACGGCTTCATCCCTCTGGACACCCCTCGGGGGCTGCTGACGCGCGGCGGGCCGCCACGCTGGCGCGCCCTGATCGAGGGCAGCGTCGCGCGCGGCGAGCGGTTTTTCGCGCTTTGGCCCGCCTTGCTGGCGTTGCCGAGGGAGGGTTTCGCGGAACAGGCCCGGGCATTGATCGAGGCCGCCGAGCAGCGGGCCGAGGCGCATGAACCGGCGGTGCTCGCGGAGCTGCGCCGGCGACCGCCGGCGACGATGCACGACGTGGCGGACGCCTTCGGCCGCGTGATCCGCGACGCGTTGGAGTGCCCGGAAGGATCGGCGCTCGCCCGGATGATCGACGCGCCGGGCAACGCGCTGGATTTCCCGAGCGATGAGATCCGCCGCGACGTGCTGCGGTTCGTGAGTGATCACGAGCTGGTGTTGCGGCGGGAAGGTGAGGCCGCGGGCAAGATCCGCACGGAGTTGGTGACGCTGGAGGCCACGGCGCCGGTGGCGCGGGCGCAGGTGGTCGCCGCTACCCGGGAACCGTTCGCGCCCCGTGTGCTCACGCGGGGAGACCGTCTCCGGCCCGGGGCGCCGGTGCCGCGCCGGATCCCGCGCGTGTTGGCGATGGTGGACGACGGTGAGTTTGCCGATGACGGCCGCCTGCGCCTCGCCGCGGCGCTGGCGAGCCCGAGCAATCCCCTCACGGCGCGTGTGATCGTCAACCGCGTGTGGCAGCACCATTTCGGCACCGGGTTGGTGGCGACCGCCGACGACTTCGGGGTGACGGGCGAAAGGCCCTCCCATCCCGAGCTGCTCGATCATCTGGCGGCATGGCTCATGCGGAACGGCTGGTCGCTGAAGGCGCTGCACCGCCACCTGATGACCTCCGAGGCGTGGCGACAATCCAGCGCCCCGCAGGCCGCCGCGCTGGAGAAGGATCCCGGGAACCGTCTGGTCTGGAGGATGAGTCCGCGGCGAATCGACTTCGAGGCGATGCGCGACGGCCTGCTGCGGGTGGCCGGCCGCCTCGATGTGCGGCCCGGCGGCCGCGGGACAGCCCTCACTGACGAAAACACCCGCCGCGCGCTTTACGGGCAGACCGACCGGTTCCGGATCCCGGCCCTCCTGCGTAACTTCGACGTGGCCAACCCCGACACCTCGATCCCGCGGCGCGCGGAGACAACGCACCCGCTGCAGGCTTTGTTTTTCCTCAACAGCCCGTTCGTGCTCGCGCAGGCGGAGGCGTTGAACCGCCAACCGGAGATCGCCGAGGCGGTCGGGGTCGCGGACCGGATCACGTTGCTCTACCGTCGCGTGCTCTGGCGCGAACCCGCGGCCGAGGAGCGCGCGCTGGCGGAGGAATTCCTCGGTCCCTCGCCCGATTCGGAGCGGTGGGCGCGGTTCGCCCAGGTGCTGTTGCTGTCGAACGAGTTTTCCCATTGCGATTGACGCGCCCCGCATGAATCCGCCGGCCCCGTTTTCCTCCCCGCTCTCTCGCCGCGAAATGCTCCGCCGCTGCGGCGCTGGTTTCGGCACCGTGGGTCTGGCGGCGTTGCTGGGTGACGTCGCCGCGCGCGCCGCCGATGCCCCGCGGGCTTCGGATCCGCTGGCGCCCCGCGCGCCGCATTTCCGTCCGCGGGCGAAGCGGGTGATCCAGATCCTCGCGAACGGCGGACCATCGCAGATGGACACCTTCGACCCGAAGCCCGAATTAACGCGTTTCCACGGCCGGCGCCTGCCCATCCATCTCGAGACGGAGCGCCCGACCGCGACGGCGCTCGGTTCGCCGTTCACGTTCCGGCGCTACGGCCAGTCCGGCCTGGAGGTCAGCGAGTTGTTCGCGCCGCTCGCGGAGAAGCACGCGGATGATCTCTGCGTGATCCGGTCGATGCACACCGACACTCCGGTGCACGAGAACTGCCTGCGTCTCATGAATTGCGGCGCGAGCATCATGGCGCGGCCCAGCATCGGCGCGTGGGTGACCTACGGGTTGGGCACCGAGAACCGCGACCTGCCCGGGTTCGTCGTGCTCGTGCCGAAGGGGATGCCGGTGGCCGGGGCGGACAACTGGCAGTCGGCGTTTCTGCCGGGCAGTTACCAAGGCACTTATCTCGAGACGCAGGACAAGACCGCGGACCAGCTCATCGAGCACCTGCGCAATCCGGTGACATCCCCTGCCGAGCAACGGGCGCAGCTGGATCTGGCCGCGGCGCTCAACCGGCGCCACCTCGCCGGCCGAGCGGACCCCGCGCTGGAGGCCCGCATTCATAGTTTCGAGACCGCGTTCCGGATGCAGATGGCGGCGACCGACGCCTTCGACCTCGGCCGTGAGCCCGCGCATGTGCGCGAGATGTACGGCGACACCGCCCAGGCGCGGCAGATGCTGATCGCGCGACGGCTGGTGGAGCGAGGCGTGCGTTTCGTGCAGGTCTGGCACGGGACGCTCCAGCCGTGGGACAGCCACGACAACATCGAGAAGGCCCACCGCCGCCTCGCGCAGGAGAGCTGCCAGGGCATCACCGCGCTCCTCACGGACTTGAAGCAGCGCGGCCTGCTCGAGGACACGCTGGTCATCTGGGGCGGCGAGTTTGGACGCACGCCTACGGTGGAGCTTTCGCAGGGCGAGAAGGTCGGTCCCACGCTGGGGCGCGACCACAACCACCACGGGTTCACGATGTGGTTGGCCGGCGGCGGCGTGCGCGGCGGGATGACCCACGGGGCGACCGACGACTTCGGTTTCCGCGCGGTGCAGGATCGCGTGCACGTGCATGACCTGCAGGCGACGGTGCTTCACCTCCTGGGGCTCGATCACGAGCGCCTCACTTACCGGCATAGCGGCCGCGACTTCCGCCTGACGGACGTCCACGGCCATGTGGTGCGTCGCCTCCTCGCCTAAAGAGCCCGCGGCGGTTCGTCGCCGCGAAGGTTCGCCGGTGGCCGTCCGGCCCAGGCCGATCCGGGAGTACCGCCGTGGCGTTTCCGCCTGATGGTTCTGGTTGAAAACACCTCCCGATCCGCATCGTCTGGCGCTCCCCATCATGCCCTCTTCTTCCTCTTCCCCGCGTCGTGTTGTGATCACCGGTCTCGGGGCGGTGACCCCCTGCGGCAACTCGGCGGCGGCCACGTGGGACGCCCTGGTCGCCGGGCGCAGTGGCATCGGGCGGGTCACTCGCTTCGACGCCACCGGTTGCACCGCGCAGATCGCGGGTGAAGTGAGGGACTTCGACCCGGCGCGGCCTTTGCCGGCTCCGCTTCGGCCCCGTGGCGCGGCGGGCGAACCGCTCGCGCAGGCGCTCACGCCGAAGGACGTGAAGAAATTCGGCCGGTTCACCCATCTGGGGGTGGGCGCCGCGGTGGAGGCTTACGCCGACTCCGGGCTCGACGCCCACCGCGCCGCGCTCGCGCCCGAGCGCATGGGGGTGAACCTCGGTGTGGGGCTGGGCGGCCTGCCGGAGATGGAGGCGACCCATGACACGTGGAAGGCCGGCGGTTTCCGGAAAATCTCACCGTTCTTCATCATCCAGATCGCGCCCAATCTGCTGGCCGGCCAGGTGAGCCTCCTGCTCGACGCGCGCGGGCCCAACATGAGTGTCGCTTCCGCCTGCGCGACGAGCGGCCATGCCCTTGGTGAGGCTGCGGCCGCCATCGCGCGGGGCGACGCCGATGTGATGATCGCCGGCGGGGCGGAGTCGACCGTCACGCCGCTCGCCATCGGGGCGTTCGCCCAGATGCGCGCGCTTTCCACCCGCAATGACGCGCCGGAAAAGGCCTCCCGGCCCTATGATCGCGATCGCGACGGCTTCGTGCTCTCCGAGGGTTCGGTGGTCTTTGTGCTGGAGGAGCGCGAGCAGGCGATCCGACGCGGGGCGCGTATCTACGCCGAACTGCGCGGTTACGGCGCGTCGGCTGACGCCTATCACCTGTCCTCGCTTGCGCCCGGCGCCGAGGGCTCGGCCCGGGCGATGAGGATGGCGCTCGCGCGTGCGGCGATGGCCGCCGGCGAGGTCGACTACGTCTCCGCACATGCCACCTCGACTCCGGGTGGCGACGGTGAGGAGGCCGCCGCGATCGCGACAGTTTTCGCCGAGAACAAGGCCTCGCTCAACGTGAGCGGCGTGAAGTCCATGACCGGCCACCTGCTGGGTGCGGCCGGCGCGATGGGCGCGTTTGCCGCCGTGCTGGCGGTTCACCACGGCGTCGTCCCGCCGACGATCAATCTGGAGAACCTGGATCCCGTCTGCGGGGACCTGGGGCTCAATGTCACGCCCAACACCGCCGTCCGGCGGCCGGTGCGCGCGGCGCTCTCGAACAGCTTCGGTTTCGGCGGCACCAACGCGTCGCTCGTCTTCGCGCGGGCCTGAGGCCGGGGCGGGCGCTCAGGCGGCCGCGGGTCGTTTGCGGCGCTCGGCGATGGTCAGCAGCAGGTCGCTCTTGGCGAGGCTTCCGCGCAGGATGCCATGTCCGTCCACGACCGGCAGGCGCTCGGCGGTTATGCCGAGGAAGCCCGCTAGGGCGTCGGTGAACGTCTGGTCGGGCGCGAGTCGCGGAAAGTCCTCCCGCAGGATATCGCGCGCGAGCACGACGCCCGCGAGGTCGGGTTCGTGCAGGTAGGGCTTGATGTCGGGCAGCGACACGGCGCCGAGGAAACGACCGTCGGCGTCGGTGACGTAGAGGTTGTTGACGCGGTGGCGCAGGAAGAGCTTCGCGAGGTCGGCGAAGCGCGCGGTGGGCTCGACCACGCGGGAGTCGGGGCGCATGAGGTCGGCGACGAGGGTCTCCGCGGGGGCGGGGGTGGCGGCCTCGGTCTTGCGGCGCAGGGCCTCGGAGTAGAGCGAGGCGCCGCTGATGCCGCGGGCGGTGTAGTAGGCGATGACGCTGCTGAGCAGCAGCGGGAGGATGATGTCGTAGCTCATCGTCATCTCGAAGAGGAGGATGACGGCCATGAGCGGCGCGTGGCTGGCCGCGGCGAGAAAGGAACCCATTCCGACAAGCGCGAAGGCGATCGGGTTGGTGGCCGCGGCGGGCCAGAGTTGGTGGACTGCGTTGCCGAGGAGCAGGCCGCTGCCCGCGCCCATGAAGAGCGCGGGGGTGAAGATCCCGCCGGGTGCGCCGGACCCGAACGACGCCATCGTGGCCAGCCACTTGCACGCCACGAGGCCCACGATGGTGACGGCGAGGTAGTTGCCCTTGAGCATCTCGACGATCACCGGGTAGCCGTTGCCGCAGACCTGCGGGACATTGATCGCGATGGCGCCGACCGCGAGGCCGCCAAGGGCGAGGCGGAGCACAACCGGGAGCCGGAGCGCGACGAAGGAACGTTCCGCGTTCTTCAGTGTCGCGAGGAACACCGGCGCGAGGAGCCCGGTCACGATGCCGAGGAGCGCGTAGGTGAGCATCTCGAGCGGCGACACCTCGCCGAAGGCCGGCACCCGGTACAGCACGTGGGCCGCGGTGAGCACGTGGAGCGTGAGCGTGGCGGTGACGGCGGAGACCACGAGGGGCCCGAGGCTCTCCATCGCGATGGTGCCAAGGATGATCTCGGCGACGAAGAACGATCCGGCGATCGGGGCGTTGTAGGCGGAGGCGATGCCGGCGGCGGCGCCGCAGGCGACCAGTAGGCGCTGTTTCGGAGGGGTAAGGTTGCGCCAGCGTCCGAAGCGCGACGCCACCACCGCGGCGAGCTGCACCAGCGGTCCTTCGCGTCCGATGGAACCGCCTGAGCCGATGGAAAACAACGCCGCGACAATCTTCACGACGCTCGCTCGGCCGGGCACGCGGCCGGTGCCGATCACGATCGCCTCCATGTAATCCGTGGAGCTCTGCGTACGGGTGAGCTTTTCGCCGAATACGAGGACCGCGCCCGCGATCGCCCCGCCGGCGGCGGGCACCAGCAGGCAGGCCCACCACGGCAGCCGCGCCATGGAGTCGACGATCCCGAGGCTCGAGTTGCCGAACCAATCGTGCACCCGTTCGGTCAGGGTGGTGAAGAGAATCGCCGAAAGCGCGCCGAGAAAGCCGGCCACCGCCGCCCAGAACAGCGTGACCTGCCATTCCGACGGCTGAAGCCGCTCCTGCACCCAGACGCGCCAGCGGAGCAGCCGCAGCAGCCGGTTAAGCAGGAGCGTCGCGGGATCGGTGACGACCTTCATCGGCGGGTCGGCGCGGCGTCGTTTTTCAAGCGCAGGGAGCGTGGCGGGCACGCCCGGGGGAGACAAGTCCCGCGGGCCCGGGCCGCCTCCTCAGTCGATCGTGTACGGTTCCTGCACTTCCTCGGGCTCCGAAGGCGCCGTGAGCGCGACGAGACCGCGGAGTGAGGTGAAATGTTGGCTGAGGTCGAAGTCGCCCCCGAGCCCGCCGATCAGCCGGTCGAACAGGTCCCGCTTCGAGGCCTTCAACGCCTGGATGCGTTCCTCGATGGTGCCGGCCGTGACCATGCGGTAGACAAAAACGGTGTTGGTCTGCCCGATGCGGTGCACGCGGTCCACCGCCTGCGCCTCGACCGCCGGGTTCCACCACGGGTCGAGCAGGAATACATAGTCGGCCGCGTGGAGCGTGATCCCGGTGCCGGCGGCCTTGAGCGAAACCAGCATCGCGGCGGATCCTTTCGCCTGCTGGAAGCCCTGCACGGGCTTCAGGCGGTCGAGCGTCATGCCGGTGAGCTCGTAGCGCGGCAGGTCGGGGAAGTTCGTGGCCAGCGCCTCGCGCACGCGCTCCAGCAGCATGACGAACTGCGAGAAGATCACCACCTTGTGGCCGCTGCCCACGACCTCGGTGAGTTTCTCCAGGAGGAGGTTGATCTTGCCGGAGTCGCTCAGCGGCGACTTCAGCCACGGCAGCATGTCCGGGTCGCAGCAGGTCTGACGCAGGCGGGTGAGCAGCGCGAGGAAGCCGAACGACTTCTCGCGCATCGCCGCCCCGACGTCGTCGCCCAGGCGCTCCAGGCCCTCGCTGCAGATTTTCGCGTACTCCGCCCGCTGTACGTCGGTCAGCGGGCAAATCAGGTCCATCTCCACCTTGGGCGGCAGCTCCTGCGCGACCTCGCCCTTGGTGCGGCGGAGGATGAAGGGTGAAAGTTGCGTGCGCAGCCGGGTCAGCGTGCCGTCGCGGTCGGTTGTCAGCGCGGCCTCGAACGCCGCCCGCGAGCCGAGCAGGCCGGGCAGGAGGAAGCGGAAGATGCTCCAGAGATCCAGCTGGCGGTTCTCCAGCGGCGTGCCCGTGAGCACGATGCGGTGCTCCGCGCGCAACGCGAAGCAGGTCTGCGTGATCTTGGCGTCGGGATTCTTGATGAACTGCCCCTCGTCGAGGATGGCGTAGGCGAACGCGACGTCCGCGAGCAGCGCCCGGTGCTTCCGCAGCTGCGTGTAGCTGGCGATCCAGATCACCGGTTCGCGATGGTGCGCGAAATCATGGCCGGTCTTGAGCGTGTCGACCCGCAGGTGCGGGAAGAACCGCGCGATCTCCTCGCGCCAGACGGGCACCACACTCGCCGGGCAGACGATCACGCTCGGCCGCTCCGCCGCCGGGCGCACCGCCAGGAGCGAGATCACCTGCAGCGTCTTGCCCAGCCCCATCTCGTCCGCGAGGAGCCCGTGGCACCCCACTTCGCACAGGTGGTGCAGCCATTCGACGCCGCGCCGCTGGTACGGGCGCAGGATCGCCGGCAACTCGGGCGGCGCCGGTGGCGGACCGAGCACCTGCTTGCGCCACGCCTCGATCTCCGGCGAAAGCGTCAGCCGCAGGCGCGCGTCGTTGAAGAGCGAGAACACCAGGTAGGGGGAAAGCGGCTCGTCCTCCCCGGTGCCGCCGGGCCGGGTCTCCCGCACGTTGTCCTGCCACGCGCGGTAGCTTTCCCATTTTTCCGGCGAAAGGCTCACGATGCCGAGGCTCGGCACGATCACCGGCTCGCCGCCTCGGCGCACCAGCGCCTTAACCTCCGAGTCCGTGAGCATGCGCTCGCCGGCGCGGAAAATCCACCGCAGGTTCAACCCCGTGCCGCCCGTGCCGAAGCGGGTGCCGTTCGCGGGTGTCTTCTCGGCGACCGCCTCGATCTCCACCATCCGCGTTCCCTTCAGGAGGTTGGCCGAGCGTTCGTCGAGATCGACCGCGAAGAGTTTCCGCCACGCCGGCAGCACGGTGCGCAGGAAATTCGGGATCTCCGCCAGCGACTCCAGGGTGTAGGCTCCGGACTCCTGATGATAGTGGAAGTGCGCCTTGCGCGCGTACGCCGCCAGCCCGATCAGCTTCGCGCGCTCCGACGTCGAGACGTGCAGGTGGTGCGCGGTCACCTCGGGTCCGAGCGCCGGCGTGCGCGTCTTCCCGTCCGCCTCCAGCCACATTGCCTCGAAGTTTAGCCCGTTGGTCTTGGTCCGGAAGACGAGCATCAGCGCGCGGCTGGGCGCGGGCGGGGCGACCAGCGGGTTCCCGGGGCGTGACGCGGCGGCACTCGTCCCGCCGTTCCGCGCCGCCGCGGCGGCGGCCGCCAGGCCGGGGCGCAGGGGAGGGCGGGCGCCAAACGCCGGCGCCGGGGTGGCCCGGGGCGGCTGGGATACCGAGCGTGCCGGTTCACCGGGCAGCGGGGAAATCTCGTCCGCGACCAGTTCCTCGATCTCGTGCAGGCCCGCCACGGCCAGCGCGCGGGCGACCTCGTTGTCCGTGGAGGACGAGCGCACCTCCATGCCTTGCGCGGTCCACTCGATCACGGCGTACTCGTCGCGTTTCTCCACCCGGCGGTGCACGATCGCATCGTGGTCGGTGAGTTCCAACTCCCGGACATCCCCCGCGACGTAGATCTCCCGGCCCTTCTCCAGCTGGCTGGGGGAGAAGGCGCCCTCCCAGTCCAGCTCGAGCTTTTCAAACCAGAATTCGAGGGACTTCGGGGTATAGATCCGCTTGGGCCCGTGCGACTGCATCAGACGTGAAAGGGGCGAACGTAGGTTCGCACCCTGCCCCTGCAACCCCGAATTTGCGTCGCGTTTGCAGCGACACCAGGGCGTGTCAACCGGCCGCGATCGCCGGTTCGCGGTCGCGTTCCGTGCGCAGCCGCAGCTGCCCGCAGGCGGCGTCGATGTCGTGACCCTTCTCGCGGCGGAGCGTCACCGAGACGCGCGCGGCGCGCAGCACGCCGGCGAAGCGTTCCTGCCGGGCGAGGGAGGGGCGTTTCCACGGCAGCCCGGCCACCGTGGTGTAGGGGATCAGGTTCACGTGCGCGTGGAGGTCCCGCGCGATGTCGCGCAATCGCGCCGCCTGGTCGTCGGAGTCGTTCACGTCCTCGATCAGGATGAATTCCAGCGTGACCATCCGGCCGTGCTTCTCGGAAAACGCGCGGACCGCCGGCAGCAGCTGCGCCAGCGGGTAGGCGCGGTTCACCGGCATGATGCGCTCCCTCACCTCGTCGGTCGCGCCGTGCAGCGAGATCGCCAGCCGGAAACCAAGATCCTCGTCCGCGAGCCGCGTGATTTTCGGCACCAGGCCGCTGGTGGAGATCGTGATGCGCCGCGCGCCGAACCCGAGGCCCCAGTCGGCGTTGAGGATGCGCAACGCCGCCAGCAGGGCGTCGTAGTTGGCGAGGGGCTCGCCCATGCCCATGACGACGATGTTGTCGAACGAGGCCAGCTCCGCGCGGGCGCGCGGCGTGCGGGCGTCCTCCCGGTGGCAGACCTGCAGGAGCTGGGCGACGATCTCGCCCGTCGTGAGGTTGCGCTTCAACCCCGCGAGGCCGCTCGCGCAGAACACGCAGCCCATCGCGCAGCCCACCTGCGTGGAGATGCAGATTGTCTTGCGCGAGTGCTCGAGACCCACGCCTTCCTGCGGGGCCCGGATGATCACCGTCTCGATGAGCGAACCATCGCCGAGCTCCAGGAGCAGCTTGTCGGTGACGTCGGCCGACTGGCGGTTGAGCACCAGTTGCGCGGGCATGAGTTCGAACGTCTCCGCCAGCCACGCGCGCAGCGCTTTCGGAAGATTGGTCATCTCCTCCCACGAGCGCACGCGACGCTTGTAGACCCACTGGAGAATCTGTTTCGCCCGGAACGCAGGCTCGCCGCGTTCGCGCAGCCGCGCCGTCAGCGAGTCGAGGGTCTCGCCGGTGAGGGCCGGTTTCTCAGGCGGGTGCGTCATGCGGAGCGCGGAACGTGGGCCGCGCGCGCCTCGTCGTCAAAGGGTTAGGCGCCACGATGCGGCGAGGGAGGAGGGGGGGAACCTGGAAGACTCGGGAGATTTTGAGAGATAGAGAGACCCAGGACGGGGATGACGCCGTTCGAGGAGTGGGACCACGAGACAGAACCAGGCCGCAAATCCGAGCTGTTCGCTCCACGAAACTCACGGAAGACCCGTAAAACCAACTCGCCCGGAGTCATGGTTTCCGGTTCTCCGGATTCCCTCGGGCCTCCGTTACCTCCGTTTGCTCCTGTTACCCGGCTCGGGCCGCTCGGCATCAAGACCAACACGCGGGGCGCGACGCTTCGGGTTTATGCAGCCGATTTCGGCTTTCACGGGCCGCTTTTCCGCGTGTCCCACGGGCGAACTCGGCCTCGACCCCATTCACCGCGACGTGCAGTTTTTCGTCCAGCCCCACGTTTGCCTCTATGAAAGCGATTTCCCTCCTCGCGCTGCTCCTCCCCTGGCTGGTCTTCGCCGCCGACGACAAACCGCACCCGTTCCAGTGGAAGATCGAGCGTTTCGATCCCGCCTTCGACCGGCTTGTCGCGTCCGATGCGGTGCTGGAACCGCTCGCGGAGGGATTCCGTTGGGCCGAGGGACCGGTCTGGCACGACGGCGGCGTGGTATTTTCCGACGTCCTCGCTAACACCGCCTACCGTTGGAGGCCGGGTGCGAAGGGCGCCGAGGTCTACCTGAAGCCCAGTGGACAACTCACCCCGCAGCCGGGCTTCCGCGAGACGGGCAGCAACGGACTCGCCCGTGATCCGCAGGGCCGGCTTCTGCTCTGCCAGCACGGGGAACGGCGCGTCGCGCGCTGGGAAAACGG
>CAXRGI010000279.1:0-13088 GCA_964229935.1 Opitutales bacterium
GCGGCCCGCCGGCACGCGATCCGGCCAGCGCACGATCATCGGCACGCGGAGACCGCCCTCGTGAATACTGCCCTTGAAGCCGCGCAGCGGGCCGGCCGAGCCGAACAGGCGCGCGCGAGGCCCGTTGAACACGCCGTTGTCGGACGTGAAGAAAACGATGGTGTCCCGCGCGAGCCCCAGCGTTTCAAGTTCGCCCATCAGGCGACCGATGTATCCGTCAAGTCGCGACACCATCGCGGCGTAGATCCTCGCCTCCGGAGGCCACGGCTTGTCGGCATAGACACCGAGATCGGGCACCTCCATGCGGTTGTGCGGGATGGTGAACGGCAGGTAGAGGAAGAAGGGGCGCGCGCGGTGGCGGCGGACGAAGTCCACGGCGAAATCCGCGAACAGGTCGTTGCTGTAGACCGCGGTGCGCCCGCCCGAGGTGCCGGGAACCGGCTTCCGCCCATCGATGCCGTCAAGGTAGTCGGTGTAGTAGTAGGCGGCGTGGTTCTGGTTCAGGTAGCCGAGGAACTCGTCGAAACCCTTCTTCCGTGGCACGCCGTCGGACCCCTCCTCCCCGAGGCCCCACTTGCCCGTCATACCGGTCGCGTAACCGGCCGCCTGCAGGGACTGCGCGATGGTGTGGTCGGAGGCCGAGAGCGACAACCGCATCCCCTTTTCGCGGCCCTCAGCGTACGGTTCGAGCGCGCCGCCGACCCGCGGCATGTTGTCCCGGATGCGCGCATGGCCCGTGTGCAATCCCGTCATCAGCACTCCCCGCGAGGGCGCGCAAACGGGAGAGCCGGCGTAGCAGGAAGTGAAACGGGTTCCCTGCGCCGCCAGCCGGTCGAGGTGCGGTGTCGCGATGAGCCGCGAGCCGTAGCTGCCCAGATCCGCATAACCGAGGTCGTCCGCAAGGATGAAGATGATGTTGGGCCGCCCGGCCGGACGGGTCGCCTCACCCGCCGCCGCAGCGGAGAGCAAACCCGCGAGCACGGCGAGAAGCGGAACCCGGCGAAACCGGAGCAGTCGGAGAAGGACGTTCATGGAAAACTCAGCTCGGAAAGTTTGATCTCACGCTGGAAGACCGGCTCGCCGCGGATCGTGACGATTTCCAGACGACCGACCGGATCGGACCGCACGGGGTCCACGGTGAACATCCCGAAGGCGGGACCGGCGGTGTACTCGAACACCGTCTCACCCGAGCGGCCGGCCCCGACGGAGTTGGTCAGCCAGCCGCTCGTGACCTCGAGGATCGGATAGCCCCGCGGCCGCCGGTGCAGCCGCACGTCGTTGCGGTGGCGGTCGCTGGAAAGCAGCATCACGCCGCCGATGCGCTGCGCCGCGATAAAATCGAGGATCTCCTCCCGCTCCGCTCGGTAGCCGTACCAGCCGTCGCGGTTGTAGAGCTTTTCCCCGCCGGGCCCCTTGTCCACCTTGGCGTCATCGGCCCATGCCACCGGCGAGACCAGCAACTTGAATGGGGCGGTGGATTCGCGCAGGGCCCGCAACAGCCACGCCTTCTGCACGGGACCGAGCATCGAGGGCGCAGGCAGCAGGAAGTTTTCCCGGTAATAGCGTCCGTCCAACAGGAAGCACTCGACCGGACCGGCCCGGAAGGAATGCCAGACCCCGGGGTGTTCGGGCGCCGCGCCCCGCGAGGGATTGTTCCAATTGCGATGAAACAATTCGAGGTGATCCACCTTCCAGACCGGGCGGTCGGTGAAGGGCCCGAGAAAAACGTCGTCGATCCCGGCATCGTGGTCGTCCCAGATGGCGTAAACGGGAACGCCCGCCACCAGACGCCGGAACTCCGGACGCGACTGCCGCTGGTGGTAGGTGTAGTCGTGGAAAGGTCCCGTGCGATCGGGGATGTCCAGATAGACGTTATCCCCGAGAATCATGAACGCATCGGGACGACGGAGTCGGATCGTGTCCCACATGCGCTCGTGATCCGGCCAGTACCGCGCGCAACCGCCGAACGCGAGGCGCACGGGGGCCTTCGCGGCGGCCTCGGGATAGGTCGTGAACTCCCAGTCAATCGGCCGCGGCGCGGCGCGTCCGTCGATCAGCACCTGGTAGCGGTACCTCGTGCCAGGCTTCAAACCGGTGACCTCGACCACACCGACCGGATCACCTTCCGCCGAAGTGCGGCCCGCCGCGGTGGCATCGGGCCGAACAAAATCTCCTTTCGCACTCACGCGCACCTCGATGGCCGAGGCGGCGCGCGTCCGCACCCAGAAGCGCGCTCCGACCGGCGTCACTGCGCCCAGCATGGGGCCGTGCAGCAGCCCGGAAGACTCCGCGGATAAACGGCGAAAGGTCGGCGAACGGCGGAGAGGCTCGGTGGCGGCCCCCAGGGAAAGCAGCACGCGTTCCGGCGGCAACCCAAGGGAAAGCGCGGTCGTCAGCGCCGCTTCCATCGCCTCGTCCTCCCCTTTCAGGCCATGCGCGAGCGCGAGGATGAAATGGGATTCGATCTCCAACGGATCAGCCGCGAGCCGCTCCCGGCAGAGCGCGATCGCCTCGGCCACGCGCCCCTCGACCAAGTGCAGGAACTGCGGCTGACCCACGCGGGGCGGCTTCTCCGTCTCGAAGAACCGCCGGTTCCACGGGTTCTCACTGCCGAAGTACGGGAGCTTCTCGCCGGGTCGGAAGGCCTCGGGCGGAGCAAACTGGTCCTGCTCGTAGCGTTGCGCCGCCGCGGAACCGGCCAGCGCAAGGCCGGCGGCGAGCAGCGGCAGGAAACCGAGGCGTGAAGGATTGGATTTCATCGCTCAACGACCGTTCCGAACGAAACGAAACGAAGCCCCTCCGCGCCCGCAACGCAGCCGAATTCCCGCGACCTCGGGACAAAAAGCACTTCGCCCGCCGCGACAAAACCGGGTTGCCCCCCCACCGTCACGCGGGCCGAGCCCTCCAGCATGAGGAGCGTCTGCTCCTTGGCGGCGTCCGCCGTCGCCGGCAATGCCGCGCCCGCCGGAATCTGGAACAGGATCGCCTCGCATCGCTCCGTGCCGCCGCGATCGACCAGCACCGCACGCCCTCCGTTGCAACCGCGCGTCGCGACGCGCTTGCCCGGGCGCGTGCCCGCGTCGGAAACGAGCGCGGGATCGGCCGTGGCGCTCTGACGCTCCGCCTGCCGCCGGCGGATATCCTTCACTTTCGAAATATGGTCCGCGAACGAAGCATGGCCCTCCTTGTCCGCATCCAGGAAAGCGTTGAACAGAAAGTACTCCAGACGCTGCTCGGCCTGCAGGTTAACCGTCTGGTGCACGACTCCCGCCGGCACGTAGAAGTAATCGCCCGGCTCCGCGGGAAAACTCTCACCGCCGATGCGCACCAGCCCCCGCCCCGCGGTGACGAGAAAGTTCTGCTCTTTGCGATCGTGGGAATGCGGCGGGCCATCCAGCCCGGGACTCCACGAGTTCATGGCAACCTCGGTGAGTTCGGTCTGGGAGCGGTCGATCAGCACCGTGATTTCGTTCAGCCCGGCCACATCCAGTTTCTCGCCTGTCCGGCAATTGCAGTGAATCATGGGGTCCTATCAGGGTTGGTTTGGCGAAGGCCGGCGCTCCGCAGAAGGAAAGCCGCCGCCGCGGCACCGCGATGGACGACCGACACCCCCTGCTAGTCAATCATTGAAATAAGGGCTTTATAATGAAACAAGGCCGCCTTTTTCCAACGCAACCCGATTTCAAGGCAGCCAAATCACTGACCTACAGCGGCTTCAAAGCTGAGCCACCGACTCACCCGGAACCAGCGTCGGTTCCAAAAGCAACGTTTGCTCCGGCTGATCGCCGGAGTGATCCAGCCGCCCCAGCAATTGCGCCACGCCCTTGGCCCCGATCTGGGACGCACTCACGTTCATCGTCGTCAGCGCCGGTTTGAACGAGGAGATTAAGGAGCGTTCGTAGTTACAGGCGATGACGCTGATGTCGTCCGGTATCCGCAAACCCACCCGTTCCAGAGCCGTATAGAGGTGGATCGCGATGTTGTCGGCCGGCACGAAGACCGCGGTCGGCCTTTCCGCAGCCGGCAGCTCGCGCCACTGGTCCACCAAAGGTCGGAGTTCATCGGCGCTGGTGAGCGCGGGTTCCGGCCAAGTCGCAACGCGGCTGCTGGCGGACTCCAGCGCCATGAACTGGAGTTGGCGCACCTCGCAGGCGCAGCGAAACTCCTTCTTCATGTGCTCGAGGGACGATTTGCCCTTCTTGGGATTGAGGAAGGCCACCCGACGGTGGCCCTTGGCCCGCAGATGATCGGCGGCGATCTGCGCCGCAGTCTCGTGGTTGAAGCTGCAGAGGTCACCCGGCGCACCCGCGGGCTTGCCCCACACCCACACCAGCGGGAACCGCAGGATATTGCGGATGAGAGGGTGCTTCTCGGGGTCGGGCAGCTCGCTGTACTGGGAGATCTTCACGATCAGCCCCTCGACCTGATTGTTGCGCAGGAAGGCCGGCACCCGACTGGCGTCGGGTAGATTGGCCAGCATGAGGTTGCCGTTGAGCGCGGAAACGGCCGAGTCCACGCCGTGGAGGATCTCCGTGAGCACCGGCACGTGCACGAGCGAGTCGTCCATCCCCAGAAGGATCAGACCGATGTTGGGCGACCGCCGCACCGCGTCCCGCCGAACCCCGTTGGTCTTCCGCGCGCGCAACGGCGTGTAGCGCAAACGATCGACCGTGCGCAGCACGCGCTGCCGGGTGTCGGGGTCGACATCGGTGAAGTTGTTCAGGACGCGGGACGCGGTCCCGAGGGCGACCCCCGCCGCCTTGGCCACATCGGAGAGCGTTACAGGCTTTTGCATCAGGTTGGACGCGGCAAGCGCGCGCGCGGAAGTAGCACGCGGTAACACCCCGAGGCGATAATAATTTCACCAGCAAGTTCATCGATAACCCGACGGATCAGCGCACGGCGGGGTCGCGCCTTGACGGGCTAAGAGCGCCCCGCGGACGAAGATCCGCCGTCATCGCCCCCGCTTGCAAAACCCTGAGCCAAAGGCCTCCAGGGACGCTCCCGACGACGAGGTCTCAACCGACCGGTTTACCGAATCACGACCCCGGACGGGCCATCTGCCCGCGTCGATAGCGCAATCGCCTGAAATCTATTTCATCTTGGTTCATTTCTTATCCCTGTATTTCATTGACATACTCGAGCGATTTTCAGCTAACCACACGCACTCCAGCCAACCGCCTCCATCATGAGTCTACCCCTCTCACTCCGACGCGTCTTCGCATCAATCAACGAAGCCTCCGGTCGTCCGAATTCGCCCCGCTGGGCCGCGGCGACTTCAGCGGCGCTCATGCATAGCGGCCTGGTATTCGCGCAGGCGATACCTCCGTCCGGCGCCGCGGACGCCCGCTCGACCCGCGAGGGCGCGATCGAACTGTCCCCGTTCGTGATCACCGCGGGCACCGAGACCGGCTGGGTGGCGACCGAAACCCTGGCGGGAACGCGGTTGCGCACCGATCTGAAGGACGTGGCGAATCAGGTGGAGACCCTGACGAAGGAATTCATGGGCGACCTGGGCCTGACCAATCTCGACCAGGCGATGATCTATTCGATCAACGTGGAGAACCTCAGAAACGACTACCTGCTGGCGGACTCCGGGGTTGATACCCAGGCGCCCACCACCGCCGGACGTTTTCGCGGCATCGCCACCGGTACGCTTTCCCGGAACTTCTTCACCGTCACGAACGCGACGGACAACTTCAACCTGGAGCGCGTGACACTTGCCAGCGGGCCCAACGCCATCCTGTTCGGCATCGGCAGCCCCGCGGGCATCATCGACGCCACCCCGGCCCGCGCGCTCCTGCGCGGCAAGAAAGCCGGCTTTGAGGTGCAGTACGACTCGGAGAACTCGAAACGCGGCACCTTCGACTTCAACACGGCGATCCTGCCCGGCCGTCTCGCCCTCCGGCTGATGGGGCTGAGCAAACGCGAGTACGCGCCGAAGAAGCCGAATCTGGACCGCGACGAGCGACTGTACGGGACGATCACGTTCTCCCCCCTGCCCAACACGTCGATCGTGGTTCAGGCGGAAAGGGCCAATCGCAACATCAACCGGGCCTCGCGTTACACCCCCGGCGACGGCGCTTCCCTCTGGTTCCGCGCCAATGAAATTCCCGGGAGCGGCTACGCTTCGGCCAAACCCATCTTCAACAACTCCAGCCTCACCGGCATCGCCAGCAACATCATCTTCAATCAGGCGGGCAACGCCCCTATCTTCATGATCGACGGATCAGTCGCGCCACGAAGCTGGCGCAATTCGGTGATCGTGCGCTCTCCCACCTCCCTGCCCGGCACCGGCCCCTTCGATCAAACGCTGGACTGGAAGATCCTGGATCCCCGCATCTTCCCCTTCACCGTCAACCATCTCGGCCAGGAACAGTCGAACTTCATCAAGACCGACACCCAGACGGTCTTTCTTGAGCAGAAGATCACGCGGGATCTTTCCGTCGAGCTCGCCTACAATCACGAGAAGTATTACATGAACACGGTGGGCGTGGCCAACGAGGGCGTGCTGCGCGTCGACGCGAACCAGTTCATCCCGGGCACCACCACCCCGAACCCCAACGTCGGGAAACTCTACTCCGAAGGCACCTCCAACAAGGACGTGGAGTTCCAACGGCGCGACGACTGGCGCGCGACGGTGTCCTACCAGCTGGACCTCGCGCAAAAAGTCGGCTCCCGGCAACCGTGGAGCCGGTGGCTTGGACGGCATCAATTCTCAGGTCTCTACAGCAGTTCAAAATCCGACTTCCGGCGCCAGCGCGACTTCGAGGGTCGCATCCTGGATGAGCCGAGCCTCGCAGGCATCACCTTGCGCCCGCGCACGCTGCAAAACTGGGCCATCGACGCTTCGCGCGTCCCGCTCTTCCGCCACTATTACGACAATTCGGGCGACCTGCCCCCGAGCTCGTTGTCCCTCCAGTTCACCGACGCCTCCGGCCGCCCGTATACCCTCTATCAATACGACACGCCGCTGGTGTCCGCCGACGGCAAACGGCTCGGGACGTCGACGGTGCCCACCGGCAGCCTGAACCGTACCGAGACCCAAGTCGCGGTCTGGCAGGGATTCTTTCTTCCGGACCGCGAGAAACAGAACCGCTTGATCGTCACCTATGGGTATCGGCGCGACAAAGGTAAGCTCGCCACGTTCGACACGCCCTCGACGCGGCAGGATTTCTCCGGCCTCTACCCGGTTGTCTGGGACGCGCGCTTCGGCCCCTACGGCACGCCGCAGACCGGCATCAATCGGAACCTCGGAGTGGTGGTGAGACCGTTCAAATGGCTCAGCGCGTTTTACAGCCAGTCCTCCACCTTTGATCTCAGCGTGGGCCGCTTTGATCCCTACGGAAACGACATCCCGGGCACGAGCGGCGACGGCAAGGATTACGGGCTCCGGCTCGACCTCTTCGCCAACAAGCTGTCGGTGCGCTTGAACCGCTACGAGAACAGCGCCGGACCGGTCCGGTCTTCCCAGGAAATCGTCCGCTACCGTCAGAACTCTTTCTTCCCGATCGAGGACCGGGTGCTGCAGCTGGATCCCTCGCTTCCGCGCATCAACGTGACCGACGGGACCCGCCGGGGTTTCCGGGTGGCGGGACAAGCCGCCTATGACATTTCCTCGGATTTCCGCGCCACCGGTTACGAGCTCGAGATCAACGCAAACCCGGTCCGGAACTGGAACCTGCGCCTGAATGGCTCCAAAACCGATGCGGTTGAGTCGAATATCGGACTCCCTTGGTTCAAATGGACCGCCGAGCGCCTACCGGTCTGGCAGAGCGTCGTGGCGAAGAACGGCGAAGTTGACGCAGCCGGCCGCCCCGTCACGTGGACCACCGCTCCATTCAGCACCTCGGCCCCGACCGGCGAGACCCTCGCGCAGCGCTACAACAACGTGATCCTGAACGGCGCTCTGGCCTACATGGCCGCCGCGGACGGCCGGGCCACCAACACGCATCCGCTGCGGTTTAACTTCGTCACCAACTACCGCTTCACCGAGGGAAGCCTCAAGGGGTTCAATCTGGGTGGGGCTGTGCGTTGGCGCGCCGCTCCGGTGATCGGCTACGGAGTCAAAAAGAACGCCGGAGAAAACGACGTTCTCGACCTCGGCAAAGAGTACATGGGCGCCGAGGAAACGTATTTCGATGCGGTCGCGGGCTATAAAGGAAACCTGAAGGCCTTCGGCGGACTGAGCTATCGGGTGCAGCTGAACGTGAGAAACGTGCTGGACGAAAAGGATCCGATCCCCGCCGGCACGATCACGACCGGCAAGGTGACCCGCATCGCTACCGTCGAGCCGCGCATGATCCTCTACACCTTCGCCGTTGATTTCTGAAGGTACCTCCGGAGTCAGCACCTCGTCCCGCCCTCTGGCTGGCGCTCAAGCCTCACCCGGCACTTTGTGCGCGCGGCGGCAAAGGGGTGACCGTCGTTTGCCGCATCCCCCTGCGCAGTCCATGGAGACGATCCGGCGGTCGGACTCACGGCTTGATCCAGGACCAAGGATATCCCCGCGGGACGAGAATTTTTTCCCCGGCACCGGACGAGGTCGTCCGTGGAACAATCGAGCGGAACGCGGCGATATGCTCGGCCGGCTGGTCGCGCGGTTAACCGACTTCGGCGCACTGATGCCCTTGGGACGCGCCCCGAGCCATGACCTGCCGTCGCAGGCGGACGACCGCACCAAGTCCCCCTGATCCGCATGTCCCTGCACGCCGCCGACCTCGTCGTCATCGGGCTGTACTTCGCGCTCATCGCGGGAATCGGGCTGTTGGTCTCGCGCGGGCAGGACACAACCGCGAAGTTTTTCACGGCGGGCCGGAGCATGCCCGGCTGGGTGGTCTCGTTCACGCTGATGGGCACGATCATCGGCACGGGAACCTTTGTCGGCCATCCCGGCACGTCTTATCAGAAGGGTCTGATCCTCCTGCTGCCGCACCTCGTGCTGCCGTTGGTGCTGCTGGCGGTGGCGCGCTTCATCGTCCCGTTCTACCGCCGCGTCGTGCGCATGAGCGCCTACGAGTACATCGGCCAGCGCTTCGGGCTCGGTGGCCGGCTCTACACGTCGTTCGGCTTCCTCGCCGACCGGGTTTTCGACGTGGGCGTGACGCTGCTGACCACGGCGATCGCGATCAATGTCCTCACCGGCTGGGACATCCGTCTGGTCATCGCCGGTGTCACCCTCTTCACCGCGCTGTACACGATGCTCGGCGGTATCAAGGCGGTCGTCTGGACCGATGTCGCGCAGGGCACGATCCTGATCCTCGGCGGGAGCTTCATCCTGCTGCGCCTGCTCTTCGCGCCGGAGGCGGGCGCGCCGTTCGCGGTGGTGGGCGAGGCGTGGCGCGCGGGGCGGCTGACCCTCGGCTCGACCGAGTTTTCGTGGTCCAGTCTCTTCGATCACGAGCGCACGACGCTGTGGCTGTTCCTCGTCACCTACTCCATCCAGTGGGCGCGGCGGTACGTCACCGACCAGCACATCGTGCAGCGTTACCTGATCGCGCGCACCGACGAGGAGGCGAGCCGCGCCGCGGTGAACGGAGCGCTGATCTGCGTCCCCGTGTTCTTCATGTTCATCTTTTCGGGCGCGTGCCTGCACGGGTTTTTCGCGCTGGCGGGCGTGCCGGGCCCCGAGATCGGCGACAACGCCATGCCGTTCTTCATGTCGAAATACCTGCCCGCCGGCCTGCTCGGACTGGTGGTGGCGGCGATCCTCGCCGCGGCGATGTCGACGGTAAGCTCGGACCTCAACAGCGTGGCGACGGTGGCGACGAGCGACTACTACGCGACCTTGGTCCCGGGCAGTTCCGATCGGGCGCGGCTGCGTTGTGGCCGCCTGATGGTTCTGCTGGGCGGGTTCCTCGCAGCCGCCTCCGCCCTGCTGCTGATCCCGGAAAAAGGGCTGGCGCCGGTGATGGAGCGGGCGCTCACCATCGCCGCGATCCTTTCCGGTGGCACGCTCGGGCTGTTTTGTCTCGGTTTCCTCACCCGTACGGCGACGCGCACCGGGTGCTATGTCGGCATGGCGTGCTGCCTTGCTTTCACCGCATGGGCGATCCTCTCGGAGCCCAGCCGCCGGACCTTGGATTTCGGGATCAACTTTCCCTTCAACCCCATTCTGATCGGTTTCTTCAGCCACGTGGTGCTCTTCGGCACCGGCTGGCTGGCCAGCCGGGTGCTCGGCGGCCACCGGCCCGACAACATCGAGGACCTCGTGTACTGGAGCACCCGTCGCCGCCCAACCGCCTCCTGAGCCCCGCCCTTTCATGAAAAACCTCCGCATCCATCACCTCGTCACGGCGCTATTGGCCACGTCGGCCGCCCGCGCCGCCGAACCCGCTTCCGCCCTGCTGCCCGAGGCTCCCGCCGGGATCGAGGTGAAGCTCGTGGCCCGCGAGCCACTGATCCGCAACCCGTGCGCGATCGCGTTCGATTCGCGCGGCCGTCTCTTCGTCGGTCAGGGCCCGCAGTACCGCAACCCGAAGCCCGACACCCCCGGCGACACGATCGAACTGCTGACCGACACCGACGGCGACGGCATCTTCGACCGCGCCAAGACCTTCGCGCGCGGGCTGAACTCGGTGCAGGGACTGGTCTGGCGCGGACGCGACCTCTACATCGCCAACTCGCCCGATCTCACCATCGTACGCGACCTCGACGGCGACGACGAGGCCGACGAGTACGTGCTGTTGTACACCGACCTCGGGAACATCGAGCACGCCCTCCACGGCTTGAACTTCGGCCCCGACGGCCGCCTCTACATGAGCAAGGGCAACTCCAAGGGCCTGAACCAGCCGGGACGGATCGCCCCTCGCGCCTTCCTCGAGTTGCACGGCCAGACTCCTCTGCCCGGCTCGCCCGAGATTCCGCCGGCCAAGACCTTCACCAAGGACACCTACCGCGCCACCTATCAGGATCCGGAGGACGACTGGGGCCGGAGCGGCGGCGTGCTGCGCGCCAACCCCGATGGTTCCGAGCTGGAGATCGTGTCACGAGGCCTGCGGAACCCGTGGGATATTGCCTTCGACGCGGAGTTCACGTGGCTGGGCACCGACAACGACCAGAGCGACGGGGACCGCATCTTCATGCCTTTTCCGGGATCGGATTTCGGCTGGGCCCACACCTGGAGCCCGGACTGGACGGGCCGCGGCCATCTGCCGACCGTGCCCATCAGCGGGCCGATTTTCACCGGGTCCGGTGTGGGCATCGTTTTCGCCGATACGCCGGCGCTGCCCGAGGCCTACCGCGGGGTTTGGTTCATCAATGATTTCCAGCACCGCATCACCTATGTTTACCGGCCCTCGTGGGACGGAGCGCAGCTGCAGCCCGCGGGCGGAAAGTGGCAACCCTTCCTGAAACCGGGCGAGGCGCTCTTCAACCCCGTGGACATCGAGGTGGGGCCCGACGGGGCACTGTACATGTCCGGCTGGGGAACCTCGCTTGGCGCCACCTTCAAGGACGGGCAACAGACCAACGAGGGCCGTCTCTGGCGCATCGCCGCTCCGGGCGTGGCCAGGGCGGTACCCGCCGCCCACCGGACGCGCCCCCACGCCGCGTGGTCCTTCGCCGAACTGGCGGCCGATCTCGCCGGTCAGGTCGCTTCCTACCGGACTGACGCCTCGAACGAGCTCGTGCGACGGGGTGACGCCGTGCGCTCCGAACTCACTGCGCTCGCGGCGCGGCGGGATCTTCCCGTGGGGCAGCAGACCTGGGCGCTCTGGACCCTCGGCCGTATCGCGACCTCCGATCCGAAGCTGGATCAGTGGTTCACTGCCACCGGCGCGAGCCTTTCGCGGAACGCGCGCATTCAAACCCTTGGGATCCTTGCCCACCGTTTTCGCGAGTCCCGGCGGCAAACCGCCCTGCCGGACCTGATTTCCACCGCGCTGCGTGACCCGGAGCCACGCGTCCGCTTTGCCGCCTTCCAGGCCGCCCGGCATCTGCGGCGGCCGGAGTTGGCCGAGGCGGTTTGCGCCGCCTTGGAGACGGAGTCAGACCGGCTCGCCTATTACGCCGCGTGGAACGCGCTGGCTTTGATCACCACCCCCGAGGGACTGCGCGAAAAACTCCGCGACCGCCACGCCGGCGTCCGGCGCGGGGCCTTGCTCGCGTTGCTGGAGCGGAGCGCACTTGCCGAGCCGGAAGTACGTGCCCTGCTGGGCGATCGCGACGCCGCCACGGCCGGTCTCGCCGGTCTCTGGCTCGCGAAGCGCAACGGCAACCCGCTGATCGACATTTCCCCGTCACCGGGTGACTTCGTCGGCAGCGCGCGCCTGAAACTCGTGCCGGGCATCAAGCCGGCGGTCGTGCGCTTTACCACCGACGGTAGCGAGCCGGTGTACAGCCCCGGACCCGAGAGCGCGCGAATCACCCTCACCGAAACCACGACCGTGAAGGCGGCGCTATTCGTCGAGGGACGGAAGGTTGGCACCACTTCCACCGGCGTTTACCGGCGTATCGTGCCCCCGCCGGCCCCTTCCCCCACGACGCTCACGGCGCCGGCCGCGGCGTTGACCACCGCCGCCGTCGTCGCCGCCCTGCCGCGCGCGGACGCCTCGCGGGGACGCTCGATCTTCCACGCCGCCGGCTGCATCGCCTGCCATCGCGTCGGGGCCGAAGGTGCCGCCTTCGGACCGGATCTCTCGGAGCTGGGCGCGCGCGGGAACGTGGAGCGCATCATCCGCTCCATTCTCGAGCCAAGCGCCGAGATCGTGGAGGGATTCGGTCTGCACGCGTACACCACGCGCAACGGTCGCACGGTGGCGGGACGAATCCTCGAGGAAAGCCAGAGCGCGATCTGGGTCATCCAGCCCGACAACGAGGTCGTGACGCTCCTCCGCGCGGATGTGGTCAAGGAAACCTCGATGCCGGCCTCAGTCATGCCCGCCTTCGACCGCGCCATGTCCGCCACCGATCTTGCCGCGCTGGTCGCGTGGCTCACCAAACCCTGAGAATTCCCGCCATGCCCGACCTATCCCGCCGCCAGTTCGTCGCCGCCACCACCGCCTCCTCGTTGCTCGCCTCGTCGGCCCGCTCCGCGCCGGCCGGCGCCGCCAGCGAGGAACGCATCGACTGCCAGTCCCACCTCTTCG
>CAXRGI010000280.1:0-17367 GCA_964229935.1 Opitutales bacterium
GCGGCGTGGGCGTCGGCAATGTGATCGACTGCGAGGGCGGCAGCGTCGTCTCGACGAATTACTTCACCGCCACCGCCTACGACAAGGCCGGCAAGATCGTGCGGGAATTCAAGGGTGTGGACCGCCACATGCAGAACTTCAGCGACGTCGTGCGAAGCCGTAAGGCGGCCGACCTCTACGGTCCGATCGAGGACGGCCACGTCTCCAGTGCGCTCTGCCATCTCGGCAACATCTCCCATGTGCTGGGCAAGGCCGCCCAGCCGGACGCCTTGCGCGAGCGGATCCGTGGCAACGCCGGGCTTGCCGAGGCGTGCGGGCGCATGATGGAGCACCTCGGCGCCAACGCCGTCGACCTCAAGGCCACGCCGCTCGCGCTCGGCGCCCTGCTGCAGATCGCGCCCGGCACGGAGCGTTTCACGGGCGAGTTCGCCGCCGTCGCCAACCCGCTCCTCACCCGCCAATACCGCGCACCGTTCACGGTGCCCGATCTCTCTGGCAAGGCGTGAGCGTATCCGGGCAGGGGCGGGAGTCGGCGGGTGGGCGACGGTTGGCGCTCTGGCTTGCGCTGCTGGTCCTCACTCCCGGCGCCGTGCCCGCGCAGGATACGGCCGTCTCGCTGCCGCCCTTTCTCGTCGAGGAGGCTGCCAAGGGGCCGCCGTGGCGCCCCGGCGAGGCGAGGGGTTTTTAGATCCTCTCCCGCTGCAGCGACTCCGCCACGCGTCGTGTCGTCGAGGCGCACTTCCAGCTCCACGAGTTGCTGGGCGAGATGCTGCCGCCGGCCCTTCGCTGGCAGTCCTCGGTGCAGCCGCTCCTCATCCTCTACGACGAGGAGCTGCAGCCGGCCGCTTCGCAGGAGGTGATCCGCCAGCTGCTCCGCCGGGCCGACGCCCCCGCGCCGGATCCGGGGTCCCTGCCGGCCGGTCGCGGTTTCCGCCCGCCCTCGGCCGGCCCGCGTTACAGCTTCCTGCCCAATCTGCGGCTGTCCGACCGCGATGTGATGGCGATCTTCATGATCGTCCGCCGGGACGAGGTCGACGCCGGCCGACTCTCCCTCACGTACGACTACATCAATTTTCTCGTCCGGCAGCGCTTGCCTTCGCTGCCGGCCTGGTTCGTGGGAGGGCTGCTCACGTTGTACCAGAAAACCGAGTACGGAGCCGGGCAGCTCAACCTCGCTCCGCTGGATTGGTTTGCCCCGCCGCCCACGGCGACGCAGGTCAAGGATCCCGCCTTTCCCTCGCCGGTCTGGGGCGTGTCCGACGTCCTGCAGCAGCGGTTGCCGGCCGCGGGTGATCCCTCCCTGCCGGCGGGCGTCGAGCCCGCGCGGGCCTGGCAGGCGCATGCGGCGTTGCTCGTGCGCTGGGGGCTCGACGCCGACCGGCAGGCCCACCGCGCCGGGCTCTGGCGCTTTGTGGAAAGAAGCGCCGCCGAGGGCGCGAGCGAACGTCTGTTCATCGAGTGTCTGGGCTTCGGTTACGACGAGGCCCGGCGCCGGCTCGCCGCCTACCTGCCGGAGGCCGCGCGCCGCGGCACGCGCCTGCGTCCCGCGCGATCCGCCAAGCTCCCGCCTTTCGGGCTCGTCAATGCTTCGGACCTCCAGATCGCGTGCATCAAAGGCGATTGGGAGCGGCTCGAGGTGCCGTACGTGCGCGGCATATCCGCGGAACTCGCGCCCAAGTACCTCGAGCAGGCGCGCCGCACGCTTCGCCGCGCCTACGACCGTGATCACCGCGACCCGCGTCTTCTGGCCGTGATGGGACTCTGCGAGGTCGACGGGGGTGACGACGCTGCCGCCCGCGAATTACTCGAGGCGGCCGCCGCGCTCGGCCCGGGGCGGCCGCGCGCGAACCAGGAACTGGCCCGCCTTCGCCTCGCCGAGTTTCTCGCCCGACCAGCGGGGGCCGGCGGCCGGATCGACACCGCGCAGACCGCGCGCGTGCTGGAGGCATTGTTCGCGGCGCGCGGCGCGGCTCCGCCTCTGGCCGAGGTCTATGAACTCATCGCGGATGCGTGGGCCGCGTCCGAGGCGTCGCCGACGCTGCGTCACCTCGCCGTCCTCGACGAGGGGGTCAGGCTTTTCCCGCGGCGCGTGCCGCTGGTCCGCAAGGCCGCGGGGCTTTACGCGCGTCACGGTCACGCGGAACAGGCCGGTGCCCTGATCGCGCTCGGTCTGCGTGTCGCCGAGGACGACGCCTCCCGGGCAGACTTCATCGCGCTCCGCGACTCCCCCACAGGGTCAGGGCGTTGATTGTTTTCAGAGCCGTCTGCCCGACGGTTCGCAAACGTTCAACGCCCTGACCCCATCGGCTTTCGAGCGGAGTGCGTCCGTTCGGGAACGCGTTCGCTGCTGATCAGCGACTTATGGAATTCAGACGCTACTTTTGGACTGCCTCTCATGAAGGCGCGGCAGCCCTTGGGTCGTCGTAGCCCCCAAGGGGTCAGGGCGTTGAACGTTTGCGGACGAGCCGACCGGTCCACCTGACAACATCCAACGCCCTGACCCCTTGGGGTAGCGGTTAAAGGCGGCGGTAGGTGGCGGTGTAGCGTTGCGTCAGGCCGGCGGTGGCGAAATCCGTGGGCTCCGCGCCGTCGAGGCCGTAACAGACACGCAGCCGGTCTCCGGCCAGTTGGTAAAGACAGGGTATTCGTCGGCCCGCATTGGGGCCCTCCTTTCCCAGCAGGGTGAGTGTCCCCGCGGTGGCTCCGTCCGCCCATTCGCCGGCGTCGGAGACCTCCCCGGCGTAGACCACCGAGTAACGCCCGGTTCCCAGTTCGAGTACCATCCTGCTCGTCACCAAATCGGGGGCTGATTCCCCGGCGAGTTCGGCGCGGATCATCTGCCAGCGGCCGATGAGTTCAGTAGGGGATGCCATCGGGAAACGCGTACCCGCGGGACGCGCCTTCCTCAAGCCCGGGGCCTCGGGCGTGTCCGGCGGCCTTTACTGTCCGTAGCGTTCGTCGGCTCCGGTAATCTCGCGCCAAAGTTCCCCCGGGTCGATCCGGCGCTGGCGGGAGCGGTTGATCCATTCCACCTCGTTCATGGCACCGGCCCCGGTGAAGCGGATGCCCCAGATCGGGTCGAAGGCATCCGCGCCGAGCGAGTAGCGCATGTCGGCCAGGACCGACGCGTCGCCTGGGCTGCGCGCCACCCAGTGGTCCGAAAACCACGCGAAGCGCTCGAAGGATCGGCGACGGTTCCGGGAGCGTTCTTCGTCGGTGAGGTCCGCGGCGCCCGCCAGCGGGAGCGACCAGCCCTCGCGGATGGCCGGGCGCGAGAACCAGCCGACGCGGATACGATCGCTGTGGATGCGGCCCTCATGTACGTAGAGCGCGCGCCAGACGACGTTGTTGCCCAAGGTCGGCATCACCTCGACGCGTTCCGGGGTGTGACCGCGTTTCCGCGCCAACTCCCGCTGCGCCGCCACCGCGCGCCCGTGCTGCACGCCGCCGATCAGGAGATAACATCCGGCGAACACCAGCGCGAGGACCGCGGGGCGCGCGCGGCGCCGGACGAGCCCGAGCGCAAGTCCCGCGATGAGGGGCAAGGTGAAGACCGGATCCACGATCGCGATCCAATCCCAGCCCGCGCGCTGGGTGGAAAACGGCCAGAGCAGCTGCGTGCCGTAGCTGGTGGCGGCGTCGAGCAGCACGTGGCTCAAGTAGGAGAGGGCCGCGGCGCTCCAAAGCGCGAGCCAGCGTCTTCCGTCGCGCCAAGTCGGGGAACCGAGCCACAACGATGCCACGAGCGCAGCCCCGACCGGCACGGCCGCCAGCGCATGGGAAAAACCGCGATGATGTTCCACCGCCAGCAGAGGGTCGGTCGCGCTCGAGATCAGGATGTCGGCGTCCGGCGCCAGCCCCGCGAGGGCACCGGCGAGGGCGGCCGAACGTCCGAGGCGGGCGCCGAGGCAGACGTGGGCGAGGCTGGCGCCCAGCGCGACATGGGAGACGGGATCCACAGGACGAGCGAAGCCGCCGCCCGGCCTTTCGCAAATGCACCCGGCGCGCGGGCCGGGTGCTCAGGCCACCGGCAGCGCGGACTCGCTCGCCTCCGCCGCCTCGGCGAAATCCCGAAGCAGGGGCAGCATTGATTCAAGCCGCGCCACCGTGGAGTCGCGGGCGAACGTACCCATCTCGGTGTAGGCGAAGACGCCCCGCTCCAAGGTGAACACCCCGCGGGCGCCCCTTTGGCGGGCGGTCATCAACCGCTCCCGCAGTTCGGGTAGCAGCGCGGCGCGGCAGGTGGCGGGCGCGTTGGTGCGGATGAACCATTCGCCATCGAACCGCGGCTCGCCCACCTCGATCTCCTTCGCGCCGAAAAGCTCGGCGATCTTCGTCCCGAAGCCCTGCGGTTTAAGCTGCGCCGTCAGCCGGGAATCACCGGCCAGACGCACTGAAACCGCCACCCACTCGGTCCGCGATTTGCCCGAGCCGGTCGCATACGTCCAGAAGCGTGCAGGCCGTCCTTGGAAATCGCCTTCCGCCGTGTTGCCCACGCCCGGCTCGTTCTCCTTGGACGGACGGAACCTGAGGCAAAGCCGGGCGGCGAGCGCCGCGAGGTTCCTGGCCGACTTGATCTCACGTCGCACCGCCCACACCACCACCCCGCCCACCAACACGACCACGACCACGACACCGATGAGCTTTTCCATGGCGGGATGTGAACGCGATCCGGCTCACGGGGCGAGCCGGCACTGGCCGGCTGGCGATGATCAGCCGCGCTGTCGCACCGCCTCGAAAAGCGTGATGATCGCCGCCATCGCCACGTTCAGCGAGTCAGCCTGGCCCGCCATCGGGATACGCACCGGCAGGTCGGCCTCCCGGAGCCAGAAATCGCTCAGGCCGTACTGCTCGCTGCCCATGACGATCGCGAGGGGCCCGCGGAGGTCGGCCGCGCTGTAGATCGTCGCCGCCGCCGGCGTCGTCGCCACGGCGCGCACGCCTTTTTCCCTCAGCCACGCCCGCACCCGCGGGCTCTCCTCGACGACCAGCGGGACCGAGAAAAGCACGCCGGTGGAGGCGCGCACGACGTTGGGATTGAAGATGTCGGTGACCGGATCGCAGACGATGACCGCGTGGCAGCCGGCGGCGTCGGCGCCGCGCAAGATCGTGCCGAGGTTGCCGGGTTTCTCGATCGCCTCGACCACGAGCAGAAGCGGCGCGGCGGGCAGGACGAGGTCCTCCAGCCGCCGCCTCCATTGCGGGGCCACGGCGAGCAGGCCGTCGGGCCGTTCGCGGTAGGCCACCTTGGCGAAGGCTTCCTTGGAGAGCTCGCAGAGCTTTGCGCCGGCAGCCTCGGCGCGCGCGAGGAGGGCCGGTTCGTTGGTTCCGAGGAACCAGTCGGACGAGAAATAAAGCTCCCGGGGCTGCACGCCCCGGTCGAGCGCGCGGAGGATCTCGCGGTAGCCCTCGACCAGGAACACGCCCGCCTCGTCGCGCGGCCGGCGGTCGCGCAGGCGCACGAGTTCCTTCACGCGCGGGTTCTGCAGGCTGGAGATCTTCTCTGGGGCGGACACGCGCGGATGGAAGACACCGGTTCGCCGCAAAAGACAAAATCCTTTTGCTCGCGCGGGGCGGCGGCGCGTGTTCCCTCCGCGCGTGGGCAAAAGGAAACCCTTCAACGATCAGCCGTTCGCGTACCATGCCGAGCTTGAGCTGGAGGTCACGACGCTGACGAACCTCGGCGTGGGCCTCGGCCGGGTGGAATTGCCCGAGGAGGCGGGCAAATGGGTGGTGATGGTGCCTTTCACGCTGCCCGGCGAGCGGGTGCGGGCGCGGGTGTTTCGCAATCACCGCAATTATTCCGAGGCCGACCTCGTCGAGGTGCTCCGGCCCGCGGCGGAGCGCGTCGCGCCGCGCTGCCCGTTGTTCGGCCGCTGTGGTGGCTGCCAGTACCAGCATCTGGACTACCCCGCGCAGTTGGAGTGGAAACGCCGCCAGGTCGCGGAACTGCTGGAGCATATGGCGGGAGTCGCCGGCTTTCCGGTCGCGCCCGTCACGCCCTCGCCGCGGGCATTCCACTACCGGTCCAAAATCACCCCGCATTTCGCCCCGCCTCGCGGCGGCGAGGGCGCCCCGCCGGTGCCGATCGGATTTCTCCGCCAGGGCACCCGTTTCGACATTGTGGACGTCCCGGCCTGCCCGATCGCCACCGAGGCGATCAACGCGCGCCTGACCGAGGTGCGGTCGGCGGTGCACACCCGGCAGGCCGAGTACACCCGCGGCGCCACGCTGCTGCTGCGCGAGGCGGGCGGCGCGGTGACGACCGACCACGACGCCGTGATCACGGAGGAGATCGCCGGCGCCGGCCCGATTCCCGGCGCGCCGCTGCGGCTGCGTTTCCTCGCGCGCGATTTTTTCCAGAACAACCCGTTCCTGCTGCCGGCGTTCACACGCCACGTGCGGGAACAGGCGGCCGCGGGCGGCGCCCGTTTCCTGGTCGACGCCTACTGCGGGAGCGGGCTGTTCGCGCTGAGCGCCGCTCCCGGTTTCGAGCGCGTGGCGGGCATCGAGATCAGCGAGAGCAGCGTGCGGTTCGCCCGCGAGAACGCGGACGCGAACGGGATCACCAACGCGACTTTTTCCGCCGGCGATGCGGCCGCGATCTTCGCGGGTCTAGACCCGGTGTTTGCTCCCGCCGACACCGCCGTGGTGATCGACCCGCCCCGCAAAGGCTGCGACGAGGCGTTCCTGCGGCAGCTCCTCGCCTTCGGTCCGCGCACGGTCGTCTACGTCTCCTGCGATCCCGCGACGCAGATGCGCGACCTGAAGCACTTCCTCGCCGCCGGTTACACGCTGGCCGCCGCGCAACCGTTCGACCTTTTCCCGCAGACCCGCCACCTCGAGTGCGTCCTCACCCTCCGTCGTGGCGAGGCGTGATCGCACGGCAGAGCGCGATGCCGGGGTCTCAGCCTCCCGATGCCATCCGGCGGACGGCCTCCTCGAGCGTCGCGCGCGGGCAGCCGAAATTGAGGCGAAGATGGGAGCCTGGACGTGCTCCGAAGGGCGTGCCGTCGCTCAGGCCGGCGCCCCGCCGTTCGAAATGTGCCGCCGGATCGGCGAGACCCAGCCCCGACACATTCATCCACAACAGGTAGGTTGCCTCCACAGGGGCCTCGATCTTCAGCCCCGGCAGCGCCCGGGGAAGGGCGTCGAGCAGGTAGTCGCGGTTGCCGCGCAGGTAGGCCAGCAGTTCCTGGCGCCAAGGTTCACAGTCACGGTACGCCGCCTCGCACGCCGCGAAACCCAGGCAGGTGACCTCGGCCACGATTCCGGCCGCGGCCCGGTTGAAGCGGGCGCGCAGACCCGCGTCGGGGATGATCGCGAGCGAAGTGCCCAGCCCGGGCACATTGTACGTCTTGCTCGGTGCCATGAGCGTGATCGAGCGCGCCGCGAGCTCCTTTGAAAGCGTGGCGGACGGCACATGCTTCAGCGCCGGGTCGAGGATGAGATCACAGTGGATCTCGTCGGAGCAAAGAACGAGGCCGTGGCGCAGACAAAACTCGCCGAGCCGCTCCAGTTCTTCCCTGCGCCAGACCCGGGCGAGGGGATTATGGGGATTGCACAGCAGGAAAATCCGGGTGCGCGGCGTGACCGCGCGCTCAAGGGCGTCCCAGTCGATCTCCCAACGACCTCCCGCGGCGAGGAACGGCACGCCCACGGGGGTGCGACTGCTGTGGCGCGGCGCTGAGGTGAACGGTGGGTAGACCGGCGTCAGAGTCAGCACGTCCTCGCCCGGTCCGGCGAAGGCGAGCGCGGTCACGTTGAGCCCGACCACCAGTCCCGGCAGCCAGACAATCCATTCCGGGTCGACCCTCCACCCGTGGTGCTCGGCGAGGGCCCCGGTCACGGCTTCGACCGTCGCCGCGGTCGGGCGCGCATAACCGAAAATCCCGTGTTCCACCCGGTTGCGCAGGGCCTCGAGGATGGGCGGTGGTGAGACAAAGTCCATGTCTGCCACCCAAAGCGGCAATACGTCCCGGCCGGCATACTTCTGCCATTTCTGGGAATCCGTGCCGCGGCGTTCGGGTGCGCGATCGAAGTCGAAGCGGGTCATGTCTCGACAAGCAGATCACGTTTCGAAGGCGACGCGCGACGATTTTTCCCGCGGGTGGGCGCAAGCCGCGCAGGTTTTTCCCACCGGCTGGAAGGGTCTGGGCGGCAAAACGCGGTAAACACGCGACTTAGCTCACCGCCCCCTTTGGTCCGCGAACTGCGTCAAGGGTGGCACTTCGTCCATCATAACCCAGGAGAACAAATCATGAGACTCGTACGCTACATTCAGCCCACCCTCAGCCGCAGCCTGTCCCCGGTTTCGGGCGCCTTCCCGCGCTCCCCGTGGTCCGGGCTGGAAACCGAGATCGACCGCTTCGTCGAGGCCGCGCTCGGCGACCTCGCTGGCGCCGGACCGGCCGAGCCCCGGTTCCCGGTCGATCTCTACGAGGACAAGGATAACACCTACGTCCGCGCCGAACTTCCCGGAGTCACTCGCGCCGACCTCAGCGTCGAGATGGTCGAGGATTACCTTACCATCTCCGGCGCCCGGAAAAAGCCGTCCGCGGAGGGCAAGGGCGAGGAGTCCTTCGCCTTCAGCCGTTCGATCTCGATTCCGGACTCGGTGCACTCCGACAAGGTTGCCGCCGCCTTCGAGAACGGCGTGCTCCTTGTCACCCTGCCGAAGCGCGAGGAGGCCAAGCCGCGCAAGGTGAGCGTCGAGGTCAAGTGACCGGCCACCGGCACCGCGCAAAACCGCAACATCAACCCAGGAGAAAACCAACATGTCCCTCATCAACACCCTCATTCCGTCATTAAACCGCGCGCCCGCCCGCCGCCAGTCGCGGTCGGGAGCCGTCACCGGTCCATCCGTGAAGCCCGCCTATGAGATCCGCGAAACCGACGAGGCCTTCGGCGTCACGGTGCATCTGCCCGGTGTCGCCAAGGAAGGCCTTGAGCTCACCGCCGAGGAAGGCGTTTTCCACGTGGTCGGCCGCCGTTCCTGGAAGCGGCCCGAAACCTGGACGACCCTCTACCGCGAGACACCCGACGCCCCGTATGAGCTCGTGCTCGAGCACGAGAACATGATCGACGTCGACAAGATCCACGCGGAGCTGGCCGACGGGGTCCTGCGTGTTTCGCTGCCGAAGTCGGCCGCGATCAAGCCGCGGAAGATCACAGTCAGCTGAGCTCGGAGCGCCGCGCCGGAACTTGCGGGCGCCCAGATCGCAACCGCCGGGGACCTTGCGCCCCGGCGTTTTCTTTTCCCGTGGTCCGCGCTCCGGTCAAAGCCTTTGACAAACCCAATCCCGGGATTGTGTCCTCGCGCCCATGAAGCGTCCCCCGACAGGGCTCCTTTCGTTGGCGCCGGTGGCCGGCGCGGCGCCGCTCCGCGCGGCCGACACTCCGGTCGTGGAAGCAGCCAGGATCGAACAGCCTGACTTTCTGGAGCATCTGTTGGACGCGTCGCTGCGGGTGTTCGGAATTCAGGAGTCCGGCAACACGGTGACGCATTTCGCCGTGGCGGCGGCGCTGCTGGTGGTCGCGCTGCTGGGCCGCCGGATCGTCACGGGGCTGATTTTCCCAACCCTGCGCCGGCTCGCGGAACGCACGGAGACCACGCTGGACGACAAGTTATTCCCGGCGCTGGAGCGACCCGCGGCCGCCTTGGTCACGCTGATCGGCCTCTTCTCGGCGTTACGGGTGCTGAAGCTTTCGGCGGATGCCGACCGTTACATCGGCCACGGCTCGCAGGTGGCGTTCTCCCTGGTGCTGTTCTGGGTCCTTTGGTGCGGCCTGGCGGCGCTTCTGGAACACGCCGGCGAGGTCGCGCGGCAGCGCGCGCTGGGCGTGGCGGCCTTCATGCCGTGGATCCGCAAGACGACGCTCATCCTCTTCGCGGTGGTCGGGATTCTCCTGACCGTGCAGGGCCTCGGGTTCGACGTGAAGGCGCTGCTGGCGGGCCTCGGTATCGGCGGCCTGGCCTTCGCCCTCGCGGCGCAGGACACGCTCGCGAACGTTTTCGGCGCGATCGTCGTGGCCGTCGACCAGCCGTTCCGCGTCGGCGAGACCGTGCGCATCGGCGGCCATCTCGGCAAAGTCGAGGATGTGGGCCTGCGTTCGACCCGGGTGCGGCTGCAGGACCGCTCGCTGATGGTGATCCCGAACAAGACGGTCGCCTCCGACACGATCACGAACCTTTCCCGCTTCACCGGCCGTCGCTTCGAGCAGGTCATCGGCGTCACCTACGCGGGCCGGCCGGAGCAACTGGAGGCCCTGGTGGCTGATATCCGGGCGCTACTCCTCGCGCGGCCGGACGTCGACCGCGACGAGGTGCACGTCTATTTCCGGGATTTCGGCGACTCGTCTCTCGATGTGTGGCTGGCGTACGCGGTCCTGGAGCCCGACTTCGGCCGTTCGCTCGCGATCAAGCAGGAAATCAATTTCGCGATCATGCGCGCGGTCGAGGCCCGCGGCCTGGTGTTCGCCTTCCCGACGCGAACCGTGGAGCTGACCGGCCCCGCGTTCGATCGTCTGGCCGGAACGCGGAACGGTTGAGGCTGGATCCGCGCGGCCGGGGAATCGTGCGGCAGGGCGGGTCGATCCAGCCGCGGCTGTTCACCCGCAGACGTCGGGGCGGGTGAAAGCGGCCGCAGACCAAGCGGGCCGCCGGAACCGCGGATCGGTGTGCCTTCGTGACTTTCGTACCAGCTCCGCGCCCTCCGGGGCCCGGCGGTTGTTTCCTGCCTCGCTGCCCCGACCTGCTCAGAGTGTCTTCCGGAAGCGGGAGACGGCGAAGGCCATCACGGCGACGCCCGTCGCCAGCAGCGCGACCAGCTCGGGCCACAGCACCTCGGCGCCCACGCCTTTCAGAAAGACGCCGCGGATGATTATGAGGAAGTGCCGGAGCGGGTCGGCGAGGCTCAGCCATTGGAACGCCGCCGGCATGCTGGAGATCGGGAAGATGAAGCCGGAGAAAAGCATCGCGGGAAAAAAGAAGAAGAACGTCGTCATCATCGCCTGCTGCTGCGTGCGGCTCACCGTCGAGATGAAGAGCCCGATGCCGAGTGTCCCGAGCAGGAACAGGGCGGTGCCGAGGAGCAGAAGCGTGAAGCTCCCGCGGAACGGGATATCGAACCAGAAGAGACCCACTGCGGAGACCAGCGCCGTGTCGATGAAACCCACCAGGGCGAACGGCGCGCATTTTCCCAGGATGAACTCCACCGGACGGATCGGCGTGACCATGATCTGCTCGATCGTGCCGGTCTCCTTCTCCCGCACGATCGCCATGCTCGTCAGCATCAGGCCGACCAGCATCACGAGCATGGCGATGATGCCCGGCACATAGTAGTTGCGGCTCTCCAGATCGGGGTTGAACCAGACCCGGGGTCGCAGATCGATGCCCCCGGGCGCGGCGGCCGGCCCGGCGTTTCGACGGATTGTCTCGCCGGCGAGCTCGGCGTTGGCGGCGGCCGCGATCTGACCCGCGTAATTCAGGACGAATCGGGCCGTGTTGGAATCGGCGCCGTCCACCGCCAGTTGCACCGGCACCGCGCGTCCGGCGCGCAGGCCTTCTTCGAAACCGGCGTTGATGCGCAGCAGCGCGGCGACCTCGCCCGCGTCGAGCAGGGCGCGCGCCGCGGCCTCGTCCGCCGGATGCGCGACAGCTTCGAAGCATGTCGATCCCGTGAAGCGCGCCACCAGCGCGCGGCTGGCGGGCGTGCCGTCGCGGTCCATCACCGCGAGCCGCACCTGACGAACGTCGAGCGTGACGGCGTATCCGAAGATCAGCGTTTGCAGCACGGGCAGGCCGAGGATCACGAACCGCATGCGCGGATCGCGCAGGATGGAACGGAACTCCTTGCGGAGGATGGCGAGGATGCGTTCTCCCATGGTCAGCGGGGTCGTCCGCGGGTCAGCCGGATGGCGAGCGCCAGCAGCGCCACCGCGAAGACCACGAGCAGCAGGGCGTCGCGGGCCAGCGTCTCCAGCCCGGTGCCACGCAGGAAGACGCCCTTCACCAGCGAGACGAAGTAGCGGGCTGGCACCAGGTGGCTGATGGCCCGCACCGGCGCCGGCATGTTGGCGATGGCGAACGCGAAGCCCGAGAGGAGGAACGCCGGCAGGAAGGTCGAGACCATCGCCAGCTGGCTGGCCAGCAATTGCTGCCGGGCGAGCGCGCTGATGAACAGTCCCTGCGCAAGCGTGCCGACCACGAACACCAGGCCGGCCGTGAAGAGCAGCGTCACGCTGCCGCGCAGGGGCACGTCGAAAAGGAACACCGTCATCAGCACCGCGATGGTCATGTTTGCGAGGCCGATGACCGTGTAGGGAAGAAGTTTGCCGAGGATGATCTCGGACGGACGCACGGGCGTGGTGATCAGCTGCTCCATCGTGCCGCGTTCCCACTCCCGCGCCACCGTCAGCGCCGTGAGCAGCGCCGCGATGAGGCCCATGATCACCGCCATGATGCCGGGCACGATGAAGTTCCGGCTCTCCAGATCGGCGTTGAACCACACCCGCGGCCGCAGGTCGATGGAGGGAGCCGGGGGTGCCCCGCCGCCGCGCCGCGCCGCCTCCAGCGTGATGTGCGCGTGGTGGGCCGCCACCACCGCCTGCGTGTAGCCGAGCACGATCCCGGCGGTATTCGCATCGGCGCCATCGATGATCGCCTGCACCGGCGCGACCCGGCCCGCGCCGAGCCGCGTCGCGAAGTCGGGCGGGATCACGAGCGCCAGCATCGCCCGCCGCGTGTCGAGCGCACGGGCGAGTCCGGCCTCGTCCTCCACCGCGCCCCGGGCGTCGAAGTAGCGGGTGGCGCCGAAGCGGGCGACCAGCGCCCGGCTTTCGGGTGTGCCGCTCTGGTCGCGCACCACAAACGGCACGCGGTTGACGTCCAGCGTCAGCGCGTAGCCGAACATCAGCAGCATGAGCATCGGGATGCCCACCGCCAGACCGAGGCTGCGCGGGTCACGCCGGATGTGGATGGCCTCCTTCCGGGCCATCGCGAGCAGCCGGCGCAGGTTCATCGGGCGACCTCCGGCCGGGCACCGGCCGCGCGGTCGTGCGCCTCGATCAGCGACACGAAGACATCCTCGAGCGAGGGTGCCACCCGCTCGACGCGGTCGGCCGTGATCCCGGCCGCTGCCAGCGCCGCGAGGACTTCGCGCCGCGCGGCCCCGGCGTCGCGCACGACGGCGTGCAGGCCGCCGCCGTGCAGCGAGGCTTCCTGCACCGACGGCAGCGACTCGACCACTGCGAGCGCCTCTTGCGCCCGGGGACAGGCTATCTCCAGCACGGCGTCCCGCATGTGGGTCGACTTGAGTTCCGCCGGCGTGCCGAGCGCCACGAGCTCCCCCCGGTAGATAACGCCAAGCCGGTCGCAGTATTCGGCCTCCTCCATGTGATGCGTCGTCACAAGCACGGTCACGCCGCCCGCCGCCAAACGGTGGATCAGTTCCCAGAAACGCCGGCGGCTGTTGGGATCGACGCCCGAGGTCGGCTCGTCGAGGAACAGGATCGGCGGCTCGTGCAGCACCGCGCAGCCGAGCGCGAGGCGCTGCTTCCAGCCGCCGGAAAGGTCGCCGGTGCGGGTGCGCCGGTGGGCCTGCAGGTCCGCCATCTCCAGCACCCAGTCACGGCGTGCCTGGCGGCGCGCGCGGGGCAGGCCCTGGATCCCGCTGAAGAACTCGATGTTCTCCTCGACCGTCAGCTCGTCGTAGAGCGAGAAGCGCTGGCTCATGTAGCCGATGCGGGCGCGGATGCGTTCCGTGTCGCGCACGATGTCGAGCCCGGCGACGCGCCCGGAGCCGCTGGTCGGCACCAGCAGGCCGCACAGCAGGCGGATGGTCGTCGATTTGCCGGCGCCGTTCGGACCCAGCAGCCCGAAGATCTCGCCGCGCCGCACGGCGAAAGACACCCCCGCCACCGCCCGGAACGAGCCGAAGTTCATCCCGAGATCCCGCACCTCGATCGCCGGCGCCGCCTGGTCCGTGCTCCCTTTCATCGCGAGGAGGGGGCTCCGGCTGCGGATTCAGACCGGGCCGGGTGCGCGAGCACGGCGACGAACACGTCCTCGAGCGAAGGTTCGACCGCGCGCACCGATCCCGGCGGGAGCCCGACCGCCGCGAGTGCCTCGGCGATGCGGCGTTCGGCCCCGGCCGCGTCCGGCGTGGTGACGTGGATCCGGTCCCCGAAAAGCCCCACTCCCGCCTCCGGTAGTCGTTCACGCAGGACGGTGCTGGCCCGCCGGGGGTCCGCGGCGCGCACCTCGAGCACCGCACCCGGCAGAAGGCGTTTCACTTCACCCGGGGTCCCGAGAGCGAGGACGCGTCCCTCATGGAGAAGCGCGAGACGGCTGCAGCGCTCGGCCTCGTCGAGATAGGCGGTCGAAACGAGGATCGTGACTCCCTCGCGAACGAGCTGGTGCAGGATTCGCCAGAAATCGCGGCGCGACACCGGGTCGACTCCGTTGGTCGGCTCGTCGAGGAAGAGAACCCGCGGTGTGTGAACCAAGGCGCAGGCCAGGCCCAGCGTCTGCTTCATGCCGCCGGAAAGATCGCCTGCGCGCCGGCGCCGGAACGGATCAAGTCCGCTGAACCCGAGCAGGCGCGCGGTCCGCGCCGGCATCTCCGCCGCGGGCACGCCCTGCAGGTCCGCATGGAACGCGAGGTTTTCGGCGACGGTGAGGTCCGGATAGAGCCCGAACCGCTGGCTCAGGTAGCCGATGCGGTCCTTCACGCCGTCCGGATTTCGCACGACATCGCATTCAGCCACCTCGATGCTTCCGGCCGTGGGCGGCAGGATGCCGGTGAGCATCCGCAGGGTCGTCGTTTTTCCTGCCCCATCCGGTCCGACCAGGCCGAAAATCTCACCGGTTCCGACGTTGAGATCGAGGCCCGCGACCGCCGTCACCCCGCCGAAGGTGCGGCGCAGCCCGCGCGTCCGGATGGCGGTCATGGCGGTCTCAGCCGCCCTTCGCCGGCGCGGGGGACACCGCCGGCACGACGACGTCGGCCGGCATGCCCGTCTTCAGTTCGTCGCGCGGATTCAGCACGTCGACCTTCACCCGGTAGACGAGCCGCACGCGCTCCTTCGGGGTCTGCACCGTCTTCGGCGTGAACTCCGCCTCGGCTGAGATGAAGGCGACCGTGCCCTCGTGTACGCGCCCCGGCGCGGTGTCGGTGCGTACCTCGACCTTCTGGCCGAGACGCAGCCGCCCGAGGTCGGTCTCGTTCAGGTATGCCCGCACCCACATGCGCACGGTGTCGGCTACGGTGACGACCGGCGTGCCGGCGGCGACGAACTCCCCGGCCTCGACGTGGTGCGAAAGCACGACGCCGTCGAGGGTTGAAACGAGCCGGGTCTGGTCGAGGCGGTTCTGGGCGAGGGCGAGCGCGGCGGCGGCCTGTTCGGTGCGGGCGCGGGCGTGCAGGATGGTCTCGGGCCGCGGTCCGGCCCGGATGAGCAGGGCGCGTTCGGAGGCCTCGGCGGCCCGTGCCTCGGCCACCTTGAGCTGCGCTCGTGCGGACTCGAAGTCGCGCGTCGGGATCGCGTTCCGCTGGAGCAGGTCCTGCTGCCGTTTGAAATCGAGTTCCGCGCGCTCGCGTTCGGCCTGCGCGCTGCGGAGCACGGCCTCCGCGGCGGCGATCTCCTGGGGGCGCGATCCGGCCTCGAGTTCCGCGAGGAGGGCCCGGGCGGCCGCCAGTTCGGCGCGGCGCAGGGCCAACTCCTGCGTTTGCTCGGAGTCATCGAGCCGCGCGACCGGCTGGCCCGCCTTCACGCGCTGACCCTCGTCGACAAGGCGTTCGAGCACGCGGCCCGGGTACTTGAAGCTCAGCTGGGCGTCGACCAACTCGAGGTTGCCGGAAAGCACCAGCGGGCCGTCCAAGGGGGCGGGTCGGCAGCCCGCGAGAAGCGCGAAAGCGACGGCGAACGGAAGAATGCGGTGCATGGCGTTGGAGCGACGGTTCGACCGCGTGGGGACAATATCCCCCGGCGCGCGGTCGCGGCAAGCTTGTGGCGGCGCGAGCGTTGCCCTTGCGTTTGACGCCCCCTCCGCGAACGTTCGCGCGTCGGTCGCATGCTCGATGTCTTCACCCGGAAAACCACCCGCATCCAAGGCCGCCTCCTCCCCGGATCCGGCGAGCGCGACGCGATTCAAGACGATCACGAGCGACGACTGGCGTCGCTCGCTCGCCTCCGCGCGGCAGCGGAAAAATGTGATCTCCGATCAGATTCGGACCAGGATCTCGTCCTCCTCGCGGAAGACGAAGTGATCCTGCTCGAGGGGGCCGGCGGCGAGTGGGCCGAGTTGGGCGAGGCGATCCGGGACTTCCGGGCGCGGCTGCCCTTGCTGCGGCTGGAGGACTTCGGGTTCTCGGCGGAGGTGGAGCACCCGTTGGAGGAACCCAACTCCCGCCTGCGGTACCTGCACAGCGGCGTCGAGGCTTCGGCGTTCCTTTCCGTGGAGTGCGGCTCGGTGTACAAGTTCTACCTCCCCCGCGAGGAGAAGCGCGTCGGTAGCGTTTTCGGTTTTCGCGCTGGCTCCGAGGCGTCCTGGCAGGCCGAGGCCGTGCTGGGCGGTTACCGGGGGCTGCTGGAGAAACTGCTCCTCATCCATGCGCTCGGGGGCGCCGCGACGGAGGTCGCGGCGGTGACGGTGGAGGGTATCCTCGTCGCGAAGCAGACCTTGGGGGAGCCGTTGCCCCAAGGCGCCGACACCTCCGGCCATCTGCCATCCAATCTGATCGAGATCCCGTCTCGCTTCCTGCGGGCCAACCGAGACCACCCGCGGCTCTTCTTTCTGCGGGGATCACCCTGGCTGGTGGCCGATCTCCACGCGCGGAACTTCGTGCGCTGTGCGGACGGTGAACTCCGCGTCATCGACATCGTGGCCGCACCTTGGCCGGAGTCGGAATCACCCCGTGATCCCTTGATGACGGAATGGCTGGAGCGGGTGCGTCGGGATCCCGGGGCGGGAGCTTTGCGCGGCTCGCCCGACGATGAGCTTTGAGGAGAAAAGCCCTCCCCGCGGTTTTGACGAAAAAGGGCCTTCGGTCAGACAAGACAAAAGGCGCCTATTTGGGGAGGCAGTAGAGTCGCGAGGGATCTTAAAAAGACAAAAGCCCTCCCGAAAAAGGGAGGGCTTTCATGAGAAAGTCTAAAGTTGCTTATTCCGCAATCAGATGGATTTCTTTGTCTTAAGGAAGTTCAAAACCATCTCGGCCTGTGTCTCGGTCTGGCCTTTGTCGTGATAAACAACCTTGCCGCTCCGATCGATGAGATAGGCCTCGCGGCTGGGGAAGGCGATGCCGCTTTGCCCGAAAGCCTTTACAACCGTCTTGTCGGTATCGGCCAGCAGCGGGAACGGGA
>CAXRGI010000281.1:0-21370 GCA_964229935.1 Opitutales bacterium
CAGGGTGGAAACGATGACATCGACGACCAGCCCGGCCCGCGTGGCCGTGATCGGCGGCGGCGTGACCGGGCTCACCGCCGCCACGGAACTCCGGCGCGCGGGACTGGACGTCACGGTGTTTGAACGCGCGACGCGGCCGGGGGGGGTGATTGCCGCGTTGCGCGAGGACGGCTGGCTGCGGGAACTCGGTCCGAACTCGCTGCTCGAAGGGACGGCTGAGATCGCGGAGTTCATCGACGACCTGGGCCTCGGGCCGCGCCGCCTCTACGCGGCGCCGGAGGCGAAGCGGCGTTACATCGTGCGCGACGGACGACCGGTGGCGCTCCCGGCCTCGCCGCTGGGATTCGTGACCACGCCGCTGTTTTCGACGCGCGCGAAATTGCGTCTGCTCGGAGAACCCTGGCGACCGCGGGGCCGCGCGGACGCGGAGGAAACGGTGGCGGACTTTGTCACGCGTCGCCTGGGACGGGAGTTCCTCGACTACGCGATCAACCCCTTTGTGGCCGGGGTTTACGCGGGGGATCCGCGGCGGCTCTCGGTGCGGGACGCGTTTCCCAAGCTGTTCGCAATCGAGCAGGAGCACGGATCGCTGATCCGCGGGGCGCTGGCGCGCCGCAACGCGACCGGTGGCCCGAAAGGCCGCATCTTCTCGTTTCCCGAAGGCCTCGGAGAAATCGCCACGACCGCGGCGGCGCGGCTCGGTGATGCGCTGCGGTTGAACCAACCGGTGCAGAAGGTCGCACGTGTGGCTGGACGCTGGCGGCTGGAGATTGCGGCGGGCAGCGGCGAGGAGACAGCGGAATTCGACGCGGTCGTTTGCGCGTTGCCGGCGGACGCGCTGGCGACGCTACCGATCGCCGGCGTGGCGGAGACGGCGGGATTGGCGAAGCTGCGTGAAATCGCGCACCCGCCGGTGGTTTCAGTGTTTACCGGTTATCGCCGGGAACAGGTGGCGCATGCGTTGGACGGTTTTGGCGTGCTGATGCCGGAAGTGGAGCGCGGGCAGATCCTCGGCACGCTGTTTTCCAGCACGCTGTTTCCCGGCCGCGCCCCGGCAGGGCATGTGGCGCTGACGACCTTCATCGGAGGCATGCGCTCGCCGGAGCTGGCAGCGCGCGATGACGCGGGCCTCCGTACTCTGGTGGCGGAGGAACTTGGGCGCCTGCTCGGCGTGCGCGGGGATCCGGTGATCTTCCGCGCACAGCGCTGGCCGCGCGCGATCCCGCAGTACGCGCCCGGCTATGCGCGGTTCCAGGAGGCGATGGCCGCAGTGGAGCGTGGCGCGCCCGGGTTGTTTCTCGGCGGCAATTGCCGCGACGGTATCTCGCTCGCGAACTGCATCGGCGCGGGGCGACGGCTGGCACGGGAAGCGGCGGCGTTCACAGCCGCGCGGGCACATCGCGGGGCGCACTAGCCACTCCGTGCGGGGCCGAAACGGCACCGCGAGGCTATTGTTTCCAAAAGGTGCGCTTCCGCACCCCGCAACCCACGGAGGTCATAATGTCGGCGATCAAAATTCATCTCGAGGCGGCGGAATCGGACGCGGTGGAACGTCTAGCGACGCTCCTCGGCGTCAAACCGGAGGCGGTGGCGTACACCGCGCTAAACCGTCTCATGCTCGACGCCCGCGACCCGCGGCTCGGCCCGGAGATTCGCGAGACTTGGGAGGGAAAACGGAACAACCTGCCCCTATGGGCCGACTCCGCTTGGTCGGTGCACGCCTACGAGGGAAAGGCGGACGACGAACCCCAGCCGAGCAAGTACGTCGGAGGGGAGAGTCGGAAGGAGTGAGAGATGCGGAAGGCCGCGCGGCACGAGCCCCTGGTTCACCACGAAAGGCACGAAACACGCGAAAGACGTTTCCGCGGTTTCCCGTGCCTCCGGCGCACCGGACGGCTTCGGAGCATCTCAATCTCTCCGTTACCTCCGTTTGCTCCTGTCGATCCCGGGCGAACAGGAGGAAACTGAGGCAACGGAGTTGAGATGCGCATTAAAACGTGGCTTTTGACGCAATGATCGGAAGTCGAGTTTTCCGGACCGATTCTCATCGGTCGCGCTTTTCCCCTCACTTTAGCGATCTGAAGATGCTGACGTGAGACGCTCGCGGGCCGCTGGAACCGCCTTCGGCCGAAGGGAGCACATCATGATCCGAGGCAGACGGCCTCGGCTACACCGGAGCCGCGCTGGGAAATCCGCAGCCTGCAGCGAGGGAAGCTTGAGATCGCGGCCGGATATCAGGGGTTTTCGCGGTGAGGCGCCCGGGGACGGGGGCCTATTTCTGAATGCCGCCGTTGTGGCAGTCGGCGCACGTGAGCTCGGGATCGAGGTCGCCGCTCGGGTGTTTGAACTCAAGGCCCTTGGCGGAAAGGAGATCGAGCTGGGTGCCGTTGCCCTGCGCTAGGATTGTGTGGCACGAGCTGCACTCGCTTGCGCGCACCTTTTGGCCGTCGGCGGTCTTGTGCTTGTCGTCATGGCAACGGAAGCAGCCGGGCCAGTCTTTGTGGCCGATGTTATTGGGATAGACCCGCCAGTCGGCCTTGCGCTCAACGAAGATCGACTGGCTGAAGATGCGCTGCACCTCGGCGATGGCTCCGGGCAGCTCAGCCTGCTGCGCGGGCTCCTGGTATTTGGCGCGCAGGAAATCGGCGATGCGCTCCGGCGCCGCGGCATCGGTGGTGATCTCCTTCTGCGTCATGGCCTGCACGGCAACGCGCTTGATGTTGGGAAGGGAGCGCGTGAGCGAACCGGCGAACATCGCCCGCTCGACCGCCTCATTCGCCGTGGGGAAGGAATGCGCGGGCCGATTATGGCAATCGATGCAATCCATCACCCGGATGCGATCCGCGGGAGGATCGCCCTGGAAGTCGTCCGTGCGAAAGACCCGCGCGGTGCCGTCCTTGAGGTTCACGACCCGCATCCAGGGGATGACCTGCCGCTTTTCGTCGGTGGCGTAATACTCCACGCGCTCGTCCTTGCTCACGTGCCAGTGGATGCCGCCGGGCGGGTGGCCGGGAGTGCGCGTGTTCACATGCATGAGCATGCGTGCGGTGTACGGGGTGTTCTTTTTGTCCGAAAGGAAATGGTCGAAGACCATCTCGACATTGCCCGCGAATTTCTCGGGCCAGTGGCATTGCTCGCAGGTGTCCTGGGCGGGCCGCAGGTTCTTCACCGGCGTGGCGATCGGTCGCTGGTAGTTGTCGAGCGTGTAGGCGACGAGCTGGTGGGCGCCGTTGACCTTGGCCTCGATGAACCAGCGCGCGCCGGAGCCAATGTGGCACTCGACGCAGTCGACGCGCGCGTGCGCGCCCTGCCGGTAGGTGACCCACTCGGGATGCATCGCCTCGTGGCAGACGCGGCCGCAGAACTCGTTGGACTCGGCGTAGTGGTAGGTTTGGTAGCTCCCGAAGGCGCTGAGGATCACGAACCCGAGACAGCCGGCCCCGAGGGCGATCATGCCGCGGCGCTGGGCCTTGCTTTGGAAATCAAGCCGCCAGCGATCGGGGGCGTGCGCGTGCCGGACCATCCAGCGCCGTTGCGCCCAGGCGCCGAAGGCCGCGAGACCGAGCCCGAGCACCAGAAACGCGGGGGCGACGAGGTAGGTGAAGATGCCGAGGTACGGGTTCTTCTCGCCCTGTGTGAAATCCATCCACACCAGCAACGCGAACGAGAACAACGCGCCGATCGCGATCACCGCACCGATCGCGCTGATCCAGTTATTGTAGTTTGAGCGCGGCTTCGGCGCGGGAGCGGGGGTCGCAGGGGTGTCTTCAGGCATGGCGGGCGGGGCGGACAACAGGACGCGCAGAGAGGAAAATCGCCCGGCCTACGGGGGCAGGCCGACGCGAGGGTGCCGGTTCAGGCCGTCAGGCCTTGAACTTCCGGACCATGGTAACGAGGTCCTTGATCTCCTGGGGCGAGAGCTCGTCCTGGTAACCCTTCATCCGTTCCTTGCCTGCCTTGTCCTTGGCGCCCTCGACGATCACCTTGGTCGCCTGCTCGTCGGTGAACTTGGCCTGGTCGTCGGCGCTGGTGTAGTCGAGGACACCGAGCTTCTTGCCGACCTTGGTCTGGCCCTTGCCGTCGGCGCCGTGGCATTTGGCGCAGTGGTTCTCCCAGTTATCGGCCGCGGGCGCCGCGAACGTGAGGGTGACGGCCACGGCGAGCGCCGCACCGGCGAGGATGAGCTTGAGGTCGAGTTTCATGGGATCGGCGGATGATTTTTCTCCCGCCAGCATGCCTGAAGCGGCTCCCACCGGCTGTGCGGCGCTTGCCATCCTGCGCGCAAAGGTTGTCGGCGGCCCGCCAGCGTGCCGCCGACCCTTCCCCAAGCCGGGCGCAGCGCTCCGCAAGATCCGCGCAGCACAGGCCGCCTCCGGCCTGCGACAATCGCACCGTGAACCCGCCCGACCCGCTTCCGCTCCGGCCCGCAGCCGGCGCCGCCGGCCGCCTCCGAGCGCTCGCCGCTCCCCTCGCCTCCCTACCCCTCACGCTCGTGCTGCTCGGACTCGGTGGCGTGCTCGTGCTCGCGGCCACGCTCGATCAGGTTAATCTCGGGATCTGGGCGGTGCAGGAGAAGTACTTCCGTTCTCTCGTGGTGTTCACGCGGCTCGGACCGGTGACAGTACCCTTGTTCCCGGGCGGCTACGCGATCGGCGGCCTGCTGCTGCTCAATCTCGCCGCGGCTTTTTTCACCCGCTTCGCGTGGACCTGGCGGAACTCGGGGCTGCTGCTGGCCCACCTCGGCCTCGTGCTCCTGCTGATCGGTGAGCTCGCCTCGGGGCTCTGGCAACGGGACTTCAGCCTGCGCCTGACCGAGGGGGAAACGCGCGCGTTCGCCGAAAGCCCACGGGAGTTCGAGCTCGCGCTGATCGACGTTACGGCCCCGGAGCACGACGATGTCGTCGCCGTACCCGGCGCGAAGGTCGCCGCGCGGGCGCCGGTGCAGCATCCCCGTCTGCCCTTTCGGGTGGAGGTGCGGGCTTACTATCCGAACTCCACGCTGCATAATCGCGGTGCGGACGGCCCCAACCTCGCCACGCAGGGGATCGGCTTGGCGGTTGCGGCCGCCCCGCGGCCGCCGACGGCCAATCCACGGGAGGAGAACGTCCCCGCCGCGTACGTGGAACTCGCCGGAGCCGCCGGCCCGCTGGGCATCTGGCTCGTTTCACCGCTCCTCGCGGCGCCGCAGGAGTTCACGCATGACGGCCGCGCGTGGCGGATCGCGCTACGCTCCCGCCGGCTTCCACTGCCCCACTCGCTCACCCTGCTCCAGTTCTCCCACGACCGCTACCCCGGCACCGAGATTCCCCGGAATTTCTCGAGCCGCCTTCTGCTGCGCGAAGCCGGGGCCGCCGAAGGCCGGGAGGTGCTGATCTCGATGAACAACCCCCTGCGGCACGGGGGCCTCGCGCACTTTCAAGCCGGCTTCGCCGACAACGACCGCACGAGCATCCTGCAGGTTGTGCGTAACCCGGCGTGGGCCGTGCCTTACATCGCCTGCACCTTGATGGCCGCCGGCCTCCTGCTCCAGTTCGGCCATCACCTCGTGCGCTACACCGTGCGTCGTCGCGAAGCCGTTTCCGCGGGCGCCACTACAGCCCGGAGACGGCGCCACCTGCCGCGAGCGGCGGCCGTGATGCTGCTCGTGGCGGCCGGAGTGGTCGTGGTCACGTGGAGGGCGCCAGCAGACGCGGGACCGTTCGATCTTTCGGGATTCGGTCGCGTGCCGGTGCTCGTCAACGGCCGCGTCAAGCCTCTCGACACCGTCGCGCGCACGACCCTGCTCCTGACGCAGGGTCGGCAGCGCGTGACGGACGCCCAAGGCCGGGAGATAACACCGGCCGCCTGGCTGCTCGATGTCCTGCATCGGCCGGAACAGGCCGAACTTGCGCCCGTTTTCGAGGTCACCCATCCCGACCTGCTGGCGTTGCTGCAACTCGATCCCGCGACCGGCGCGGGCGGAAAGCGTTTCTCGCTCGAACAATTGCGTCCGCACCTCGGTGAGGCCGACCGGCAGGCCCGGCTGGCGGACGCGGTGGAGCCGGCGGTGCGGACCACCTTCCAAAACGCCGTGATCAGGCTCCGGCAAGCGGTCGCGCTGCACCAGGGCCTGCGACTGAGCGCGGGCGCACCGGGCGAGGAAACCCTGCTTGACCGTCTCCCCCACGCGGGGGCGCCGGGAGAAGGATTGGACCCGCGCGAGGCGGAACGTTTGGCGCGCGCACTCGGAGTCACGGAGGAATTCGCCTCCCTGCATCTCACGCCACCTGCACCGGGCGAACCGCCGGCCGCTTGGCGGAAACTGCCCGCCGCCTGGCGCGAAGGTCTGGCGTCGGGCACCATGGATCCCGCGGCGCGCGCCCACGCGGAGATGGGCCGCGCGTGGCGAACGGCGGACGCGGCGTCGTTCAACGCGGCGGTTCAGGATCTGCAGACCATCACCGCCCGGCGCGTTCCTCCGGTCCCGCGCCGCCTGGAGGTCGAGGCGCGATTCAACGCCGCGCAGCCGTTCCATACCAGCATGGTGCTGTTCGTGGCGGCGTTTCTGGCCGCCGTGCTCTCCTGGCTGCGCTGGCCGGAGACGCTCGGACGCGTGGCCCTAGGCCTGCTCGCGCTCGCGTTCCTGCTCACAACCATCGGCGTGGCCACGCGCATGTGGCTCGAGTCGCGTCCGCCGGTCACAAACCTCTACTCGTCCGCGTTGTTCGTGGGCTGGGGCGCGGTGGCGATCTGCCTGGTCCTCGAGTTGGCCCATCGCCGCGCACTGGCGGCAGCGGCCGGAGGACTCGTGGGATTCGGCACGCTGCTCATCGCACACCACCTCGCGCTGGGCGGCGACACCCTGGAAATGATGCGGGCGGTGCTGGACTCGAATTTCTGGCTGGCGACTCACGTGGTGACGATCACGGCGGGATATTCCGCGACGTTCCTCGCGGGTTTCCTGGGCCTCGTGCACATCGGCCGCGCCGTGTTCACGCGCGGGCTCGATGCCGCAACCGCCGACACGCTGACACGCATGACCTACGGCGTCACCTGCTTCGCGTTGTTATTCAACGTGGCCGGCACGGTGCTGGGCGGCATCTGGGCCGACCAGTCGTGGGGCCGTTTCTGGGGCTGGGATCCAAAAGAGAACGGGGCGCTGCTAATCGTGCTGTGGAACGCCATCACCCTGCACGCGCGCGCTGCCGGGTTGGCGCGGCAGCGCGGGTTGGCGGTGCTGGCGGTGCTCGGTAACGTGGTCACCGCGTGGAGCTGGTTCGGTGTGAACATGCTCGGCGTGGGCCTGCACAGCTACGGTTTCATAGGCGCGGCGTTCTGGTGGCTGCTGGCCTTCGCGATCTCGCAGGTAATCGCGGCCGCGTGCGCCGCCCTGCCCTCGAAGGCTTGGGGAAAAGAGGGATTAACCACTAAAAACACCAAAGACCCGAAAACGGGTGGGCCCGCGGAACACCACGCGCGGCTTTACGGTAAGCGAAGCCTCGTTCCGGTTACGACGCGCTGGGAGGGATGAGGAAAGGTGACGGGGAGTGAGGGAGCAAGCGGCGTATCCAAGCTTCTGATCTATCCGTGTAAATCCGCGTCCATCCGTGGTTAAAACCGTGGCGGAGCGATTCGGAATAGATGACTGAGATGAACCACGGAACCCACCAAAGACGCGAAAACCGGAGTGCCGGTGGAACAGGCGGAACGCACGGAAACGGATCCAGGTTAGATTCGGGCCGTCGGTCTCAACTTCAACCTGCGACCTCAACGGGGCTCGTGTGCGGCGCGGGCCCGATTCGTGTGCCTTCGTGTTCATTCGTGGTCAGGCTCGGTCAGAGGCAATTTCCGCGCGTAATGCGCCAACGAGCGCGGAGCCTTCGGGCGCGGACGGTCTAAAATGGGGGAGCCATGAAGACGACCACTGGACACGAAACCTCCCGGTGGGCCTGGCACCGGAAGGCCCTGCTCCGGCTGCGCGACGAGATCCTCCGCGCGCGGGACGAGCATGAGACCGCAACCCGCGCGCCGCACGAGCGCGGCGGCGTCGACGCGTTGGATTTCACGGAGGACGAGCTCGAGTTGCGCGTCCTGCGCACCACCCTCGCGCAGGAAGAGCACGAGTTGGCGGAAGTGGACGCCGCCCTGCGGCGCATCGAGGCGGGGACTTACGGGATCTGCGAGGCGACAGGGGCGCCGATCGCGGCGGCGCGACTGCGCGCCATTCCCTGGACCCGGCTGTCCAAGGCAGCCGCCGACCAATGGGAGCATTTCCGCGCCGCTGGTATCTGACTCCCGCCGCGCAAAGGCCGCGCGCTGGAAGGCAATTCCCGCGCAGCCCCCGCCGGGGCCGCGCTGCCATACTGGGCCAGCTACCCTCTGCCATGATCTCGACCGCCGCACCCACCTTCGCGCCGGCGACCGCGCCCCTCGCGCTCGACTTGATCCGCAAGTATTCGATCTCCGGGCCACGCTACACCTCGTACCCTCCCGCGACGCAATTTTCCGACGATCTGCCCGCGTTGCGCCTCGAGGAAGCGATCGCGGAGGACAACCGGCCCGGAGCCGGCCCGGTATCCGTCTATTTTCACCTGCCCTTCTGCGAGACCCGCTGCTGGTTCTGCGGCTGCAACACCGTCATTACCCGGCGGCGTAGCGCCGCCGCCGACTACTTGGATGATCTCGCGCAGGAGATCAGCCTGACGGCCGCGTTGATCGACCGCCGCCGGCTGGTCACGCAAGTCCACTTGGGCGGCGGCACGCCGACCTTTCTCACACCGGACGACCTCCGGCGGCTTGGCGGGCTTATTCACGAAACGTTCACCCTGGCTCCCGGCGCCGAGTTCAGCGTCGAGATCGACCCCCGACGCGTGACGGAAGAGCATGTCTCGGCCCTGCGCGCCATCGGCGCCAACCGGGCCTCGCTCGGCGTGCAGGACACGGATCCGGCCGTCCAACGGGCGATCCATCGCCTGCAACCTCCGGAGATGAACCGGCGAGCCTTCGCGTGGCTCCGCGAAGCGGGCTTCGGATCGATCAACGTCGACCTGATCTTCGGCCTGCCGCTGCAAACCGCGGGTGGTTTTGCGCGCACGATCGACGACGTACTCGCGCTGCAGCCGAACCGGCTTTCCGTCTTCAGCTATGCGCACGTGCCTTGGATCAAGCCGGCGCAGCGGATCTTCGAGGACCGCGCCCAGCTACCATCGGCCGAGGAGAAACTTGCGATGTTCGCCACCGCCCGCGGCAAGCTCACCGGCGCGGGCTTCGTCGACATCGGACTTGATCACTTCGCGCGGCCGGATGACGCGCTCGCGGTCGCGCAGCGCGCGGGCACGCTGCACCGGAACTTCCAGGGTTACACGACACAGGCGGGCGCCTCCCTTTACGCGTTCGGGATCTCGTCGATCTCCTCAACGGAAAGCACGTACCGTCAGAACCACAAGGAACTGCCGGAGTGGCGGGCGGCGTTGATGGCCGGCAAGCTGCCGGTGGAGCGGGGCCTGCGGTTATCGCCCGAGGAGCGGCGCCGACGGAAGATCATCATGCGTCTCATGTGCGACCGGCGGCTGGACCACGCGGCGCTCTCGCGCGAACTCGACCTTGATTTCGCGCGGGCGTACGCGGCGGAGCTGGCGGGATTGGAGGACCTGCGGGCCGACGGCCTCGTGCGCCTGACCCCGCGCGGCGTCGAAGTCACTTCCCTCGGCCTGCCGCTGCTGCGAGTGATCGCGATGCGCTTCGATCCCTTGTTCACCGCGGGGCCGCGCCGGCATGCCCCGGCGATTTGACCCGGCGCGGCGGCGCCGCGCCATGAGGATGAGGGAAAGTGAGTGGGAATAAGGGAGCAACCGCCTGGCGGGGGGCGGCTGATGAACGGACTTTCAACGCAACGGTCATCACATCGGCGGCGGCGGGGGCGGTGCGGGGAGACCTTCAGGAGCGGGTGGAGGTGGAGTCGGCGGCAGCTCGGGCGGGCGCAAGCGCGCGAGTTCGAGCGGGTGCTCTTCCCGCATTTCGCGCTCCGACATCCACCCCGTGAGCCAGGCAAGGTTCATCGGGTATACGTCGGGGTTGAAGATAACGAAGTAGAAGTGCCAGAAGATGATCGCGAGGGTAGCGAGGACAGCCTCGTAGAAGTGGATGGTGCGCGAAATGTCGAAGCCCAGCTTCGTGAGAAGCCCCATCGAAGTGTTGTCGAACCAGAGGATCAAACCGGTAACTCCCATCACGACCGAGCCCCAGAGCATGGCCCAGTACTCGATCTTCTCGATGTAGCTGAAACGCCCGAAGGCCGGCTTGGCGCGCGCCAGACCGAGATTGTACCGCAGGACCCGGAGGGGATCGGTGAAATCGCGGCGGCGCGGCAGCAGGTCGCGGAACAAGGCGCGCCCCGCCGCTGTGCCCGCGAGATAACATCCATGCCAGAATCCCGCTGCAATCAGCGCGACCCCGGCGACACGGTGGATCAAGCCGCGCCATTCGAAGGCGCCGGTGCTCACGCCCCGAATCGCCACCACCCACCAGGCTTCCGGATAGCGCAACATGAAGCCGGTCACGACCAGCACCACAAAGCTCACCACCAGCGCGCCGTGCTGCAGGCGCTCGTGCAAGGTCATCCGCAAGTAAAGTCGGTGGGCGACCGGTTCCTCCGGAACCATCCCCTGCTGGATGGCGAGCTTTCGCCGGAGCTTGCGGAGGAAATCGAGCCCGTTGTGGACCAGCATGCCTCCCACGACCGAAACGATGAGAATGACGTACAACGTCGCCACCAGATGGAGGACCGGTTCGCCGGCCGCGGACTCCGCGGCCGCCTCAGGACTGACGTGAACCCGCCCTACGGCGAACCGGGTATTGGCCCCCGGATGGCATTGTCCGCACGTGCGGACGAGGTTGGCGGGATGGATCGACGAAGCCGGATCGTCGCGCGAACGGATCGCGTGCGACTCATGGCAACTGGCGCAGTTGACGACCTCGACGGCCCCGCCACGCACAGCGAGACCATGGTAGCTATCGGCGAACGTCTGGAAGGCGTGCGAAGCGATGCCATATTTTTCCGTGAGCCGCAGAGAGGCATGGCAATCGGCACAAACCTGGCGCGCGACCCGCGCCTTATGCACCGGCGAAGCAGGGTCATCGCGGCCGCGAATCTCATGCTCCCCATGGCAGTCGGTGCACGTCGCGGAATCGGCGTTCCCCTTTGTCAACGCCACGGCGTGCGCGCTCGCCGCGAAATCGCGTCCCGCCGTTTCGTGACATCGGGCGCAGGTGGCGGCCACATGCGGCTTGTCGGTGCGGGCACGGGCCGCGAAGCCGCGGTTCATCTCGTGGGCTCCGTGGCAATCGACGCAATTGGCCGCACCGGCCTCGCCGCGGCGCAGCGCGGCTCCGTGCACGCCACGCTCGTACGACTCCACGAAACGCCCGCCCCGCAGCGCACGGCCGGCCACCGTGGCATTCTCCACATGGCACGATTCGCATCGCCGGTTCTGCGCGAACTTCATCTCCAAGGACGCCGCCCCCGGAAACGCCGGTGTGACGGGCTGACGATGGCAGGACAGGCAATCCGGAGCGTTCTTTTCACCGGCGGCCAGGACCCGGCCGTGCGCGGAAGCGAGGAAATGGTCGCGCGCGGCCTCGTGGCACTTTCCGCAGGCCGCCGGCTGGCGGGAGGAGGCAAAAGCGAAAGTTGCGGTATTCACTCGGGCCGTGTCGTGCTTGCCGTGGCAGCCGGCGCAATCGGTGTCGGGTGCGGCGGGCACCTCGGGGCCGGCGAGACGACGGTGAAAGCCGTGGCGTTTCGCCCCGGTTCCCTCGTGGCAGCCGGTACAGTCGACCGCGGTCATCGGCTGCCGGTGAGGAATGGCGTCGCCGTCGAACTTTGCGTGGCAGTCGACGCAGGCCAGCGAAGCGTGCGCCGAGGTGGCGACCACCGCACGGTCGACGAACAGCGACACGACACGCCCGCCTCGCTTCAGGGAAAGGTTGGAGTCGGAGTGGCACTCCACACACGCGGCATCCGAGGGGGCGGACGGCTCCGCACCGGGGAGACGAGCGGCAACGAGCGCGAACACGCACGCCAACGGCAGGGTCGCCCCTGGCTTCAAAGGAAGAAACCGCCGCGGCGCGCGACAGATGAGCATGCAACCAACTCCTGAACAAACCTACACCCGCCGGGCCTTCGCGTCTCTGGATCGTTTGACCGATGTCGTTCTGCGCACCGGAGATCGTCCGCGTCAGACCTCCCGGGCCGGAACTCCAGCGGGCGAGCCGCGATGGCCATACCAAGGATTCCCCTGGTCTCTGCGCCTTCTGCGCGTTGTTGCGGCCATCGAGCAAGTTGGCCGCGAGAAAGCTCAAAACGCGCAGTCGGAGGGCCTGAGCAGAAAGGCCCGAAAGTTCGGGAAGGCCCTTTCGTGCCTTTTGTGTGTTTCGTGGTGGCCACCATCCGTGTCGATCCGTGTCCATCCGTGGTTGCCCCCTCGTGAAGTGGTTCGGAAACGCCGTCCGCCACTTCGCGCTCACTCCCACCCGGCTTTCCCTGATCTCACTCCGCGCGGACCGGGCACGAGCTCCGAAGCGTCTTCGCAAGGCGTGCGCGCCATCGGCCAAGCGACGCGCAGACGGCTCCGCGTGAAATTGGCATAAGGACGCGGTAACGAAAGTTACCCCAAGCAATGCCGGCCGTGGTGCAAGTGGGTGCACTGCGGCCGGCTCTTTTTCGGCCACTGGCGCGCCACTTTCACAAGCGCTGCTCGGATCTCCGCAACGCATGCGGAGTCCGCGTTCGCGATTTCGGGCATAAAGGAGGCGCGCACCCGAACGCCGTCCCAGGCCGCCAACCATGCGACATTCTTTTCCGCCACCGCTCCCGGACGAAGCCCCGCGTCCCGCTGCACCCTCCCCGCACCTGAGGAAACCCAAGGAACCTGAACATGAAATCACGACTGCGTCCGACCAGATCCGCCCTGATCTTCGGCGGAGTGGGCGCCTGGGGCCTGCTCCTTATCTCGTGCGTCGCGGTGAACCGCACGCTCGTCGCTCCGCCCTCGATCCCGGGCGCAACTTTGGTCGGCAACAAGGGCTGCGTGGAGTGCCACGAGGATACCACCGCTCACTTCGGCGGGGCCGCGCACGACCGGATCGCGGTCGCCGACGCGAAGCTGGGGGACACCAGCTGCGAGTCGTGCCACGGACCCGGCAGCATCCATGTGAAGGCTGGCGGAGCAAAAGGCACGATCGTGAACCCGGGGAAGTCACCGGATGCGTGCTTCCAATGCCATGTCGACAAGCGCGGGGAGTTCGCCCTGCCACACAGCCACCAGGTGATGAACGGGAAGATGAGCTGCAGCGATTGCCACGACCCGCACGTGGGGAAGGCAACCAAGGGTCGCGGCGCTTCGCTGGAATCGGAAAACGAAACCTGCACCAAGTGCCACTCAACCCAGGAGGGCCCCTTCGTCTTCAAGCACAACGCGATGAAGGAAGGCTGCACGGCCTGCCACAGTCCGCACGGCTCCGTTAACGCCAAGATGCTCGTCGCCCGCGACGCCAACCTGTGCCTCCGCTGCCATCTGCAGACGACCGACCGGAACGGCGTGATCCTTATCGGCGGCGAGGACCACCGCACGCGCCTCCAGAGCGGCACCTGCTGGATCGCCGGCTGCCACGAGGCGGTCCACGGCTCCCACGTCAGCAAGCCCCTGCGCTACTAACCAACCGGCCAACCCGACGCCATGAACACGAAAACCACCCTGCTCCTGCGCACCGCCGGCCTGCTTACCGCGGCCGGCCTCGCCGTCGTCACCACCCGCGCGGCGGACTCGAAGCCAGACACCGTGAAGCTCGAGGGCGATAACGTCATCAAGGTATCAGTCCAGGCCACCGACTTCAGCGGCCACCGCGCCGCTTCGCAGGCCCGCACCCAGATCTTCCGGAACCTCTCGGGCGGGATCGAGGAGCTGGCCATCGGCCATGAGCTGGACAAGACGACCACGCTCCAGATCGACGGACGCGCCCTGCCGGGAGCCGAGGATTACCTCGCGCGGTTCCGGCTAACACGCGCTGAGGTCGGCTCTTTGGAGACGGGCTACAAGCGCTTCCGCACGTTCTATGACGGCGTGGGCGGCTTCTTCCCGTTGAACAACGCGTGGTTGCCGATCCATCCCCGAGCACTGTACGTCGACCGCGGGCGTTTCTTCACCACCGCCACCATCACGCTGCCGAAGCAGCCCGTGTTCACGTTCCGTTATACGAACGAGACGCGGGGCGGGAGGAAGGATTCCACGATTTGGGGAGATACCGATTTCACCGGAGTGCCGATCTACTCGCTGTCGTCGCTGAATCCGATCTCGGCCAACCGGAAGATCATCCCCGCCTACATCCAGCTGAACGAGCGCCAAGAAAACTGGGAGGCCTCCATGCGGCACCTGCTCGGCTCGACGCGGATTTTCCTGTCGGTGGGAGGCGGCAGGATCAACAACCTGAACACCCGATCGATCGACCGGTATCCGGGGGAGCTCCGTCCGTTTCCAGCGATTCCCTCCACTCCGCCGGTCCTGATTCCGCCGCAACTAGCCAACAACGAGAACCAGGGAGCCGACCAGCAGGGCGTGAAGCAGGATCGACTTACTTTTATGGGAAGGATCGAGACACCCGTGGGCGATCGCCTGAAGCTGTTCGCCGAGGCCAGCCGTTTCAGCACGGAAGCCGACACCAGCGGATCGCGCCTGATCTACGCGAAGCTGCAGACACCGGTAGGAGTGAAGAACGAAATCGGGCTTTTCACGCCCGGGGGCCGTCCGCCCTACTCCTATCTCAGCGCCGGCACCACTGAATCGACCGTCTTGACCGGAGTCGTTGGCGTCGAGGCGAGGGCCGGAAAAGACCTCCGGCTGCAATTGGCCTTCAAGGGCGAGGACTACTCCTCCCGCGGCGAGTCGACCGCGAATTACGTGAGCACGATGGTCGTGCAGGCGACGGGAGCGACGACGCCCGTGCCGCTCACGGGCCGGAATGAGTCGACGATCGACGAGAAGGTCTGGGTGCCTGAAGTGGAGTTCCGCTACACGGGGGTCAAAAACTGCACCCTGTACGGAACCTGGGACTACCGTAACTCACCTGGCGACGAGTACCTGCGGTACGGCGGAATCACGACATCTCCCGGCGGACCGGTCGTACCTTCGGCGCCGGCCATTTCCACCGACAAGCTCAAGGAGCGGCAGCACAACGCCACCCTGGGCGCCAACTGGAATCTGGCGCGCGTCGCAACGCTACGCGCCGAGGTGTTCACCAAGGATCACTAGAATCGTTTCACCGGCACCGCCGCCAGCCTAAGCGACTATTACCACCTCGACTTCGATATCCGCGGCGCGCGCCTGACCGCCGAACTGAGGCCCGTCCCCGGGCTGTCATGCAAGACCCGCTACGTTTATCAACGCGGCAAGGCGGCGATCGCCTCCGCCGGTTACGTGGAAGGCGACTCCAACGACTCCCGGCGGCACGCGATCGGCGAGACGATCGATTGGAACCCGGGAAAGGCGGTCTACGTGCAACTGAACGTGAACGTCGTCTTCGACAAGACCAGCACCGCCTACCCGCGGGCCGGCGGATCGGCCAACGACGTCCTGCGCAACGCCGATAATAATTACTGGAACGGCAGCCTCATCACCGGCTTCGCGGTGGACCAGGCCACGGACGCGCAGGTCACGGCGACGTGGTACAAGGCCGACAACTATAACCGGGAGCTCATCGCCTCGGACCCGCTCGGCGCGGGAGGCCGCGATTACGCGCTGTACGCCGGACTGAAGCGCAAGCTCTCCCCGAAGGTGCTCGGGCACGCGAAGGTGGGATACGTGGACAGCCGCAACGATACGACCGGCGGAAACACGAATTTCCGCGGCCCCGTCGGCTACCTCGCGATCGAGTACGGACTGTAGAACGTTTTCATACCCGTAGAAAAAGCCGGTCGCGGTGCGGCGGTTACGCCGCAACCGCGATGATCCCGGCTAAGAACGCGGGCGGAAACTCCGCGGCGCCGCGAGGCGCGCTTACTTCAGCCGTTCGATGAAGGTGAGCAGGTCGGCCATATCCTGGACCGACATGCCGGCTTCGAGCCCCTCGGGCATCAGGCTCTTCCCGGAGGAACTGCTGCCCTTGACGTTGGCCCGCGTGATGGCGACCTCCGCGCCCCCCATGATCTTCAGCCCGAAGCCGGTGGCGTCGTCGCGGGTGATCATGCCGAGGTAGCCGTTGCCGTCCTTCGTGTTCACCTCGTAAGCGATGTACTGCGGAGCGACCTCGCGATGCGGATCGATGATCGCGGCCAGCAGCGAGTCGCGGCCGCGCGACTTGGTGGTGACCAGGTCGGGACCGACCTCGATGCCTTCACCGCCCGCCTTGTGGCAAATGATGCAGCGGCCCTGGAACTGCATCCGACCGCGCGCGGCATCGCCGGCCAAAGCGATCGCCGGCTGAAATTTGGCGGCGACTTCCTCGCGCGACGGCGGAATGACGCTCGCAAGAACAGTGCGGGCCTTGGTCTGGATCCGCGCATTCTTGTGCCGGGCGAGGCTCTCGACCTGGGCCGCGCTGAAATCCGCGGGCTTCACCTTGCCGGCGGCGACCGCCTCCAGCAGCGGCATCGTGCGCTCCTCGCGCGTGAGCAGGGCCGCCAGGGCGGCCTCCTTCGCCTTCCGTCCGTAATTCCAATGGGCCAGCAAAGCCGGCACGACCTCCGGTGAGGAATAGGCGGCCATCGCACGCACCGCCGCCGTTTGCACGTCCTCCGGCTGGCCCTCGGCCAAGCACGCCTGCAGCGCCGCCCGGCCCTTCTCCAGCGTTCCCACGGCGATCAATTCGATCGCCTCGCGGCGTGCGGCCGCCGCGGCCTTCGCGTCAGCCGCGGTCGCGGAAGCACGCGCGAAAACCGCGTCGAGCCGGCGCGTCGTGTCGACCTTCTCAACGGACGTTCCCGCGCGGCGCAGACCGTCGCCGAAGGCACGGAGCCAGAGGACGCTCGTGCCCGGCTGGGCGATGAAAGCGAGCAATGGGCCGTAACCGCCCGGGGGGTTGGACGCCGCCTGGATCTCGATCAACGAGGCGACGAACGGAGCCGCGGCACGAGCGACCGCGGGGTCACGCGTCATTGCCGGGAATAGCACGCCGTTGACCGCGGCGGGGGGCGCGCTGAGCAACGCGGCGGAAATCCACTTGTCGGCGTGGTCGCGCCGGGCGAGGCGTGCGTAGGCCTCGGAGAGGCCGGGGACAACGGGTGCGGTAAAAGCGAGCTGCAGGCGGACCCGTGCATCGGGATCGTCGGCGAGTGCAGCCAGCGCCGCCACGAGGCCCGGAGCCGTCCCGCCCCGGGTAACGAGAATCTCGGCGAGGTAAATTGCCCGCTCCCGCACCCTTGGATCGCGGTCGCGTAGCGCGACCGTCAACACCCCGGCGTCGAGTGCCCCGAGGCCGTCGAGCGCGCCGAGGGCGTGATGCTTCGCGGGCGCGGAGGACGATTCACGGACCAGCGCGGCCAGCAGAGGAACCGCGGACTTGTCCTGCCGCTCGTAGAGAAGCCGGGAGGCGGTGTCACGGTGCCATCCGTTGGAATGCGCCAGGGTGGCAACCAGATCGGCGGTGGCAGCCTTGCCGAGGGCGGGATTGCCGCGCCGGCGCCAGGCGGCGTTATCGGGCACCATGCGGTAGATACGTCCGCGGTCGTTGCCCGAGTTGAGGTCAAGGTGCCGCTTGATCTCGTCGGGAATGCTCCACGGGTGCTCGATCACCTCGCGGTACATGTCGCAGACATGGAGCGTGCCATCGGGAGCGTTGGCGAAGTTAACGACGCGGACCCAGGTGTCAGTGCTGGCGGCGAACTCGTAGTTCTGCTCGTCGTCCGGGCGACGGCCGACGAGGCTTGCGCCGTCGGCGTGGATCTTCTTCCGGTGCACCAGCTGACCGCCGGAGTCGCCCGCGAAGGCGTTGTTCACGAAATCCTCGCCGTAGGCGTCGCCACGGTAGATCGCGGTACCTGCGGCGCCGGTGAAGTAACCACTGACGCGCCCGCCACCCTCGACGACACCCTTCACCACGCCGCCGATGCGCCAGCGCGTGCGGATGATGCGCCAAGGCTCATCGGGGCTCAGGCGGTAGACCTCGGCGGCGCCGCCATCGGCCGCGATGCTCTGCCGGGCGCCGGGCATCGTGAAGAACGGGTTCCGCGCGGCGTACTTACCGTCGTAGACCCAGAACTGGAGGTGGTCGGAATTCGAGCAAGCGAAACGCCGGCCGAAATCGTCGAAGCTCATGCCGAACTGCGCGCCGCCGACGGAGAACCCGAACTCGTGGGTGCGGGGATCGAACCAGAAATTGCGGCCGGCGAGCTCCTCGCCGGGCAAGTCGGGGCGTTTCGGGCTCGTGATGACGCCGCGGTTCCCGGTGCCGCCCTGCACGTGGATGCGGTTGTCCTGGCCCCACGCGAAACTGTTGAACATCGCCTGGACGTTGAGGCGCGGCAGCCCGGTGCCGAAACCGGTGAAGGCCTTTTCCCGGATCTCAGCGCGGCCGTCGCCGTCGCGGTCCTCAAGGCGCCAGATGTCGGGGGTGGCACCGACGTAGAGCCCACCGTTGGCCCAGATAAGGCCGGTCGGCCAAGGCAGGTTGTCGGCGAATACCTTGCTCGTCTCGTAGAAGCCGTCGCCGTCGCGGTCCTCGAGGACGGAGACGCGCCCGAGGTGCGGCGTGCGGTCGCGCTCCTCGGAATAATCGATCATCTCGCACACGAACATGCGGCCGTTCTCGTCGAAGCTGATCGCGATCGGGTCGCGCACCATCGGTTCGTTTGTCACGAGCTGGGCCTTGAAGCCGGGCTTCACCTTCCACGTCGCGACGGCGTCCTTCGGTTCTACCGCCGGATAGCGCGGCAGGTCCTTCGCGGGATCGACAGCGGTGGCACCTTTCGTCTCGCCGTAGGCCTGGGCGTAGGTGTTGCGGTGCTGGAGGTTTTCGGCGCCGGACAAGGCGAGGCAGGGGCAGAGCGCGAGGACGGCGAGGCGGATCGTTTTCATGCGCGGCGCGAATTTCCGCTCCGCTGGCGTGGCCTGTCAACCGCCGCGGCCGTTCAATCGACGAAAGCGGTCTCGTTCGAAAGCAGCAGCACCTGCGCAAGCTCGGAGAGACGGCCAAACGGCGCTGGGGCGGCCTTGGCGTCGGAGGCAGGCGAGGCGGGGGTTTCCAGCTCTTCATTCGCCGCCAAAAACGCGCGCGCAAAGGCGAGCTCATCGGCCTCGGGGCGGCGCTGGTGCACCAGACGGAAGAGCGCCTCGACCTCCCCTCCCGGCGACCCGGCGGCGATCCGCGCGGCGCGGTCGGCCGCGGCCCGGGCCATCTCGAGCGCGAACGGACTGTTCAGGAGAAACAACGCCTGCTGCGGCACCGTGGTGGAGAAACGTTGCGCGCTGGAGACGTCGGGATTCGGCAAATCGAAGGTGCGGAACATCCCGGGCAGGTTCTGCCGGTCGATGAAGCCGTAAACCGTCCGACGCCCGGGGAAAGGCTCGGCCAGCAGGTCCACGGGTAGCCCGCCAACTTGGGGATCAAGGCGTCCCGCCGCCGCCAGCAAGGTGTCGCGCAAGGCCTCGAACTCGAGCCGGCGCCGGTTGAAGCGCGTGAGGAACCGGTTCTCCGGATCCGCCGCCAGCGTCGCCGGGGTAACCGAACCCGATTGCCGATAAGTGCGCGAAAGCACGATCGCGCGGTGGAGGCGTTTCACCGACCACCCGCCGGCCATGAAATCCGCCGCCAGCCAATCGAGCAGCGCGCGCTGCTCGGGGGGTTCCGTGCGGACGCCGAAGTCGCTCGGCGTGCGCACCAGCGCTTCACCGAAGTGCCAGCCCCAGACGCGATTCACGAAGACGCGGGCCGTGAGCGGATTGGTGGGATCCGCGATCGCGCGGGCCAGCTCGAGCCGGCCGCTGCCATCGCTGAAACGCGGCCGCTCCGGTCCGGCCAGAACCTCAAGAAACCGGCGGGGCGCCTCGGGACCGCGGTTAGCGGGGTTCCCACGCAGGAAAACGGCAGAGTCCCGAGGCTTGTCGCGGTCGACCAGAGCCATCGCGCGCAACGGCGCGCCCGGCTCCGTCCAGTTGAGCGACTCCAGCTCGCGTCGGAGCTGAGCGGTCCGCTCGTTCAACTGGCGTCGGATCAGAACGGAAGCCGCATCGAAGGTGAGATTGGCCGGAAAATCCGCGGTGCCTCCCCACGCCTGCGCATCGGCGACCAGCGCCGGCGGCACAGCGACGCGGCTGGGAGCGGGCGCCTTGGCCTTGCCTGATTTCGCGTTTTTTTCCCCCGACGGAAACGCGACGGTGAAGAGGTCGTTGAACAGTCCGGCGAAAGCCGCGAGCGAAGCGGGCGTCTTCTCGCGCGCGGCGAGCCAATCGACCAATACGGCATCCATGCCCGGCGGCGGCGCGGCCCGCCAGGAGGCGAGCAGATCAGCGGCGGCCGCCGCGAAGCCTTCGACCGGCAAGGCGGTCAGCGCAATCCATGGGGCTAGCAGCGGATGCGCGCGGGCGGGCTCCGTGCGGAGAAAGGCCTGCCAGCGGCGCAACACCTCGGGGTTCACCTTCCGCGTGCCGGCAAACAGGTCGAACTTGGCGTCGGCGGGCAGCCGCTCCGCGTCATGCGCCGTGAGCAGGTAGTCGCCGGTCTTCGCCTTCAACCCCTCGACGAACTTCGCGACCTCGGAGCGCTCGCGTTCCCGGATGCGCTCCGCCGCCTCTTCGCGCTTACGCAGAAAATCCTGATGCGCCGGCGAATCGACCAACGGCCCGAGCAGGGGTTTTTCCGCGGGTTCCTCCGAGGAAGCGAATACCCCGTGCAGGGCGTAGTAGTCCTGCATCGAGACGGGATCGAACTTGTGGTCGTGGCAGCGTGCGCAGGTGACGGTCAGGCCCAGGAGGCCGCGCGTGACGACGTCGATGCGGTCGTCGATGATGTCGTTCTGGTTGTTAAGAAACCGCCGGCCGAGGGTGAGGAACCCGAGCGCGGCGAGCGCGGACTTGTCCTCACCGAGCGGTAGGCGGTCGGCGGCGATCTGCTCGACGATGAAACGATCAAAGGGAAGGTCGGCGTTGAACGCACGGATCACGTAGTCGCGGTAGGTGTGCGAGAACGCGTAGCGCCGCTCCTCGTTGCCCGCGAGATAGCCCTTGGTGTCCGCGTAACGGGCCACATCGAGCCAGAAGCGTCCCCAGCGCTCCCCGTAAGCCGGCGTGGCCAGCAGGCGGTCAACCACCCGTTCGTAAGCCGAAGGGTCGCGCGGATAATCGCGCACAAACGCATCGGTCTCGTCCGCCGTCGGCGGCAATCCGGTCAATCCGTAAGTCACGCG
>CAXRGI010000282.1:0-6284 GCA_964229935.1 Opitutales bacterium
TCACCCGGCCGGAACTGAAGAATCAGATCAACGTCCCCGTGCGCCGTGGTGACGCCGAGTGGAAAGCCTTCTCCAAGGAAGGCGTCGCGCCCGCGGGCTCCGTGCACGTCGAGGTCTGGATCCACTCCTTCACGAAGAACGTCGTCACGGCCGACTTCGACGACCTCGTGCTCGTCGAGAAGGGCTCCTGAATTCTTCACCGCCATTTTCTCCATGAAATCCTCGCGCACCACCGCCTTTGTCACCGCCCTGCTGCTCGCCTTGGCCCCGCTCCTCGCCGCGCCGGCCTCGCACCCCGAAACCTCGGGTTGGAAATCGCTGTTCGCGGCTGATCTCGCTGACGCCGATCTGAAGGATGGCAGTTGGGTTTGGGAGAACGGTACCTTGGTGGCGCGCACCCGCGACACGATCTGGACGAAGAAGCCCTACGCCAACTTCGTGCTCGATCTGGAATTCAAGGTCGCGAAGGAGTCCAACAGCGGGGTGTTCCTGCGTTCGGGCAACACCAAGCAGGTTCTTTCGGCGCTGGAGATCCAGGTGCACGACAGCGCGGACGGCGCCCTGTACGGTGAGGTCGGATCGATCTACAACGCGAAGGCCCCGGCGAAGAAGATGGCGAAGCCTGTCGGCGAATGGAACCGGTTCACCATCACCTGTGACGGCAGCCGCGTTTCCCTGGTCTTCAACGGCGAGGAGGTCTACAACGTTGACCTCAATGATTGGAAGGAGCCGAAGAAGAATCCCGACGGCACCGCCAACAAGTTCCCGGTCGCATTGAAGGATTTCAGCCGCAACGGCCCGATCGGCCTGCAAGGCCTGCACGGGAAGGCCCAGGCGCCCGTCTGGTACCGCAATCTCCGCATCCGCGAACTGAAGTAACCGCGGCGGCGGCGCGGCTTTTCAGTTTTCCAGGCGTTTGCGGGCGCCCCAGGAACAAGCGGCGTAGTGCGCCGCCCGTCCCTGCCGAGAGACGCCGCAGCCTGCCTAGCGCTTCGGCTTGGATGGGATGCGAAGCACTTCGTCCGGTTGCTCCCCCGAGCCTCCTTCGATCGGCGCTTGCACCCGGAGCGGCGCATCGACGAAGGAGAACTCGTTGCGGGGTGTGATTGCCTTCGTCTGGCCGTCCATCTCGAAAACCGTCCAAAGGTTACCCGCCCTGCCGGCCGGCACCGCGAATCTGGCGATCTCGGCGGTGCCCTGGTAAACGATCACTTGTGCGCCTGAGTAACTCAGAGCCGTGCTGTCTAGGCTGCGTGAGTTTGTGTAGTCGTGCACGGAGTAGCGGTAGACGCCGGTGCGGGTCTGGTAGATCGAGATCGTTTCGGGCCCGAACGAGTCCTCGTCGTCCAGATCAAGCTTTGCCGTGTTAGCTGTTTCGCTCCGTGCGTCGAAGAACACATGGAACCGAGCGCCCGCGATCGTGGCATGGGGTCCGGTGAGGTGGGCGTCGAGATCGGCCGGCGTGCTTCCCCAAGTGAGAACGATGCGGAGTTCGTTGGCTCCCAGCGTCGGGGAAAGCGTGAAGTTTTGCCCGCCGGACGCCTGTCCTCCGACGGCGTAGGAGGTGAAGTACGATGTCACAAATCCCGACGCGATAATTTCGGCCGTGTAGGTTCCGGATGGCAGCGGAATCGTGAAAGCGCCGCTGGCATCCGTCGTGACTGAACCGACCACGGTTCCTGCACGAGCGTCGATTCCTGACCGGAAACGCACGGTGGCCCCGCCGAGACCTCCACCCGTGATGGCGTTGGTTACTCTACCGCTCACAGTTCCCGTGCCGGCGACGTTTGGAGCCGCGCGCAGCACAGGTGCCTGAAGGGTCGTGCCGCTGACCACAGTGACCGAAACGGAAACGGAGACATAACCAGTACTTCCTGGAAACACCACCGTCACCGCTCCCACGGGAACCACGGCGGAATAGATCCCAAATGCTCCCGTAGTCGCTGACCCGATCTCCGCACCAGCGCTGTTACGGAAAGAGATTCTTGTGCCGACAATTCCGGTGCCATCACGGGCGTCAACGAGCCTACCCTCGATGCGACCTCCGGCGGCTGGCGGGGCGCTGATCTCATAGGCTTCGAAGAGGGCGACTCCGGTTCCTCCTGCCACCCCTGATACATGTACGGTGTACGCTCCGCTCGTGAGTGTCGCGATGACTACAGCATCCTTGGAGTTGGCCGGAAGCGGGAACGCGCCGACGCTGGAGGCCACCTGGGCGATGGTGGCGGCGGCATAGGAGGGATTGTCCGACCAGTTGTCGTTCGAGATCACGACCTGCTGTCCGGAATACAGGGTGAGCACCGGATCAGCGAGTACACCTGATACGCCGAGTGAGCCGAGGGTCGGGCCCACAGCGCGGAACATGTAGGTCTTAGGTGTCGCGCCGATTACGAATCCCGTGACCAACGTGTCGTCGCCCGTTCCGGTTTTGACGCGAACGGAGGTGTTGACGAGCTGAGCGGCGGCGGGGGCCGCGAGGCAGAGGGCGGAGACCGCCATCCGCAGAACCATACGAATCTTCCAGCTAAGTTTCATTTTGGGGGAGGACTTTGAGCCGCAGGGGTTACGGGTCCCTTTTCGCTAAAAACCTGGGGTTATTTTGGGAATACTTTTCTACGCCATGTTTTTTCATCTTTTAACCGGTGGTTGGAGGATTTCCGGAGGTGAGACTCGCCAAAAATAAGTCACGGCTTTACCACGTTCGTCCGAAGCAGCCGCTTTCTGACTCTTTCCATGCCACGCATCGTTTCCTTCCATTACACCCTGCGCGACCCGGGCGGGCGCGTCCTCGACTCCTCCGCCGGCGGTGAGCCGGTGACTTATCTCGAGGGTGCCGGCCAAATCATCGACGGGCTCGACGCGCGTTTGCGCGCGGCGATCGCCGGGCAGAAGTCCCGCGTGGATGTGCCGGCGCGCGAGGCCTACGGAGAACGCGATCCCGCCCAGATGCAGCGCGTGAAGCGCGAGGTCCTGCCGGTCGAGGGCGAGATCAACGTGGGCGACCAGTTCCAGACCGGTCCGCATCGTTCGGATCCGGTCGTGACCGTGGCGGCGGTCGAGGGCGACGAGGTGGTGCTCGACGCCAACCATCCGCTCGCCGGCGTCGATCTTACCTTTGATGTCGAGGTGGTCACCGCGCGCGAGGCGACGGCGGAGGAGCTCAGCCACGGCCACGCGCACGGCGAGGGCAGCTGCGGTTCCGGGTGCGGTTGCGCGGGTTGAGGCCGACGGCCGCGGCTTAGCGGCGCGGGGGCGTGTCCGGAGAGGCGGCCTCGAAAAACTCCTGAGCCCGCGCGAGCCAGTGCGCGTAGCGGCTGTAGTCGCCGGCCCATGAGTTGGGCACGCAGACGCGCTTCAGCACGCCCTTTTCCGCCTGGCCGGCGGGGCCGGTACCGGTGGCACACTCGGCGGTGAAGCGCGGGTCGTGCGTGTGGACGACGAAATGACGGCCGCCACCGCGGGTTTCACGGTCGATCCGGACGAAGTGCGGGTAGGTCATGGAGAGTTCCTCAATAGCCGGCGTCGGCCAGCTGGCGGCGCACCTCGCGCAGCGCGGGGGCGAGTTGGTTGGGCAGGTCGGTCCAGATCGGCTCGAGCGCGAGCCGGTCGTTGTAACCGGCCCGCCGCAGCGCGCGCAGGAAAGGCCGGAAGTCCTCTCCGTTCACGCCGGGGGCGGCGCGGTCCTTGTTCTCCGCGAGATGGGCGTGGCGGATAAGCGGGCCCACCTTCAGGATGTCGTCCGGCGACTCGCCGTTGCGCAGCATGTGGAAGAGGTCGACCAGCAGTTTCACACCGTTGGTGTTCGCGCGGCGAACGGCCTCGGCGCCCTCCAGCACCGTGTTCACGAGGTTGCACTCGCCGCGGTTGAGGGGCTCGACCACGAGGGTCACCCCCGCCTCTTCGGCAAGCGGGCCGAATTGCTTCAGCATGTCGACGTACTGCTCGAAGCCTTTCGCGATGGGAAAGCCGTCGGGCACCATCCGTGCGCCCGCGCTGCCGAACACGATGATCGTCATCCCGATCTCGCGGCAGCGGCGGAATACCGTCTGCGCGTACCGGTCGAGCCGCGCGTAATCGATGTCCGGGCCGCTGCACTTCAGCGCCGCCGGCAGCAGCACGTTGGCCGCCGGCATCGGATAGCCGCATGCCTTCAGCGCGGCCGCCCGCGGCGCGAAATCGGCGTCCGGCGCCTCCGGCGTGAGGAAGTTCACCACGTGGCCCTCGATGAAGTCGCATTCGGGGCGGTAGGGGAGCGTCGCGAGCGTGGCGGGGTCGGTGCAGAAGCCGATTTGCATCGGGGGTGTTCCACACGATGCGGCGCACCGACGCACGGCGAAAACGCCGCGGACGCCTGTGTTCCGGGTTTGAGGTTTCGCGCGCGCAGGGTATCGCTGCGCGGATGATTCCCGTCACCGTCCTCACCGGCTTCCTCGGCGCCGGCAAGACCACCCTTCTCAACCGCATCCTCACGGAGCACCACGGCAAGAAACTCGCGGTGATCGAGAACGAGTTCGGCGAGGTCGGCGTCGACCACCAGCTGGTCGTGCGCAGCGACGAGGAATTGTTCGAGATGAACAACGGGTGCATCTGCTGCAGCGTCCGCGGCGATCTCATCCGCATCCTCGGCCGGTTGCTCAAGCGCAAGGACCGGCTCGACGGCATCCTTATCGAGACCACCGGTCTCGCCAACCCCGCGCCCGTCGCCCAGACGTTTTTCACCGACGACGAGATGAAGCGGTCGTTCAAGCTCGACGCCATCGTGACGGTCGTCGACGCCCGCCATGTCGCGCGCCACCTCGACCAGGACGACGAATCCGTGAAACAGGTGGGCTTCGCCGACGTGATCCTGCTCAACAAGACCGACCTCGTCTCGCCCTCGGAGCTGGATGCCCTTGAGGCGCGTATCCGCCGCATGAACGCCGTCGCGCGCATCCATCGCACCAACCGCTGCGACCTGCCGCTCGACCGCGTCCTCGACGTCGGCGGCTTCAACCTGAACCGCGCGGTCGAACTCGAGCCGCGATTTCTGGAGCCGGAGTACCCCTTTGAGTGGGCCGGCGCCTATCCCTTGCCGGCGGGGACGCACACCCTCGAGATCGGCCACTGCGACCACGATCACGGGCACGACCACGGCCATGATCACGGTGATCATCACCACCACCATCACGGCAATCCCGACGAGCTTGATGTCGTGATCATGCCAGCGGCGCAGGTGCCCGGTCGCGAGGAGCCCGCGGCCTCATGCCCGCCCGCCGCCGCGGCTGTCCAGGCCGCGGTGCTGGCGTTTTCCGACTGGGAGGCGCGGACCGCCGAGGGCGAGGAGATCACGCCCGGTGCCACGCTCCGCCGTCTGCTGCTGAAGAACGGCGACGGGCGTTTCAAGCTGCGGATCGACCAGCCGGGGCACTTCCTGGTCTTTGAGTCATGCGGACACGATCCGCTGCACATCTACGTCGGTGACGAGGTCGTGAAGCCGGTGTGGCAGCAGGACTTCCACCTGGCGCACGAGCACAACGAGGCGGTGACCTCGGTGGGCATCAGCGTGCCCGGTGACCTCGACGGCAAGCGGCTCAACGACTGGATCAGCGAGCTCCTCCGCACAAAAGGCGGCGACATCTACCGCATGAAGGGGGTGCTCGCGGTGAAGGGCACCAACAAGCGCCTCGTCTTCCAAGGCGTACACATGCTCTTCGACGCGCAGTTCGACCGCGAGTGGGCGGCGGGTGAACCGCGTTCCAACACGCTCGTCTTCATCGGCAAGAATCTCGACCGCTCGAAGCTGAACGAGGCGTTCAAGGCCTGCCTCGCCTGACGCGGGTTTCAAACGCGCATTTCGCAGCGCGGCCCCGCAACGAAAGTATCTTTCGGGTTAGCCAGCCGTGGAGTCGTGAGGCGTTGCCCAACCCCTCCGATGGGGTAACCGCGGATGGACACGAAGCGACGCGGATAAACGGGGTTCGATGGTAGCCGGTTCTACGACCCCGGACCATGTCGAGGATCGGACGGCCGAAGGCTCTTCCGAACGCGGCGGTTTTGTCCGCCGCAGCGTGGGCGAAGACAGGTTGCCGCCGAATCCGGCTCAGGACTTGAGCTTGGCCGCGACGAGCGCGGCGCTTTGGGCCTGCAAGCGGGCGAAGGCCTCCACCACGCGGTCAAGGGCGGGGCGGTCGGCGAGCAGCACGGTCTGCGGCAGGGCGACAACCTGCGCGCAGGTAGCTCGGTTGCCCTTCAGTTCCCCGAAACTGGCGCGGAACGCCTTCAGGCGTTCGGCCGGGAAGAGCCGT
>CAXRGI010000283.1:0-4213 GCA_964229935.1 Opitutales bacterium
CGCCAGCGCGTCGTAAGCGGGAAGCTCGATCGGCAGATTTTGGCGCCCCCCGTACCGGTGCGGTGCGGGGGGCGCAGTCTCTCGCGGTCCTCAAGGCTGGCTCGCGCCCACCGGCGGAGCCTGTGGTCTTCACCGAGCGTCCGAGCCCCCAGCAGGGCGTGACGTCAGTAGGGGCAGGCGCCTCGAGCTCCTGCCGCACCGCTGAGCGCGGCGCCCGGGCGCGGTAGCCCCGGACGCCGTGGCCGGCCTCAGGGTCGCCGGTACGACGGCGGCACCGTCAGGTACCGCTCCGTCAGCTGCTGCTGCCGGCTCTTGCTGTCGTAGGTGCGTCCCTTGATGAACACCTGCTCGGCGACCGTCGAGAACTCGAATGGGTCGCCGCTCCAGACCACCACGTTCGCGTCCCGCCCGACCTGCAGCGATCCGACGCTCCCGGCCACGCCCATCACCTCGGCGGGGGTCAGCGTCACCGCCCGGAGCGCCTCATCCCACGAGAGCCCGTACGCCACCGCGTTACCCGCTTCCTGTCGGATGTTTCGAACGTTGAAGTCCGTGCCCCCACTCGTCCCGGTCCCGACGAGGACGACCGTGACCCCCGCCGCCCGGAGCATCGCGGCGTTCTCGCGCCGCTGTCCGAGGGCGTCGAAGCTGGTAGGGATGTCGTTCATCGCGCCGGTGAAGACCGGCACCTTCGCGGCGGCGATCTCCTTCGCGACCATCCACCCCTCGCTCGCACCGGCGAGCCAGAGCTTCAGGTTGTACTGCTTCGCGAAGTCGAGCGCCGCGAGGATGTCGGAGGCGCGGTCGACGTCGAGCATCAGCGGGAGCTGGCCCGCGACCACCGGGATGAGCGCCTCGAGATTCGCCTGCGTCGTCGCGAACTCCCGGGTGCTGCCCGACTCATAGGCCGTGCGCCGGAGCTGATAGGCCTTCACGTCGTCGAAGAGCCGGCGCCACTTGTCCCAATACTCGTCGCGCGCACCGGTGCCGGCCGTCGGGCTGCCGAAGCCGCCAAGCATCGCGGTCGGGCCCTGCCGAAGCATCGCGCTCGCGCTCGTCGCCTCGATGAGGTCGATGAGCGCCGTGCGCCCGCCGATCATCCCGCCGGCGCCGATGACGCCGACCGAGGTCACGCCCTCCTGACGGGTCGGGGCGATGAAGGTGTTCGCCGGGTTGATGCCGCGCCACGCGTCGAAGGTGGCGGCGATGCCGTCCGCGCCGCGGGCACGACCGTCGGAGTAGCCGCCGCTGAATTCGGGACTCCCGCCCTCGCCGAGGCCGAGAGTGGTGAGCGCGTGGATGAGCCCGGGTGTCACCCACTTCCCACGGGCGTCGACGCGGCGGGCGCCCTCCGGGATGGCGATCCCGGTGCCGACGGCCGCGACCTTGCCGTCGCGGATGATTACCGTGCCGTTCTCGATCTTGGGGCCGCTCACCGGGTAGACGGTGCCGCCGGTGATGGCGATGACCTGGGCGCCGCCGATGACGGGGAGGGCGAACGCGAGCGCCGCGAGGCGCGACAGAGCGAATGGGCGACGCATCAGCGGATCCCCCCGGCGTTGGGTACGTAGCCGAGCTCGAAGTCGGTGCGCCAGCGTTGGGATGCGTCGGCGCGGTCGTAGAGCAGCGCGCCATCGACCCACACCTTCTCGGTGCGGGTGTAGACGCTGAACGGATCGCCGGACCAGAGGACGACGTCGGCGTTCTTGCCGACCTCAAGGGACCCGACCTGCCGGTCGATCCCGAGCGCCCACGCGGCGTTGATGGTGATCCACTTGATCGCCTCCTCCGCCGGGATGTTCAGGCCGGCGGCGCGGGCGGCCGCGAGTGATTTCGAGGCCTCCTGGTTCAGCCGGCTGGCGTACGAGGGATCGTCCGAGTGCACGATCGTGCGCGCGCCCGCGACGTGCGTCAGGCCGATGTTGGCCTTGATGCCGTCGAGCGCCTCCATCTTGAAGCCGCCCCAGTCCGACCAGATCGAGGCCGAGATCCCCTCGCGCGCCAGGACGTCGGCGATCTTGTAGGCCTCGACCCCGTGGTGGAAGGAGCGGATCGTGTAGCCGAACTCCTTCGCGATGTCGATCATCTGCATCATCTCGTCCGCTTGGTAGCAGTGGTTGTGGACGAGGATGTTGCCGCGGAGCACCTCGGCGAGGGTCTCGTTGCCGAGGTCACGCGCCGGCGGGTCGCCGGTCGGATTCGCGAGCCAGGCATCCCAGCGGCGCCGGTAGGCGTCCGCGCCGATCCAGGCCGCGCGGTAGCCGGCGACGTTCCCCATTCGGGTGGAGGGGCCGCGGCTGGCATAGACGCGCTTCGGGTTCTCTCCGCAGGCCATCTTCAGGCCATTCGGCGCCCCGGGGAACTTCATCCCCTGCACGGAGCGCGAGGGCACCACCTTCAGCGTGACGCTGCGTCCGCCGATCAGGTTCGCGGAACCGGGGAGCACCTGAATGGTGGTCGTCCCCCCCGCGAGGTTACGCGGGAACTGCGGATCCTGCGGCCAGACGGAGTGCTCGGCCCAGACATGCGCCGTCACCGGCGCGGTGGCCTCGTTGCCGTCGGAGTGCGCCGCGGTCCCAGGCGCCGGGTAGACGCCGAGATGGGAGTGCGTGTCGATGAGCCCCGGGGTGACGAAGCGTCCGCCGCCGTCGATGACCTCGGCGCCCGCGGGCGCTTCCACCGTCGCGCCGATCGCGGCGATCGTCCCGTCACGCAGCAGGATCGCGCCGTTCCGGATGAGCGGACCGGCGGCCGTGTAGATGTGCACGTTGCGGATCACCGTCGGACGCGACGGGAAAGGCTGGTACGTGCTCGGGAAGGGGTCCGCGTTCGGCCGGGAGATGGCGCCGGCCACCAGCGTCGGCGCCGGCTTCGGTGCCGTCGCGGTCGCCTGCGCCCGGAGGGCGGGCGAGGGCAGGGCCACGAGACCGGCCAAGGGGAGGATGCGCAGCGGTCGGATCGACTGCATGTGTGGAGTGGACCTCGGGTGGCAGGGTGACGCGGTCAATATGCGGTCCGAGCCGTGTCCGGCGTCAGGGGCGGCAGTATCGGCGTACCGGGCCGGCTCGCTGGACACGCCGGCCGCGCCGACGTCGGCCTTAACATCCCGCTGCGCGGTGCCATCATACGTGGTGTCCATGGGCGAACCCAGCACCCTCCTCCCGACGGATTCGGCGCTGATCACCCGCTGGCAGGGGGGCGATCACGGTGCCGCGTCGCAGCTCGTCGAGCGGCACGCCGCCGCGGTCGCGCGGTTCGTGGCGAGTCTCGGGGTACGTGACGAGGTCGAGGAAGTGGTGCAGGACGCGTTCGTGCGCGCGTTCGATGCGATCGGCTCGTTTCGGGCGGAGGCGCAGTTCCGCACCTGGCTCTTCACGATCGCGAAGCGGCTGGTGCTGGATCGGCGGCGGCACGATCGACGGCGACGGGACGACGTGGAGCTGGACGAAGGGGTGGCGGCGCCGATCGGGGATCCGCTCGACGGACTGGTGGCCTCGGAGGGCGCCGATCGGGTGCGCGTCGCGTTGGCGACGCTCTCGCCGCTCCAGCGGCAGGTCTTCGTGCTGCGAGTGACCGACGGGCTGCCGTACGAGGAGATCGCCGAGCTGGTCGGCAGCACGGCGGGGTCGTGTCGGGTGCACTATCACAATGCGGTGAAGCTCTTGCGAGCTCGGGTGGATACCGATGGCCTGTGAACAGATGGAGGTGCGCGACCGTCTCCCGGACTGGGTCAGCGCCCGTGGGCGACTCACGCCGGTGGAGGTCGACGCGATCGTGGCGCATCTCGCCGTGTGCGCCTCGTGCGCCGCGGAGGTGGCGTTGCTCCGGCGCGTCGCCGAGCGGATCCATGCGGCGTCGCCGGTCATCGATGTGGCACGGATCGCGGCCGCCATCCCGGTCGCGCGTCCCGCGCCGCCGCTCGTGGTGCACGATGGGGGGGTGGCGGCGCGGCCTGCCCATCGCGCGCGTCCGCGCTGGTCGGCGCGCTCGTGGGTCGCCGCCGCCGCGACCGTCCTGCTCGCCGCCGGCCTCACGAATGCCTTCGGGCGGGCTGGCGAGACGCCGCGGGATGCCGAGGTCGTTCAGACGGCGGAGCTCGCCTTCGAAGGGGTCGGTGAGCTCTCCGCCGAGGCGCTGACGGTGTTGCTGGACGAGATGGCGGCGCTCCCCGCCGCACCGGTGGCGGAGCCGCATGACATCGTCGGATCGATCC
>CAXRGI010000284.1:0-2689 GCA_964229935.1 Opitutales bacterium
TTCACCCGCAGCATCGAGATCGTTGTCATGGTCATCCTCGGCGGCATGGGCAACGCCGTCGGCGTCATCCTCGCCGCCGTGCTGCTCACCATTCTGCCCGAGTTGCTCCGCCCCGTCGCCGAGTACCGCATGATACTGTACTCCCTGCTGCTCGTGCTGCTCATGCTCCTGCGGCCGCAGGGCTTGTTTCATTTCCCGGCCCGCCGCCCCCGCGGCTGACCCGTCATGGCCGAACTCCTCCGTCTCGAGCAGGCCACCATCCGCTTCGGCGGGCTCACCGCCGTCAACGCGGTCGACTTCGCCGTCAACGAAGGCGAGCTCTGCGGCCTGATCGGGCCCAACGGCGCCGGCAAGACGACCGTCTTCAACCTCATCACGGGCGTCTACGCGCCCACCTCGGGCCGGATCAGTTTCGCCGGCCGCGATCTCCGCGGGCTCGGCGTCGACGGCATCGTGGGCCTCGGGATCGCCCGCACCTTCCAGAACATCCGCTTGTTCGGCTCCCTCTCCGTCCTCGATAACGTCCGCGCCGCCTGCAACCTCCACCGCGCCACCGCTCCCGGCCACGCGCTGCTGCGGCTGGGAGCCTTCCGGCGCGACGAGGCCGCGATCGCGGCCCGCGCCAACGAGCTCCTCGAGATCTTCAACCTCGGCCGTTTCCGCGACGCCCCCGCGCGCAGCCTGCCCTATGGTGAGCAACGCCGCCTTGAGATCGTGCGCTGCCTCGCCACGCGCCCGCGCCTGCTGCTCCTCGACGAGCCCGCGGCCGGCATGAACCCCACCGAGAAGACCGAGCTCATCCGCCTCATCCAGCAGGTCCGCCGGCAATTCAACCTCTCGATCCTGCTGGTCGAGCACTCCATGCGGGTCGTGATGGGCTGCTGCGAGCGCATCGCCGTCCTCGATTACGGCGTGAAGATCGCCGAGGGCACGCCCGACCAGATCCGGTCCGATCCCAAGGTCATCGAGGCCTACCTCGGCGAGGACCACGGCTCTTCCCTCGCCCACCACTGAGCGCGCCGCCCGTCCCCATGCTGCAGATCACCGATCTCCACGTCGCCTACGGCGCCATCCAGGCGCTGACCGGGGTCTCGCTCGAGATCAACGCCGGCGAGATCGTGACGCTCATTGGAGGCAACGGCGCGGGAAAGACCACCACGCTACGCGCGGTCTCGGGCCTACTCCGCGCAAAGTCCGGCGCGGTGCGTTTCGCCGGCGAGGACATCACCGGTCTCGCGCCGCACACCATCGTCGGGCGCGGCCTCTGCCACGTGCCCGAGGGCCGGATGATCTTCGCCAACCTGACCGTCGCCGAGAACCTCGCGATGGGGGCCTATCTCTCCACCGACCCCGCGCGTGACGAACGCAACCGCGAGTTCGTCTTCACCACGTTCCCGCGCCTCAAGGAGCGGCTTACCCAGACCGCGGGCACCCTTTCCGGCGGCGAGCAGCAGATGCTCGCCATCGGACGCGCCCTGATGGGCAACCCGCGCTTCCTGATGCTCGACGAGCCTTCGCTCGGCATCGCGCCGCGTCTCATTTCGACGATCTTTGAGAAGATCGTGGAGATCAATCGTACCCACGGAATCACGATTCTTCTGGTGGAACAGAACGCGAACCTCGCCCTTGAGGTCTCCTCGCGCGCCTACGTGCTCGAAACCGGCCGCATCGCCATGCAGGGCGAGAGCAAGACTCTCCGCGCCGATCCACGCCTGCGCGCGACGTACCTCGGTGGTTGAGTGAAAGAGGCCGCCGTCGGGCCGTGTTGGAAGAAGGAAAAACGTGGGATCCGCGGCTGCAGCCGCGGCTACATCGCAGTTCATTCAGCAGGCTAGGCCTCTCGGATCTTCGTAAAAAATCCTCACCTGTAGCCGGGGTCGCTGATCCGGACTATGCGGGAAAGATAAACGGCCGAAGGCATTCCCGAAACATCCGCGGGAGCACCCGCGGCTCCACCGGAAGCATTACTGCAGTTCAATGCCGGTTCCACGCCGCGTTGGGTTTTCCCCAAATGATCCGCGCCGCGTAGACACGCGCGTTGGCCCCGTACTGCGCGGGATTGCCGGGCGCCATTCCTTCCGAGGTGGTGACCCATGTCTCGCGCTCGTTCACGTCGACCACCGCGAAGTTACCGAGCTGCGCACCTTTATTCGGCACAAGCTCCAGCTCGGTGGCGCGTAGCACCACCAAACGTTCGGGATCAACCTGCGCGATGAAGAGCGGGGCGCGGTGACGCGCCCGAGCCATGTTGTCGTTGTTCGCGCCTCGCCGGGTGTAGGTGAGGAAAAGTCCGTCCTGGTGGGTCACCCAATGCGCCTGGGTGTTGTAGCTACCGAGATCCGCACCGTCGTCGAAGGTCCACTTCCGCGGCGCCTCGAACCGCAGGCCGTCGGCGCTGCGGGCAACGTACGCGGCCTGATCATTGCGCAACGTCAGGAAAAAACGCCCGCCGAAGGCCGCGAGGCTCGGCTCGTACAACCCGCGGTCGATCGGCACCGAGAGCTCGGTGCCGTGTTCGACATAACGGAGCGCACGACCGTCAAACCGGCACCGCACCACGGTCGACGAGTAAACCTTCGCCGCGATCTCCTTCGCGTAGATCGGGAGCAGGATGTCGCCGTCGGGCAGGTCGACCCGCTGGGTGCTGCCGGCACCGGCGTTGCCCCAGCGCGGATCGGCCGGCATCACC
>CAXRGI010000285.1:0-21143 GCA_964229935.1 Opitutales bacterium
GATCCTCACCGGCGGCCGCTGCATCACCGAGGACCTCGGCCTCAAGCTCGAGAACCTCCAGGTCAGCGACCTCGGCCGCGCCAAGCGCATCGTGGTCGACAAGGAAAACACCACGATCGTCGAGGGCGCCGGCAAGTCGTCCGAGATCCAGGGCCGCGTGAAGCAGATCCGCCGCCAGATCGACGAGACCACCTCCGACTACGACCGCGAGAAGCTCCAGGAGCGTCTCGCCAAGCTCGCCGGCGGTGTGGCCGTCATCAACGTCGGCGCCGCCACCGAGACCGAGATGAAGGAGAAGAAGGCCCGCGTTGAGGACGCCCTCCACGCCACCCGCGCGGCCGTCGAGGAAGGTATCGTCGCCGGCGGCGGCGTTGCCCTTCTCCGCACCTCGAAGGCCATCGACTCCCTCAAGCTCGAGGGTGACGAGGCCATCGGCGCGCAGATCGTCCGTCGCGCGATCGAGTCGCCCATCCGCATGCTCTGCGCCAACGCTGGCGTCGAGGGTGCGGTCGTGGTCGGCCAGATCATCGCCAACAAGGGCAACTACGGCTACAACGTCGCCACCGGCGATTACGAGGACCTCGTGAAGGCCGGTGTGGTTGACCCGACCAAGGTCACGCGCACCGCGCTGCAGAACGCCGCGTCCGTCGCCGGCCTGCTGCTCACCACGGAGTGCATGATCACCGAGATCCCGGAGAAGAAGGAAGCTCCGGCCGGCGGTCACGGCCACGGCCCGGGCGGCGGCATGGACTACTAAGTCCGGACCGCAATCCTAGAGAACCGTCTTAACAAGGCGCGCCACTCCGGTGGCGCGCCTTTTTCTTTCCCATCTGGGAACCCGCGGGCTTGGCATCCGCGCCCGGCGGGACTCAGGCTCAACCGCGAATGAAGCCGATCGCGTTGCTGCTGGTAGCGTTGTTCTCCGCCCTTGCGCCGAGCACCGCCGCAGAGCCTGTCGAGCCAGAGGCTCCGGCCAACCCGCCGGGTCTTTTCGCCGGACCCTCGAAGGTCCGCCCGCTGAAGATCGCCCTCTACGAAGGCCCGGGTTCGGGCGCAGCCGGAGTCACCCACGTCGCCAACCGTGCGCGTCAGCTGCCGGGCACGACGGTAACACTCCTGAAGCCCGAGGAGATCGGCACGCGGAACCTCGCGGAGTTTGATGTGATCATTTTCTCCGGCGGCAGCGGCAGCGGTCAGTCCAAGGCCATCGGCGACGCCGGTCGGGCAAAAGTGCGCGAGTTCGTGGCAGCCGGGGGCGGCTATCTCGGGATTTGCGCGGGCGCCTACCTGGCGTGCGCCGGATTCGATTGGGGACTCGGTATCCTCAACGCGCGGACCGTCTCCAACAAATGGCAGCGTGGACGCGGCATGATGCGCGTGCAGCTGACGGAATCGGGCCGGGGCCTGTTCGGAGCCGTGAAGGAGCCCTTCACGATCCGCTACGCCAACGGCCCGATCATCAAGCCGCTGGGCCGGGCGGACCTGCCGTCTTACGAAGTGGCGGCGGTGTTTCGCACCGAAATCGCGAAGAACGGTACGCCCGTCGGCGTGATGATCGATTCGCCGGCGGTCGTGCGTGCGCCGTTCGGGAAAGGCCGCGTCCTCACCATTTCTCCGCATTCCGAGGACACCCCGGGGCTCGAGAACTTCGTCCCGCTGGCGCTCGCCTGGCTGGGTGCCCCGCGGGGCGGGGAGTAAGCGGCACGCCCATGGAGGTCATTTTCCTCGGCACCGGCACCTCGCAAGGGGTTCCCATGATCGCATGCGGCTGCGCCGTCTGCAGGTCGGAGGATCCCCGCAATCGACGCACGCGCACGTCCATTCACGTGGTGATGGACGGCCTGCACATCCAGGTCGACGCCGCCCCGGAGTTCCGGCTGCAGTGCCTGCGGGAGCGCGTCGAGGCGCTGGATTTCTTCATTCTCACGCACGGCCATGCCGACCACATCGCGGGTATGGACGACCTGCGGCGCTTCTGCGACTTGCTCGGAGGGAACGCCCTCACGGTTTATTCCACGACCGAAGGCATGGGCCGCGTGCTCGCGATGTACCCGTACGCCATGGCGGAGCGCCCGATCGCGAAAGGCTACGCGGCGTTCCGGCTGCTGGAGATGCCAACGGCCCTTGAGCTACCCCAGGGGACGATTCACTCGACGCTCCTCCCGCACGGGGGTATCAACACCCTGGGTTTGGTTTTCACGGAGCGGAGCAGCGGCCGGCGCTTCGCCTACTACACGGACTGCAAACGGGTGCCCCGTGAGGCGGTGGAGCTGGCGCGCGGAGTCGACGCCCTGGCTCTCGACGGCCTTAGGCCTGTGCCCCACCCTTCCCACCTCTCGATCGCGGAGGCGGTGGAGGTGGCTGGGGATATCGGGGCGAAGGCGACTTGGCTCACGCACCTGACCCACGCCACCGACCACGGTCCCGCCGAGGCAGAGCTTCCGTCCGGAGTACGCTTCGCGTTTGACGGACTCCGCCTGAGCCTCTGAAGCCGCCAATTCGCGGCAGCCGGCGTAAGTTTTTGGGAATTGGACTTGCCCGATCGTGCAATGCAGGTCCAATCGGGGAGTTTTTAATCCCTACTACTCTTATCTGTATTGATTTTGTAGCCCCATGAAGCTTTCCAAAAAGGGCGAGTACGCCCTGCGTTCCATGATTGGCCTAGGCATCGCTGCCGAGGTCGGTAGGACGCTGGTTCAGCTTCCAGAACTTGCTGATAACGAGCAGCTCCCACAAAAGTTTCTCGAGCAAATCATGCTCCCGTTAAGGGAGGAGAAGCTGGTGGTCGGAGTCAGGGGAAAGTTCGGCGGCTACCGATTGGCGAAACCCGCCTCGAAGATCACGATCGGGGCGATCATCCGAGTTATCGACGGGCCGCTGGCCCCGTTGGGCTGCGTGAGCCAAAGCGCCTATGAGAAATGCACGTGCCCCGATGAGGCTCACTGCGGCCTGCGGATGCTGATGCTCGACGTCCGAAACGCGATCACCGGCATCCTCGACCGTTACACATTGGCCGACGTGGTCGAAGTAACCCTGCGCAAACTCCGCCGCAGTGACATGCCGCTGCCTTACGCGCCGGAGTCCGAAGCCATTCCGGCAAGGGTACCCGCGACCCATGCGCGCCGCCTCGCGCGCCGGGCGTCCAGACCCCGTCTGGATGAGACCGAGGGCGTTTTGCACCAATTGCTGGGTGACTATACCATTTGACCAACGGCCATGATGACACGGCTGATTATCGCTTTCGGGCTGGGCGCCGTCGCCATCGAAGCGGCGCCGTTGGCGGTGCGGATCGGATATTTCCCGAACGTGACGCACGCGCAAGGCGTGATCGGCGCCCACACCTCGCGGGGCAAAGCAGGATGGTTCGAACAGCGGCTCGGGACCGGCGTCGTGCTGAAATGGTTACCCTTCAATGCGGGGCCCAGCGCGATCGAGGGCATCTTCGCCGGCTCGGTCGATCTCACCTACGTCGGCCCGAATCCCGCGCTCAACGGGTACATCCGCTCCGAGGGTGACGAGATCCGGATCATCGCCGGAGCAGCGGAAGGAGGAGCGGCGTTGCTCGTCGCCGGCAACTCCGGGATCGTGCGGCCGTCTGATTTCCGGGGCCGTCGCGTGGGCACACCCCAGTTGGGCAACACGCAGGACGTAGCCGCGAGATCCTGGCTGCGGGCGCAAGGGTTCAGAATCACGCTCACCGGCGGCGACGTGACCGTACTGCCAGCCGCAAACCCGGATCTGCTCCAACTCATATCCCGGGGCCGGATCGACGCCGTGTGGACCGTGGAGCCCTGGGTTTCGCGCCTCGAACAGGAGGCCGGCGCGCGGGTGTTTCTTGAGCAAACCGACGCGATCACAACCGTCCTCGTGGCCAGCGCGGGATTTCTGGCCAAGCATCCCAAGGAAGCGGAGCGCTTCCGCCGCGCGCACGATGAGCTCACCACTTGGATCAACTCCCACCCGGCCGAAGCCATGGAGTCCACCCGGGCCGGGCTCACCACCGAGACGCGTCGCGAGATTACCCCCGCTTTGATGGGGTCGGCTTGGAAACGGCTCCGCTTCACCGCGAAGGTCGATCCGGAACGGTTCAACGGTTTGGTCGAGGACGCGCGAAGCGTCGGACTGCTGCGGCGTTCGATCCCGCTCGGAAGGCTGTTCCCGCCAGCGCCATGAACACGACGCCCCCGACACCTTCGCTTTCGAAGCTCTCGCTCCGCGGGGTGAGCAAGTCCTTCCGCGGACGGGGCCGGGACATCCGGGCACTGGAGGACGTCACGCTGGAGATTTCAGAGGGTGAGTTCGTCTGCCTGCTGGGCCCCAGCGGGTGCGGGAAGTCGACCCTCCTCAACATTGTCGCCGGGCTCGAGAAGGCCGACCAGGGAAATGTCCTTTGTGACGGCGAGCCGGTCCTGAGTCCGGGGCGCGACCGGATGATGATGTTTCAGGAGTCCGCGCTATTTCCCTGGCTGGACGTGTTGGACAACGTGCTCTTCAGCTTGCGGCTGAAGCCCGGCATGAACGCGGCTGAGCGCCGCGAAGTGGCCGAATTCCACCTGCGCTTGGTCGGGCTCGAGAAGTTCAGCCGAGCCTTCGTGCACGAGCTTTCCGGGGGAATGAAGCAACGCGTCGCTCTGGCCCGGGCGCTCGCGCCGAACCCCAGGGTCCTGCTGATGGACGAACCTTTCGCCGCGCTGGACGCGCTAACGAGGGAACAGCTTTACGGTGACCTGCAGCGCATCTGGCGGGATCGCCGAAAAACCATCCTGTTTGTCACCCATAATGTCCGCGAGGCGGTGTGCCTGGGAGATCGCGTGGTGCTGCTTTCCCCGCACCCCGGCCGTATCAAGCGCGAGTTTCACATCGGCTTGCCGCGCCCGCGGGACATCAACTCGGTCGAGCTCGCCCGCCATGCGACTGAAATCATGGGGGAACTGAAGGCCGGTCCCGGGGTACGGAACGACGAAAGGCAGGTGGCATGAAACGCTTCCTGCCCGCCTTCATCTTTTTCTCCGGCCTGCTGGTTGCGTGGGAAGTGCTGGTGCGCGCCCGCGTGTGGTCCCCGGTGCTCGTGCCCTCGCCGCTATCCGTCGCAAGCTACCTCATCGGGGCACTGGCGGACGGCACGCTGGCATCCGCCCTGCTCGTGACCTTGCGCCGTTTGCTGCTCGGCTACGCCGTCGGTCTCGCGCTGGGGGTGCCGCTTGGTCTGCTCACGGCCCGCTTTCGAGCGCTGGCCGACACGCTCGGGCTGCTGGCACTCGGACTGCAGGCGCTGCCCAGCGTATGCTGGGTGCCTCTCGCGCTCCTTTGGTTCGGCCAAAGCGAAAGCGCCATGTTCTTCGTGGTCGTGATGGGGACGCTGTGGTCGGTGATCATCGCCGCCGACAACGGGGTGCGAAACGTCCCGCCCATCTACGCGCGCGCCGCCCGCACCATGGGGTCGAACGGCGTGCACACCTGGTTGCGCGTGATCCTGCCGGCCGCGCTTCCGCACGTCGTCGGGGGCATGAAGCAAGGTTGGGCCTTCGCATGGCGCAGCCTGATGGCGGCGGAAATTTACGTCACGATCCTGAGCGGTTTCGGCCTCGGACACCTGCTCCATTACGGCCGCGAGCTGAATGCCATGGAGCAGGTCATTGGTGTGATGATGGTCTTGCTGGCGGTGGGACTGGCCGCCGATCGCGCACTTTTCTCCCCGTGGGAGCGCCTCCTGCACCGCCGGTGGGGGACCAACCGTTGAAACTGAATCTTTATCCGAAAATCCAAACTCAACCCGCCATGCCGCGCATTCACAACGACATCACCGAGACGATCGGCAACACCCCGCTCGTCCGCTTAAACCGCACCGCCGCCGCTCACGGCGCCCAAGCCGAGATCCTGCTGAAGCTGGAGTTCTTCAATCCGCTCTCGAGCGTGAAGGACCGCATCGGCTTCGCCATGATCGACGAGGCCCTCCGCTCCGGGAAGATCAACGCGAAGTCCGTGCTGATCGAGCCGACGTCCGGCAACACCGGCATAGCGCTCGCGTTCGTCGCCGCCGCCAAGGGGCTGAAACTGATCCTGACCATGCCCGAGACCATGAGTCTCGAGCGACGCAAGCTGCTCAAGATCCTCGGCGCCCGCCTCGTGCTCACCGAGGGCGCCAAGGGCATGAAGGGCGCCATTGCCAAAGCCGAGGAGCTCGCCACACGCATCCCCGGCGCGGTCATCCTCCAGCAGTTCACCAATCCCTCCAACCCCGCCATCCACCGCCGCACCACTGCGGAGGAGATCTGGCGCGACACCGACGGCCGCGTGGACATCGTGGTCGCAGGCGTCGGGACCGGCGGCACGATCACAGGCATCGGCGAGGTGCTAAAAACCCGCAAACCCTCGGTGAAGATCGTGGCGGTGGAGCCCGACGCCTCGCCGGTCCTCTCGGGCGGCGCCCCCGGACCCCACAAGCTGCAGGGCATCGGGGCAGGCTTCGTGCCTGCCGTTCTAAACCAGAAGATCTACGACGAGGTGATCCGTGTGAAAGAGGCCGATTCGGGCCCGGTTTCGAAGCAGATCAACCAGCTCGACGGCATCGCGGTCGGCATCTCCTCCGGTGCGATCGCCTGGGCGGCGCTCCAGCTGGCGAAACGACCCGAGAACAAGGGTAAGCAGATCGTCGCGATCATGCCTTCGAGCAGCGAACGGTACCTGTCCTCGTGGTTGTTCGCCGACATCAACGTCGAGAGCGACTCCATCGACGACCTTCTCGGACCCGTGGCGGGCTGAGTCGCCGCTTCGAAGCGGTCAATCGGGACGCGGGGCGAAAGCCCCGCGTTTTCAGTTTATCAGCGGTGGCGGCGGTACCAGCCGGCGAAAGCGAAGCCGAACGCCACCATGCCGCCGAAAAGCCCCACCAGCTTCATCATCACGCCCGCCAGCACTTGGTCGTGCATCGCGGAAAAAGTCGGAAAAAGCCGGGGCGCGAACTCGTAGGTCGGGTAGAGCACGTCGTGCGAGAACGTGATGAACGCGAACAGGGGCGTCATCGCGATGATGATGGCAAGGAGGTAAAGCATCTGCACCCCGTACGCGCGGCGGGGTAGCACCGTGGAGGGGCTGAGGACCGGCCACCAGTACAGCACAGCGGCACCAAAAAACATCAGATGCTCAATGATGTGGACCAGACGGTCCTGCAGCGCCCAATCGTAGAGGTCGGGCGCGTGCCAGACGCTGACCACAAGGGTGTAGATGATACCGGCGACCAGCGGGTGGGTGAACAGCCTCGCCGGGAGCTGAATCAGACGCGGGCGCAGCAGCGGATCGATCATCCAGGCGGGCACACCCTGGAGCAGCAGGATGGCGGCCGGAAAAATGAGGATCTGATGCTGCAACATGTGAGCGCTGAACAGGAATCGCTCGGCCACCTGATCGAGCGGGGATCCTACCGCGATGTAGAAGGAGAAGAGGCCGAGGTAGAACCGGATGGACTGGGCACGCGGGTACGGAGCTCCCGGGGCAAGCATTGAGCGCAGAGGCCCCGCGGCGATCGCCCAGAGCCACCCGAGGACAACAAGCCCTCCTACCAGCCAGGGTTCGTTGTGCCAGTGACGCCAATCGATCATGACCCGCACCATGCAACCTCCGCGCGATTATTCCAGCGCCGCCGGCCGGACGGATCGTGAATAAGAAAAAAAGCGGCCCGCATTCGGGCCGCTTTTGCGCGAACGGAAAGCGTCAACCTGATCAGGTCGGCAAAGGCAGGCTGGCTTCGGCTTGGAACAGGGCGATCAGGGCCCAGGCGGTTCCACCAGCGATCACTAGTCCGATGAAGAAGAGAATCGTGCAGAACGGCTTATCCCACCGCAGGTGCATGAAGTAGAAAATAACGAACAGGAACTTCACGGCGGAGAGCACGACGAGTGAAGTGACCAGGATCCACTTCGCGAACGGTAGGTAAACCGCGACGATCTCGATCCCGGTGATGACCGCGAGAAGCATCGCGATCTGCACGTAGATCTGGAACTTGCTTTCGTCGTGGCCGTGATCGTGGCCGCCGTGGGCCGGGGAGTGCGCAGGGGAGCTCATCGGTTCAGAGATACTCGAGCAAGTAGACGGCGGTGAAGATGACGATCCAGACGATGTCGACGAAGTGCCAGTAGAGACCCATCGATTCCACGTCGATCGCGTTGGCGACGCCGAAGTGGACCGGGCCGCGAGGGCGGGCGAACCAGACGCATCCCCACAGCGAAAGGAGCATGGCGCCGATCCAGAGGAACTGTTGCTTCATGAACAGCCCCATCGCGCCACCAAGGGTGGGCTGGACTTGGATCGCATGGACGAGGCCCAAGGTGACCTTCAGGGCCAGCAGCAGCATGACGATGAGGGTCGCGGCGTGGAAGATCTGACCGGAAAACCAGGAACGCTGGGCTGAGCCCGGGCCTGGCTTGAAAGAGCGGACGTACATCAGCGCCAGCCAGAGAACGCCGATGGCGACGTGACAACCGTGGGTGCCGGTGAGGGTGTAGAAGGTGGTCCCGAGCAGGCTGTTCGAGAGCGTCATCTTCTTGTCGTGGACGAAGTGCTCGAACTCGTAGACCTGGCACCCGAGGAAGATCATCCCGAAGAAGATGGTCGTGAGCAGCGACCACCGGCAGCTCTTGATGTTACCTTTCTGGATCGCCGTGACAGCCAGCGCCATCATCAGCGACGACATCAACAGGATGAACGTCGAGAAGGAGGTGAGCTCAGGGCTGAAGATGGCCTTGGGGTCCAGGCCGCCCGCAGGCGGGTGAAGGCGGTAAATCAGATGCGTCGAGATCAGCACCCCGAAGAACATGCAGTCCGAGGCCAGGAAAGCCCACATGAGGAGCTTCTTGTTCGGAATGCCCGTCGAAGTCGTCGGGTCGTGGTGATGATCGATCTCGGCCGTGGCCGCGTGGCTGCTCATGGGAAGGCGATGATCGGGGTTGAGAGGCGCTTGCTCAATGTCCGTGTCCGTGGCCGTGGTCCTCGACGGGCTTGCCGTCCTTGTCGAGGTGGAGATGATAGCCCTCGTTACCTTCCAGGGACCAGAAGTAGATGCCCAGGAAAGTGATCACGCCGCCGATGAGGGAGAGACCGAGTTTCGCGTGAATGCCAGGAGCGGGATTGGAATCAAAGCACGTGACACCGATCGCGACGACAAGCAGGCCCATGCTGGCCACAAACGGCCAGATCGAACCGAAGGGCATATGGATACCCCCGTGGGCCTCCTCCGCCTTGGCTTGAGCGGTGCGCTCGCGCTCGATCTCGGCGCGGTTGTGCTTCTCGTACCACCACGCGTCACGGGCATGCACATTCGGAATCGCCGCAAAATTGAACTCCGGCGGCGGGTTCTGGAGCGACCATTCCAAGGTGCGGCCGTCCCAATAGTCGCGGCCGACCTTTTCGCCCTTGAAGTAGGTGTACGCGAGGACGGCGAAGTAGATGAACATGCCGATGCCGAGGACGTAAGCCCCCATCGTCGCGATGAAATTAGCTGTGTTCCAACCTAGGTTCGGATCGTAGGTGAACGTCCGGCGCGGCATGCCGTTCAGCCCGAGGAAGTGCATCGGGAAGAAGGTGACGTTGAACCCGACGAAGATCGTCCAGAACGAGAGGCGGCCCCAACCCTCGCTGACCTTGCGGCCGAACATCAGCGGGAACCAGTAATGCAGCCCGGCGAGGAGCGCGAAGATCGAGCCGCCGATGAGCACGTAGTGGAAGTGGGCGACCACGAAGTAGGAGTCGTGCTGCTGGGCGTCGGCGGGGGCCGCGGAGTGCATGATACCCGACAAGCCGCCCATCATGAACATCCAGACGAAGCCGAGCGCGAAAAGCATCGGCGTGCGCATCATGAGGTGGCCGCCCCAAAGCGTGCCGATCCAGTTGAAGATCTTCACGCCGGTCGGAACCGCGATGGCCATGGTGGCAAGGGCGAAGGCCGCCGTGGCGACCGTCCCCATGCCGGTGGTGAACATGTGGTGGCTCCACACCGCGAAACCGAGGAAGCCGATGCACGCGCCGGAAAACACAACGATCGGATAACCAAAGAGCGGCTTGCGTGAGAACGTCGGCAAGATCTCGGAGATGATGCCCATCGCCGGCAGAATCAGGATGTACACCTCAGGATGGCCGAAGACCCAGAACAGGTGTTGCCACAATATGGGCATACCGCCTCCGGAAACCTCGAAGAACGCCGTCCCGAAATTGCGGTCCATCATCAACTGGACGAGCGCGATCGTGATGGCGGGGAAGGACAGGATCACGAGGAAGGACGTGACGAGCGTCATCCAAACAAAAACCGGCAACCGCATCATGGTCATGCCGGGCGCGCGCATGTTGATGATCGTGACGATGAAGTTCAGCGAAGCCGCGATCGACGCCACGCCGAGCAGCTGGAGGCCCATGATCCAGAAGTCGATCGCGTGCTTCGGATTGTAGGTCTTGGAAGTGATCGGAGGGTAGCCGACCCAGGAGCCGTCGGGAGCGCCATACTTGTCGGCCGGAAGGAACCAGCCGATGTTCAGGATGATCGCGCCGGCCACGAAGGTCCAAAGCGAGAAGGCATTAAGCCGCGGGAACGCCACGTCGCGCGCCCCGATCTGCAGCGGCATGATGAAGTTGAAGAACGCCGAGGACAGGGGCATGACCGCGAGAAAGATCATCGTGGTACCGTGCATCGTGAACAACGTGTTGTACTGCTGAGCAGTGAGCACGTCGTTGTTCGGCACCATGAGCTGGGTGCGGATCAGCAGCGCCTCGAAGCCGCCGATCAGAAAGAAAATCAGAGCGAAGAATCCGTAGAGAACCCCGATCTTCTTGTGGTCGACGGTGGTTAGCCAGCCCATGAGGCCGGTCTTGGCCGTCGGATGGGCGAGGAACTTCGGGGCAGCCGGGACTTGCTCCTCCTTGATCAGGTGGGCGGTGTTGGCCGATGCGTCCATAGTGGTCGGGAAGTGGACTGAGGTTGCGGAAAGTTGCGCGAGACGGGTTATTTCAGGCTCTCCAGATAGGCGACCAGGGCCACCTGCTCCTCGTCACTGAGGGTGATCTTGTTGTCGCGGTAAGCCTTGGCCATCTTGTTGCCGGGCTTCACCGACTCCGGATCCCGCAGCCAACGACGGAGTTGCTCCGAGTTGTTTTCCAGGAGGCCGGCGCCCACCGTGGAACGCGACCCGAAATGGGTGAGATCGGGGCCTTGGATACCCATTGCGCCATGGCCACGGACGGTGTGGCAGGCATTGCAAGTCTTGGCGGCGAAGAGTTGGCGGCCTTGGGCGATAAGGGCCGTGTCCTCATTCTTCTCGGGTAGCTGCTTGGACTGCCACGACTTCAGCGGGTCGAGATCGAACTGGGCGGTGACACCGGACTCGTTGGTGCGGAAGGACCGGAGCGCAGTGACCTTCGCGCGCGGTTTGGCGGCATCAGCCGGCTTAACCGCCACCTCTCGGGCGAGCGACTGCTGCTGCTGCAACCATTCCGCGTACTCATTGGGGGCGAGGGCAATGACCCGGAACCGCATGACGGCATGGGAGTCGCCGCAGTATTCGGCGCACTGACCCCAGAAGTAGCCCGGTCGGTCGGCCTTCAGCCAAAGAAGATTCCGGCGGTTAGGCGTCATATCCACCTTGCCGGCCAGCTTGGGCACCCAGAAGGAGTGATTCACGTCCACCGTGCGGAGATGGATGCGGATCGGCTTGCCAACCGGGATCACCAGCTCGTTGCCCGTGACGAGCGGCGACTTGGCACCGGCGTTGTCGAGCGCGGCCATTTCAGACGGATACTCGAACTTGAACCACCACTGATAGCCGGTCGCGGTGATCTCCAGTGCATCCTTGCGGTCGGCCTCGGGCACGTCGTAGGTCGACCAGATCGCCTTCACGGTGGGAACGGCGATGATGACCAGCGCCAGAACAGAAGCGCCGATCAGGCCGAGTTCGATCAGCGGGTTACCGTGGCCCTGCGGCGGCGGCTCGGCGTGCTCATCGGCCTCGGATCGAGCGCGGAACCGAATCGTCGCGTAGGCCAACACGGCTCCCACCGCGACGAAGATGAAAAGCGTCACCCAGACGGTGACCCAAAAGAGCTCCAACTGCGTGCGGGCCACCGGGCCCTCCGCGATCATCGTCGTCTGGTGGCCGTCCATCCGCCAGAAGTTGAAGTCGCAACCGGAGAGCAGGAGCAGGGCCGGCAGCGCGAAAAACGCGCGCAGCACTAGACATACAGGGCGGAGGCGTTGGGACATGGCGTGGAGCGTGAGCGCGCCGAAAGACAGCGCAAAAAACACAACCTTGGAGAAGGGTCCGCCGTTTCAAGCCCTAATCGCCCGCGGCGGACCAAGTTAAGGAGGCGCCCCCTGCGGCATTTGCGGGGCTAATTCGAACGAAGCAATCGGCCTTTGCGATTTGAATGTCGCGACCTGGTCCGCATCATCCCTACGCCATGAAAAACCTTCGCGCCATTCTTCCCGTCGCCGCCGCGCTCTGCCTAGCGGGCGTCGCCCAGCTATCCGCCGCGGCCGCACCGCGTGAGATCGAGATCACCGCCAACGATCAGATGAAGTTCAACGTCACCGCCATCGAGGCGAAGGCGGGTGAGCAGTTGAAGATCGTGCTCAAGAACATCGGCACCCTGCCGAAAGAGGCCATGGGCCACAACTGGGTGCTGCTGAAGCCCGGCACCGACCTGAACGCATTCGCCATGGCCGCCATGACGGCGAAGGATTCCGAGTACGTACCTGCCGCCCACAAGGACAAGGTCGTCGCTTTCATCAAGGTGCTCGGACCCAAGCAGACCGCCGACACCACCTTCGCCCTCACCGCGCCGGGCGAGTACCCGTTCGTGTGCTCCTTTCCGGGGCACTACATGCTGATGAAGGGTACCATCACGGTGAAGTGATAAGCCCGGACTAAGCAGCTTACAAAACGCCGGACGACCTCGTCCGGCGTTTTTGTTTTTACGAGATCCCCCGCGGCACGCCGCTTGCCATGGGACTCGAGCGCGGCCAGTCGGTTACGGCTAGGATTAAATCGCCCGGAATTGCCTATGCGACCCCGCCTTCCAGCTCTGCTGGCAATTTTGGCCGCCTTTCTGGCGGCATCTCGTTCTCACGGGGCGTCCCTTGCGCTCGGGGGCGGTTTGATGGACCATGGGGTCGCTACACCGCTCAGCCAGCATCGAGGTATGGTGGCGACGGTCGACGGGGACGGACGAGATGTCATGCTGGTTTGGCTGTACGATCACCGCGGCGGCTACTCGCTGTTGATGGTCGACGCCGAGACCGGGCGCACCGGGCAATTCGCCACACCCTACGCTTGGGGAGGCGACGGGCCGTTTGCGTCGCTCCTCTCGAGCCGCGGGCGCTACTACACCCTTTTCGGCGGCCACTTCAGCGAATTTGATCCGCGTGCCCGCACCTTCAGCTTTGCGCACCGGACGGCCCCGCGGATGGCGATGAGCCTGACCGAGGCGGACGACGGCACAGTCTGGGCGGCAACCTACCCCAACACCGGGTTGGTCTCATTCCATCCCGTGGAACGGCGCATCAGGGAGACAGCCTCGGCTAACCGGGAAAACTGGGCGCAATACCCGCGCAGCCTGGCGGCCGGCTCCGATGGCTGGATTTACGTCGGCATTGGCACGGCGGCGGCGCAATTGCTCGCGCACGACCCACGGTCCGGCGAAACGAGGCCGCTGCTGTCCGCAAATCTGCGCAACCCGGGCACCGGGGTGGTCCGGCGCGACATCGGCGGCAAAGTCTTCGGCGAGATCCCGACGCCCACTGGACCCCGCTGGTTCGAGTTGTCGGAAGGCCGCGCTCTCGCTTTGGAGACACGCCCGGCTATCCAACCGAAACCGATCATCGCGGGCGACCAGGGGCTTTTTCACCCGCGGTTCCCGAGTGGACGGCTCGCGGAGGCGTGCGACACCGTCGAGCGGACCCTCACCGTTCGCGAGGCCGGGACGGGCGCGCGACGGACGGTGGCATTCGAATACACCGGCGACGGCGCCCATATCGTGGCGTTGGCAGCTGCGCCGGACGGAACCATCACGGGCGGCACCGCGTTTCCGATGCGTATGTTCCGATACACCCCGGGGCTCGACGCTTGGGAGAACCGGCCGGCTCACGGGCAGTTCAACACGGTGGCGCGGCAAGGCGACCGCTTCTTCATCGGCGGCTACGGCCACGGATTCCTGCTGGAGTGGAACCCTGCGGAAACATGGCGGGCGACGGCGAAGCCCGGCGGCGGCAATCCGCGCTTCCTCACCGAATGCGCACCTGTGATTAACCGGCCGCACGATCTTCTGCCGATGCCCGACGGACGCACGCTTGTGCTGGCCGGAACCCCGGGATACGGCCTGACCGGCGGCGGGCTGCTGCTCTGGGACCGCACCTCGGGGCACCGGCGGTTGTTACAACACGAGCAATTGTTGCCGAACCACTCGACGATGAGCCTGGTGGCGCTTTCACCACAGAGACTCCTGGGCGGAACCACCACCGACGCGGGCACCGGCGGGGAACGCAAGGCGAAGGAGGCGGAGCTCTACCTCCTCGACGTGGGAACCGGGGAAATCGCGTGGCGATCGGCCATGGTGCCGGCAGCTCAGAGCATCACCGACCTCGCTCCCGGTCCGCGCGGACTGGTCTACGGCTTCAGCGACCGGACGCGTTTCTTCGTCTTCGACCCGGCGAGGCGCGAGGTCGTGCACACCGCCGAGCTGAAGGATTCATTCGGGCCGGTGGTGACAGGGCAAGGACCACGCGCCTTCGTTCGCGACCAACACGGCCGCACTTTCACGCTCTTCAACCGCGGGATCGCGCGGATCGACGATGCCACCTTCGCTTTTAGCTGGGTGACAAAATCACCGGTGCCTGTGACGGCCGGTGGAGACATCCTCGGAGACCGGATTTACTTCGCGGGCGGATCGCATCTTTACAGCATCGGGCTGCCCGATTGAGACCTCCGAATTGACCGGAAAACTGGAGCCAACAGCCGGATTTGAACCGGCGACCCACGCTTTACGAAGTGTCTATTTTCCCGGATAGACATTGCTTTTTGCTGATGAGGTTGGGACACATCACCTGTTTTCCACAGGATGATTTGTTTGAGTATGAGTTCTTGGACCACTGCGGCAAGTCGCCGCCAATATGGCGGAGGCAGCACACCGCCTTGAGCATCCCCCGAAGTCGGGGATCGTCATAACGGAGAAGCACACCGCCTCCGGCAGAACCGGCTACAGGATAGACATCTCGGGGAAGCGGACAGGCGGCAAGCGGGAGCAGAAGGTCTTCTCCTCGCTGGCATTGGCCAAGGACTACGCGAGGCAGCGGTGGGAGGAGATCCAGCACTACGGCAGGGCGGCGTTCCTCTTGTCGGCGGAGCAGCGATTGTCCGCCGTGGTGGCGTTCCGTCGGCTGGACGAGGTGGGCTTGTCGCTGACGGAGGCGGTGGAGATCGCACTGCGGCAATACCCCAATGGGCGACGGCTGACGCTGGAGCAACTGCGGGAGAGGTTCCTGACATCACCGGGTCGGCGGCTGGGCAAACTGGTCAAGCGTCGCCACCGCACACTGGAGACGCTGAAGGCACGCACTGCCGTGGTGGTGAAGCAACTGGGAGCAGACCGCCACGCCGACGAGATTACACCGCAGGATTTCGGCGGATGGCTGGAGCAGCAGGGCGGCTGGTCTCCCCTCACCCGCAACTCCTACCGCCTCGCCGCTCACGCGATGTTCGGCTATGCCCACCACCACGGCCACATCTCCAAGAACCCCATCTCGCAGGTGCCGTGCTACGCCATCACGCCATCGCCGCCAGCGATCCTGACCGTGGAGCAGGCACGGCGACTGTTGGATGCGGCGGCACAGACGGATGATCGGCTCGACCTGCTCGGCTATGTCGTGCTGGGGCTGTATGCTGGGCTGCGGCGTGCTGAACTGGAGCGGCTGACTTGGAAGGCGATCAAGTGGGACCGCAGGATGATCACGGTGGACGCACACGCCGCCAAGATGGCCAGCATCCGCAATGTTCCACTGCCAGACAACGCATTGGACTGGCTCCAGATCTGCGACTTCACGGAGCGGCCACTCTCACCGAAGGGTTTCCGCCGCCGCTTCAACAAACTGCGGCATATCGCTGGCATACGCGAGTGGAGCGGCAACGAACTGCGGCACTCGTTTGCCTCCTACCACTACGACCACCACCAGAACGCCGCCCTCACAGCCGCCAGCCTTGGCCACACCAGCGGAACCAACCTCCTCTTCGCCCACTACCGCAGCCTTGTACCTCTGGGCGAGGGGGCACGCTACTTCTCGCTGCTGCCAGACCTTGGCGAGAGTGGTGAGAGAGCATCAGCACTACCCACAGGCACTCTTGCTGAAGATGATCTGAAGGTGTCCTAAAGCACCATATCTCCCCTGCTTTGCTTCATTTCATCAGGGATCATTACCCATTGTTGTCTATCTTGGTATGTATGCTGACTGGCTATGATTTTTTAGCCTGTTTGCTGAAAGCACCATCCCTGACTTTTTCTAAAAGAATTCGTTTTCAGCAGGAAGGCACAGAGATGTACTGGTATCTCCACCACTAAGCATCGTATCCTGTTCCTGATTATGGAGGCGATTGGTGGGGGTTGGTGTTGGTTCAGGTTGGTAATGTGCCAACCTGACGGGGAGGGGTTTGGGTTGAGTTTTGGGGTGGGGTTGGGTTCCTTCCGCTCTCCCCATCACCGTATGAAACACAGGTCTCCGTTTGTCCTATTCCTCGTCCTGCTTATTAGTTCGGGTCTGAGAGGCGAGTTGGAGTTTTCCGCGTTCGCAATCTTTCCTAAATCCCAGCTATTCGTTCTTCGTGACAAGGAGCTAGACCAAACCTCTGGCTGGATTACCATCGGGCAATCGTTTCTTGGTCACACTCTGAAATCGTTCGACCAAAAACGCGAAGTCGTAACAGTCCAAAAAGACGGACGAGATTTGGAAATCCAGTTGAGGGAGTCCAAGATAAAGGATGGTAAGATAACCGTTGCTGGGGCGATTTCGTTTGGGAAGGCCCAACGGGTTGATGGACTACAAAAAAAGGATGAAGTCCGGACTGCGAATGAAGTTCGTGCCGTGCTCTTCTTTGACGAAGAGAACGTCATCCCGCTGAACCAGAATGTGAACTTGTTCATCAAGCCAATCCATCGTGCCGATGGGAACGTAGAGTATCTCTCACGCTTTGTGATTCGGGCGGAAGATGGAAGTGAGAAAGCTGTTTCATTCCCACGTGTCGGCCACATTCCGGGTCACCCGTTTGCAATCCAAGTAGGTGACTACGGATACAGATTTGTGCCCCAGCGATGAACGAATGGATTGGAAGAACGCCCAACCCGTTTTCACCAACACCCTCACCCCCTCCGTCCCATCAGTGCGGGTGACTTTCTTGGAAGATTTTGAGCGATCTGCCCTTTTTCACTTCATCAACTTTTCAGAGACGATGAGAGCAGATTTGGTGAGCAGTTCCGTCGTCGTGATGCCGAGATTTGATGCGGCCTTGTTGATTGCCTCCTTGTCCGCTGGCGTCAGCCGCAGCAGCACCGCCTCCGACTTGATCAGGTTGCGGCGTAGTTCGGTGGCGGAGGCGACAGGGATCTTCTTGGGATTCTTGGTGCGTTTCTTCACGCCGCCATCTTTTCGTGGCGGCGGAGGATTGCCAGTATTGTTCTTGGGGTCCACCTGCCGCCCATCTTCGTCGGCACGCCCTCCATCTCCATACTGCGAGCCACGGCCCACAGCGTCATTCCGCCACCACGGCGATCCACGATGGTCTGGATGACCTCCTGCTCCCGCTGGTTCGGCAGCAGGGTGGTGCCATCGGCGGCGAGGTCGTAGCCCATCGGTATCTTGTAAGAGATACGCTTGTTGCTTCGGCGGAGGTGGCTCATCGCGTTGGTGGTCCGCTCACGCAACTGGTCCCGCTCAAACTCCGCCAGCACGCTCATCAGGCGGAAAAACATCTTCCCCACGGCGTTGGAAGTGTCCAGCGACTCGCTCAAACTGGCGAGGTTCGCTCCCGACTTCTCCAGTTGGTCGGCAAGGGCGAGGGTGTCCCGCACACTGCGGCTGAAGCGGGACAATGAATAGACCACAAGGATCCCGCCCTCACGGCACGCCGCCGCCATCGCCTTCTTCAGTTCGGGGCGGTTGTCAGCACGCCCACCAGAGCGAGCCTCCACAAACATTCCCGCCAGTTCGTGGCCGCTGGCCTTGGCCCACGCCCCGATCCGGTCCTGCTGGTGGAGGAGGCTGACGCCCTCGTCCTGCTGCTCGGTGGTGGAGACCCGACAATACCCAAATGCTTTCATTGAGTATCTTGTATGATACTCTTGCTGCCCCGGCAAGCGTCATTTTCGCATCCGTCCCCTTCTCATCCTACGCCACAGCCTGCCGTCAGCACCTTCGCCGCCAGTCGTGGCTCCAGCCCCAGCGGAAGGAACGCCGCCGCCATCGCCGCCACCACATCATCCACACCCTCCCCAGTCGTGGCGATGGCGTCGTGGATGCTGATCAGGGGGTACGGCTTGCTCTTGAGCGTATTGATGGCGTCGAACACTCCCTCCGCCTCCGCCCGCATCATCTCCTTGGCCAGTCCCGATGACTGCTTGGGACCACGCTCATCCTTTCGCTTGTTGATCTCGTCCCACAGCACTGGGAACTCCCGCTTGAACGCCTTGGCGTACACGCCTGTCGGACCCTTCTTGCCCTCGTGGTAGGCGTAGAACACCTGCCGGAAGATCTGCTCTTTCATCTCCGCTTTCGCCTCTTCGTCCTCCAGATCCACCACCATCCCCGCAGCGTCCCGCATAAACGCCCAGAAGCCGCCCTTGATCGCCGCCAGATACTTGGCCTTCTCGGCGGCACCGTCAGGGTAAAGGACGGCGTGGAGCAGTGGCTGCGACGAGCCCACATCCACGATCCACAGCGGCTTGCCCTGCCACGAGAAGAAGACGCGGATGTCTCTGGGCACGCTCACCAGCACGGTGTAGTTTCGGCCCTGCTTGTCGATGGACCATTGGAGACCGCCCACCATTAGGTGCTCAATCACCTTCTGCCGATGGTCTCGCTCCGCCTTGTCCGATAGCCCAGCCACAAACTTCATCGCCGCAGCGTAGTCAAAGGTCAGTCCAGCCACACTATTGGCTATCTTGGAATAAACACTTCCCCGAGCCACGAATGATGCGTGCCGCTCTTCTTGGTGAGCCCTTCTCGCCCTCCTGCCTGATACCGTCGTGAGGGTGTAGCGATACTGCCTGCTCAAATCTAAAGTGCTGGTGTCCAAGGCGTATTCACCTGACTGCTTTCTTGGAAGATATGCCTTGGGACTCTTCTTGATGTGCCTAAAGTCATTTAGGCCCACCCTGATCAGTTCAGCATACTTTTCTCCTCCCAACTTTCTCAAAATCTCCCAGTGCCCAGCCAAAAAGTTTCCTCTCTCTTTCTTCACTTTCTTCTTCAGCAACCCACGACAGTAGAGGCTGCTGATGATTAGCAGGTATCTTTCACCAAGTGATCTTCCGAGTTTTTTTAGAACCTCATCAGTTTTTATACCCTGCGGAAGAAGGATGATCTCATCACTTTTTTTAGCCGCACTTATTCTAAGCTCATTCTTCTTCTCCTTATTATCATCCCCATTTCCATTCCTCCTATATGCCATCGGGTTTTTAGCCCCTTGGGCATCTGTTCCAAAGATCCGATCAAAATCAGCCAGTGTATCTTCCAAGCTAAGACCATTGAGTGAGTTGATCATCGCTAAAAAAAGTCAGGGGAGGAAAAGATGAAGAAAAGTCGCCGCTGCCGCTACTTATCTTGAGAGGAGAAAATGAAGATGAAAAAACAGCCAATCAACACGAACAAGGACAGCAGCAGCAGCAGTGAGAAGCACGACCACGAACTGGAGCAGTTGCTAAATGACCTAATCGCCCATCTCAAAAAAAGTGGCACCATCTGCGGCACTGGCGACGAGATGGAGGAACTTCGTAGGAAAAAGTTCGGATGAGGATCAGTAGGGATGAGATCAGTGAGATCTTATCGCAGACCACGACGCTGCTGGGGCAACTGCTGGCCACGATGAACGAACTGCGTGAGGACACTATCGACCAGCGGCAAGCGAGTGCCCAGCAGGCGAAGGTGGATCGGATCAAGCGGGAACTGGACGACGAGAAGGAGCAGATGAAGCGGCTACGCCATCGACAGCAGGTCAAGCGACAGGCGGAGCGAGGCCGCAAGGAGCGTGAGCGGAACCGCCAGCAGAGGGTCAAAGCGTCGGCGGCTACGGCAGCGGCAAATGGCCAGACCGCCAACAAACGAGTTTAGACCGCTCCGGATTATCGGCGGCACCATCGCCATAGGCTGGGGCATCAAAACCCCGCTAATGCGAAGGAAACACCCCCGGAAACGATGCTGGGTTGCTGGGTATGATGCCATTTGAGCAAGGAAGCAGCCCTTCCGACTTTTTTTAGGAAGGGAGAATGTAAAAAGTCCCAGCGACTTCTTACAAGTTGCTGTATCCGGTTTTTACCTACATAATGCTTACAAATCAACGCTTTATGATGAAACACAGAAACAAAACAGGTATGAACGAACCGGATACAAGCACAGCACCATCACCGGGTGGACTGGAAGAGATGGAGAGGATGATGACAGCGGCGTTTGCGGCCAAGGGACGCGAACTGGCCGCGATGGGGATGCTGCGTGGGGAGCACGACTACCCTGCGGCAGTGGTGTTCGACACTGACCTGATGGCCAAGGCGATGCTCCACGGCCAACTCCACGCCCTGCTGGCTGGTGCCGCCGCAGGGCGTATGGCAATAGGATACGCCGCCCACGGCACAAACTGAACCGCTGACAGAGGCAATCCGTTCACCAAAACTTCACCAAAAACAGGTCAAAACAGCCCTAAAACAGCGATTTCAGCCCAAAACAGCCTTGGAGGACTTCAACGAAGCCCGCTCCATCACAAGTCATTGAACATTAGCCACGCACCGCATCTTTCGGCGGTCTGAAAATGGAGCCAACAATCGGATTTGAACCGATGACCCACGCTTTACGAAAGCGTTGCTCTACCAGCTGAGCTATGTTGGCGCGAGACGGCGAGGGAACGGCGGGCGGA
>CAXRGI010000286.1:0-2337 GCA_964229935.1 Opitutales bacterium
CGGCCGCGGAGGGCTCGGTGGCGGCCCAGCTCCGTCCCATCCACCCGGCCGTGCTGCCGCCGTCGAAGCCCGGGCAGCATGTGCGCCTCGAAGCGCTGATCGATGACCGCTGGGTAGGGCGGCCCTACACGCTCACCGCGTCCTCCCCGGAAGCCTACGAGTTGGGCGTTAAACTCGAGCAGGGCGGGCTCTTCTCGCAGTGGATCCATCAGGCGCCGGCCGGCGCGCTCGTCCGCGTCTTTGCGCCGGAGGGCGTGATCTGCCCGGCCGGCGATGACCCCCGCGCCCTCGTTTACGTCGTGGCCGGTATCGGGATCACGCCAGCGATCGCAGCCGTCCGGGCCGGATGGCGCCGCCGAATCACCGTGGCGTATTCGTTCCGCGGAGCCTCGACTGCCGCCTATCTCAGCGAGCTGCGCGCGGCGGCCGAGGCCGGGCGGATTCACCTCGTGGAGCACGATACCGCCAGGGCGTCCCGGCTGGGTGAGGATGAACTCGCCGCGCTGGTCGCCCCCCTGGCTCCGGCTGAGGTGATCGCCTGCGGCCCCACCGGCTTCAACGCGACAGTCGCCGCGGCTCTGGCCCGCCTGCCCGGAGTCACGTTATTTGCCGAGAGCTTCGATCATCCCCAACGCGGCGAGGGCGGGATAGCCGAACCCGGGGCCTGGCGGAGGAAGGGGTTCCAGCCCCGTTATCCCGCCGGACCGCCGATCGAGATCGGCACGACCCGTTCCGCGGCCGAGCAGGCAGAACAGTTTCTGCGCGAGTTCCATCTCGAGTCGAACCCGGGAACCGATCCCGCCCCGCGCATTGCCGAGGTGCGGACACACCTGGCCACGAAAGGGTGCTGGGAAAAGACCTTCGACGAGCTGGCGTTCGCGGCCCGTGTCGCGTGGCGGAATGCCGAGCGCTGCGTCGGCCGGCTTTACTGGCAGGGTCTGCACCTCCGGGACTGCCGGCGGCTGCGGGATCCGGCAGAGATGGCGGAGGCACTCTGGGAGCACCTGCGCTTCGCTTACAACAGCGGTGACCTGCGTCCCGCCATCACGGTCTTTGACCCCGGTTCGGACCGGGAGCCCGGTCCGCGGATCTGGAACCCCCAGCTCATGCGCTACGCCGGGTACCGGCTGCGGAGCGGCAAGCAGGTCGGCGATCCCGCCCAGAACGAACTTACGCGGCGGATCGTCGCGCTCGGCTGGAATCCACCTGGCACCGACTTCGACCTCCTACCCATAGTGATCGAGACCGCGGAGGATGGCCCACGGTGGTTCGAACTGCCGCCGGATTGCCGATGGGAAGTGCCGATCCTCCATCCGCAGCACCCGTGGCTGGCGACGATGAACCTCAAGTGGTACCCCGTGCCAGCCGTGGCGGACATGGCGCTGGACGCGGGGGGTGTTATGTACCGGATGGTGCCGTTCAACGGGTGGTACCTCAATACCGAGATCGCGGCGCGGAACTTCACCGACGCCAACCGCTACAACCTCCTACCCCGGATCGCCGAGCACATGGGCCTCGACATCGGCAACGACCGCAGCCTCTGGCGCGACAAGGCTATGCTCATGCTCAACGAGGCCGTGCTGCAGTCGTTCGACCGGGCGGGGGTCCGCATGGCTGACCACCACCACGTCGGGAACGAGTTCCTCGAGTTCTGCCGCAACGAGCAGCGGGCCGGACGCGAGCCGCACGGCAACTGGGCTTGGCTGGTACCGCCCGTCTCCGGGTCCGCCTCCGTGCTCTACCAGGAGCCCTTTCGCGACCAGGCCATCAAGCCCGCCTACGTGCCCCAGGAGCCCGTCTGGAAGGGCCGCCCGGCGCCTTCTGGAATGACCGGTCCGGCCGCGGGCGGCGGCTGCCCGTTCCACTGAGATACTTGTCCGGCGGCTCGAAATGGCCGAGGAGGTCCTCGGAGGGGCGCTCCATCACGATCGGATTCTTCAGCCAGGAGCTATCGCGGCAGAGCCGGAAAAGGAGGTCAGGGCCAAACTTGCAACGAACTGCCCGCCCGCGGCGCTCGGCGGCGCCGGGAAGTCGCCCCTCCGCTTGCAGGTTCCGTCCTGTCCCCTTGCGGCGGCCCCTTGGTGTCCCTTCGTGGTGGATCGGCCTCATCCGCGCCATCTGTGCCATCCGCGGTTGAAAACGCGGAGCGAGTCGGAAGGACCTTCGGCGGTACGTTCTCCGGAATCGTCCGCGGCGAACGGCCGCGGCTACATCGGAAACGTGTCATCCGTGTGGATCCGTGTGCATCCGTGGAATGCGCCCCCCCAAGAACAGCAGTTGCACTTGAGGGTGTGCGTTCGGTCAGTCGAGCACGGTGGGTGGGAGGAGCAGCAGGCC
>CAXRGI010000287.1:0-20516 GCA_964229935.1 Opitutales bacterium
GTGGGCCGGCCGGACAACCCGGAGGATTACACCACGTACTCGTGGCGTGCGACGACGGGAGTTTCGTTCCGCTTTTAAGGCGGGGATTTGAAAAACCCCGCCCCCTCAACCACATCACCGCGATGCATTCGAACCCGCTCCGCCTCCGGCTCCTCCTGCTGGCCAACGCCTTCCTTCCCTTCGCCGGCGCCCACGATGCGCCGGCGCCTGCGCCCTATCCCGACCAGGCGGCCCACGCCCCCCGGCCCCTGCCGGATCGCGTGGTCCTCACGTGGCGCGGGGACCCGGCCACCACCCAGGCCGTCACCTGGCGGACAGACACCAGCGTGCGGCGCGCCGAGGCCCAGGTGGGGCTGGCCAACGAGAGCGGCCGAAACCTGAAATGGACCAAGGTGCCGGCGGTCACGACGCCGCACACCTCGAGCCTGGGCGACGCGCACCACCACGCGGCGGAGTTCACCGGTCTCGAGCCCGACACGCTCTACGCCTACCGCGTGGGCGACGGCGTGAACTGGAGCGAATGGTTCCATTTCCGCACGGCCGCGCGGGAGGCCCGCAAGTTCTCGTTCATTTACTTCGGCGACGCCCAGAACGACATCCGCACCCACTGGTCGCGCGTTTTCCGGGAGGCCTTCCGCGAATCGCCGCGGGCCGCGTTCACGCTCCATGCCGGTGATCTCGTCAACAACGCGCACCACGACGGCCAGTGGGGCGAATGGTTCGGGGCGCCTGCTTGGGTGAACGCGACGATCCCGGTCGTGCCGTCCCCGGGCAACCACGAGTACGCGAAGCGGGATGAGAAGGATGAAAAGGCCCCGCGGATCCTCAGCATCAACTGGCGCCCGCACTTCACGCTGCCCGAGAACGGCCCGCGGGGCGTGGAGGAGCTACGGGAGACCGCGTACCACTTCGATTACCAAGGGGCTCGCATCATCTCCCTCGACTCCAACGTCCGCCAGGAGGAGCAGGTGCCGTGGCTGCGCGAGGTGCTGCGGAACAATCCCCGGCGCTGGACGATTCTCACGTTCCACCATCCGGTTTTCTCGCCGGCGCGCAACCGGGACAACGCCAAGCTGCGCGAGTTGTGGAAACCGGTGTTCGACGAATTCAAGGTCGACCTGGTGCTCACCGGCCACGACCACACCTACGCGCGCAGCGGAGACGTCTCCGGCCGTGTGGCCGTCGGGGACACGAACCTGCCCAAGGGCTACAACCAGGCGTACGACCCCGCGATCGGCACGGTCTACGTCGTCTCCGTGAGCGGCCCGAAGATGTACGACCTCACCCCCGGCGACCGCTGGGCGGCACGCTTCGCCGAGGACACGCAGCTTTACCAGATCATCACCGTCGACGGGGACGAACTCCGTTACGAGGCGCGCACCGCGACCACCCGGCTCTATGACGCGTTCACGCTGCGCAAGCGCGCCGGCCGCGCCAACGAGCTCGTCGAGGCTCTGCCTCCGGAAAACCGCCGCCCGCCCGCTTCGCGGTGAGGGTTGGGCGGGAAACTCCTGCCGCCTAATTCAAAGGGTCTCTCCAATGAGAACCGGTCGCTCAAGCGTGATTTCCCGGAGCCGGTAAACTTCCTGCTTTGCCCACCTCGGACCCGTTTCCGTTAAGCGACCGATGAAATTCGACCTCGCGGTGGTTGGCGGCGGGATCGTGGGAATTGCCCATGCCCTGGCAGCAGTGCGGAGCGGACGTCGCGTCGTCATGATCGAACGATCGGAGCGGGCTTCGGGTGCCTCCGTGCGAAACTTTGGATTGATCTGGCCCATCGGACAACCACCGGGGAAAAGGCACGAACGCGCACTGCGGAGCCGCGAGATTTGGGAGGAAGTGGCGCGGGAGGCCGACCTGTTCCACTCCCCGACGGGATCCCTGCACCTCGCCTACCACACCGACGAGTGGCAAGTACTCGCGGAGTTCGCGTCCAGCCCGGCCGCCACGGATCACGGACGCAAAGTACTGAACGCCGCGGAGACCACCGTACGCTTTGCGTCCGTACGCAGGGATGGACTGGTGGGGGCGCTCTGGAGCCCGACGGAAGCGACCATCGATCCGCGGGAGGCGATCAGGAAGCTGCCCGCCTGGCTGGAGGAAGCCCACGGCGTCCAATTGGCCTTCGGAACCACCGCCCGCGAGATCGTGCCGCCGAGGATCGTCACGAGCCGGGGCGAAATCATCGCGGATCACATCGTCGTCTGCAGCGGATCGGATCTTGAGACGCTCTATCCCGCCCAATTCCGGGAGGCGCCGATCACCCGTTGCAAACTGCAGATGCTGAAAACCCTCCCACAGCCCGAGGAGTGGTCCCTCGGGCCGGCGCTGTGCGCGGGGCTCACCCTTACCCACTACGATTCCTTCCGGACCTGCCCTTCGCTGCCAGCCCTTCGGGAGCGGCTGCGCGCCACACAGCCGTTTCACTTCGCCCACGGCATCCACGTGCTCGTCTCCTCCACCGCTTCAGGCGAGCTCACGATCGGGGATTCCCATTCCTACGGTTGGGCCGTGGATCCTTTTGACCGAGAGGACATCAACGAGGCGATCATGTCCTACCTCCGTACGTTTCTCCAAGCCCCGTGCCTCGACGTGGGGGAGCGCTGGCACGGGGTTTACCCGAAGATGACCGATGGGAGCAGCGAACTTGTGTTTACGCCGCGACCCGGAGTGACGGTGGTCAACGGACTGGGTGGAGCCGGCATGACACTCTCGTTCGGCTTGGCCGAGGAAATCATTGCGCGGTTGGGTTGAAGGTCAGGGCCGGCGACCTTCGCCGAGATGGCGGGCGATGCGCGCCGACGCTTCGGGCAGTTCATGGAAGACGTAAATGACCTCATGGGCCCCGGCGGCGAGGACCGAACCGGACCCGGTGGACGGAGGACAGCTTTTAGTCGAAGCCCGCGTTTACTCCGAATCGGTTGTTGAGGGACCCCGGCTGGAGCGGGCCGACGAAAGCGGCTTGGCCGCCGCCTGCTGCGCCGCCGTCAACAACGTGTACGTCACGACGTTGAAGGGTCCGCCGCGGTGGCGCCGGTGAGCGGATTCACCGGAAATACTTCGCACTCCACGCCGTCCGCGAAGAACACGGTGCCGGCCTTGCCCGCCGGAACGTAATTGCTCTCGACCGGGGGCGACCCGCCTAGGTCGAATCACCCGACCTGGCAAGGGGAAGGAACTGCCCCTTGCCCTGCTGGCGTGCCCAAGCGGGCTGCAGTGTCACGCTCAGCGCATCGGCCCGCCACGCTTCGACCTTCACATAGGAAAGAATGTTCGTCGGGATCATCGTCCAAATCCGGGCGTAATTCTGGTCCGGATTCGGACGACCGATGAACCGGAAGCTCAGACGGTCATCCCGCCGGTTTTGCCGGAATTGCCGCAGGGATGCTCCCTAGGAGATTAAGCCGGCGTGTCGTTATCAACCGCGGCGAAGACAGTCACTTTCGCGCCGCCGATTTCCCGGGTCGTTTTCGCATCCAGATGGAAACGCTTGCTCAGCGCGGCGTAACCTCCGACGCAGACCCGCACTCAGTTGTGGTACTGCAGGCTGGAAAAACTGACAAACCCTTTAAAGCCGCCCTCCAACTGGCCGGAGTGAACGCGGGCGAAGCGGCGTTGGAGGCCGAACGATCCCGTGGCAAACTTCGCGACGACGCCGGACTGGCCGGAAGCGGCGATGGAAGCGTAGGCCTGAGTACCGCCGAGCGGCCGCGCGGAGGCCGACGAGATCTCCGCGGATCCCTCGGCAACTAGCACGCTGGAAAGATTCTCCAGATCTATTCATCCATGGGTTCCGCGCCGCCGTCTAGGAGCTGTAGCCGGTGGTGACTCCATCGAAGGAAAAACCGATCTGCTCCTCGGAGAATCTGCGGATGTTGAGGCGAGTCGACCCGTCGTCGCCGCCGATCGCATCGCCCTGCGAAAGGCTTACGCCGGGGGGAACCTCAATCATGCTGATGACGCTGGCCGCGCCGGGCTGCACCGAGATCTGCTCGCGTCCCGCGAGATCGACCGCGGGAGCCGGCACCGATTGCACGACGAATCGCTCGAGCGAGACGGGAGCGTCCTCGGCCTTTGGGGCTGCGAACGTCTGGGCGAATAGACCGGCGGTAAGACCACAGGGCAGAATCGGAAGAAGGCCTGATGATTTAATCATGGAAGGAAGATGGAAGGATGAGATGGCCCGGATCCGGTCCGGAACCGCAACGACCGACCCTTTCGGCAAACTCCGCCCCTGCTTCAATGCGCGCCGGCCAAAGCTGCGTGAAGTTCCCCGCGCCGAAACGAGGCCGTAAGAAGATCTACGATCCGGCAACGAGAGCGGCCGTTTTTCGCCCGTCGGGAACCATCGCTCGGCCGAGCGCCAATTGCATTTTTTTTGGATACTTTTTGAGCCTGTTACCGGGAATTAACCATTCCGCCACCCAGGCGTAACGAACACCCGGTACGATCGCATCATGAACCGACGCGCATCGATTCCGGCCCTCGTGTCTTTCTTCGTGCTTCTCCCCGCCGCCGGCCGCCCGGCGCCTGGCCGCGCCGCCACCGAGGCCGCTTGGCGTATCCACTCCGGCCGCGCGGCCAACGCCAGCCGCCAGGCGGAGGCCACCGACTCGCGGATCGGCGAGGCGGCCGTCGCGCCCGTGCCGGAGATTCGCTTCGATGAGTTCTTCTCGCCCGTGGTGGGCGATCGCGGCCTGGAAATCACCGGGCGCCTGCAGGCCTTACACGGCAAAAGGGTCGCGATCAGCGGCTACATGGTGCGCGAGCCGCGACGTTCGCCCGGGCTCTTCATCCTCGCGCCCCGGCCCGCCCGAGTGACCGACGATGGCTTCTGCCTGATCGACGATATTCCCACCAGCTGCCTCCACGTCGTGACCGGAGCCGGAAGCCGCGCCGAGCCCTTCCGCCCTGGAAGGCTCCACGTGGTCGGAATCCTCGAGGTCGGACCCGCCGCGATGCCCGATGGCCGGAACGCCTACGTGCGACTGCGCCTGGATCCTGGTGCCGCCCTCCCCTGAGGCGCCGCCCAATTTTTCGCCATGACCATACCCAACCAGTCCGTGTTCCTCCGTCGTCTCGGCCTCCTCGCCGCGGCGGCCTTAGCCGCACTTCCGCCCGGGTCCGCGGCGCCCGCCGTGAGCCGCCTTACGCCGCCGAGCGGCCTCTTCTCCTTCGGGGACCCAAATCCTCCGGTGATCTCGCGCTTCATCGCCAACCAACGATTCGATCTCCAGGCCACCGTCCGCCCCGATCCGGGCCAGTCGATCGTCCGGGTCGAGTTCCTCGTGAACGGCTCGCCGGTCGGAGGCTCCGTGGCGCTGGCCCCGGCCACGGCGGCCGGCCTTCCGGCCGGCACGACGATTGGCACCCGCCGCGCCTACAGCGTGAGCATGCCCGGCGTGCACCTGCTCACGGTGCGCGCGACGCAAAGCGACGGCGCCGTCGTCGCGGCCCAAGGCAATTTCGAAGTCGTCGGCTTCGCGCCGGGGCAGGGCCTTACCCGGGCGAGGAATGTTATTTTTCTCATCGGAGACGGTCTCGGCATCGCGCACCGCACTGCCGCCCGCATCATGCTGAACGGTGTTTCCCAGGGCAAGGCGCTCGCTCCTCTCGCGATGGACCGCTTCCCCGTCACCGGCATCCTGCAAACCGCTTCGCTCAACTCCATCATCACCGATTCCTCTCCGGGCGCCGCGATCTACGCCAATGGCAACAAGGCCAACAACAACCAGCAGGGTGTGTTCCCCGACGACACCACGGACAATTTCGACAATCCCCGCGTCGAGCTCATTGGTGAGTTCCTCGCGCGAACCACAGGCAAGTCACTCGGTATCGTGACAACCTCCGACGTCTTCGACGCCACCCCCGGCGCTTTCGGTACGCACACCGCGAACCGCGGGGCGGGCACCGGAATCTGCGATCAATACCTCGACGAGGCCGTCGCCCACGGAGGCCTCCGTGTGCTGCTGGGCGGAGGTCGCAAATGGTTTCTGCCCAACTCCATCCCGGGCTCGGCGCGCAATCCGGTGAGCGACTACGTCCTTCCCGCCGAGCTCGCGCAAGGCTGGGGCGTGACGCGCGGCGCCTCCGATCCAAACCGCGACCTGATCGGCGACTTCCAGGCCGCCGGGTTCACCTACACCGCCAATGCGACCCAGCTGCGCTCCGTTCCCGCCGCCACAGATCGCCTGCTCGGCCTGTTTGCCCTGTCCAACATGAACGTGGCCCTAGACAAAATCGGCAAACGCCGCGGCACCAGCCGCGTGGTGGACGACTTCGGATTTCCCGATCAGCCGATGCTCGACGAGATGACGACCGCGGCGCTGAACGTGCTTAACCGTAACCCGAACGGCTTCGTGCTCATGGTCGAGGCGGCTTCGATCGACAAGCAGGCCCACGCTATGGACACAGACCGGTGGATTCTCGACACGATCGAGTTCGACCGGGCCGTCGAGCGGGTGCGCCAATTCGCCATCACCAACCCCGACACCCTCGCGATCGTCACCGCCGACCACGAGTGCGCCGGAGTGAACATCATTGGCGCCAGCACGGTCAACAATGCCAGCCTGCAGCAGCGCGCCGCGGCGGGCGGCGGCACCGTCCAGCTCCGAGACCAAGTGGTCGGCACTTACGAGGCGGCGGGCTTCCCCTACTACAAGATCCAGCCCGACGGATATCCCGAGTCCACCAACGTCGACCGGCGGATGCTGATCGGCTACGCGGGAAACGCTGACCGTAACGAGGACTGGATGGCCAACCCTTTGCCCCTCGTGGACGGACAGCAGCCCTTTGTCGGAGAGGCTCCCCTCAACACGCACCCGACCAACCCCCTCGCCCGCGACACCGCCGGCGCCTTCCGAATTACCGGGCAGGTGCCGGGCTCGAGCGCCGTCCACACTGGCTCGGACATCCCTCTCTCCGCGATGGGACCCGGCGCCACCCTTTTGACCGGCACCATGGACAATACCGACGTCTTTTTCCACGTGATGCGCGCGATGATCATCGGAGCCCCGGGGGTCGTTGAACCCGCCGCTGCTGGCCAACGCACGGCTTCGGATCGGCTGCTCAACATGTCCAGCCGTGCCTTCGTCAGCGGCGCCGATCAACCCTTAGTCTCCGGGTTCGTCATCGGCGGCAATCGTAACCGCCGCCTGCTGATACGAGCCGTCGGTCCCGGACTCGTCTCCTTCGGCATCACCAATGCCCTGGCCGATCCGGTCCTGACGCTGACGAATATCGCCGGAGCCCCCGTGGGCGGTAATGACTCGTGGCAGGCAGACGCGAACGCTGCGCAGACACTCAGTGCCATCGTCCAGTCCGGGGCTTTCCCTCTCGCCGCCGGTAGCAAAGATGCCGCGCTCGTTGCGGATCTGCCCCCGGGCAACTATACCGCGCACGTCACCGCACAGGCCGGCACTTCCGGCCAGGCTCTGCTAGAAATCTACGAACTGCCCTGAGGATTCACCGGACCCGTTCTACCACGGCCGGCGCAAGCCGGCCGTTTTGCTTTCCACCCCGCGGATTCACCGATCAGCACGGGCGGATCCTCGACTCGCCGAGCGCGTTAAACCGCAGCGCCTCGTCGTCGTCGATGGTGACGACCCGTCCGTGCCGTTCCTCCGCACCCGACAGTGTGGCGGCGAAGTTCCGTCGCAACGCACGCCAGCGATTGGCACTGGGCAGCAGGGCGCAAGGCAGCAGCCCCAACGCGACCTTTTCCCGGCATCCCATCGTCGGCACGCAAAGGCCGAAGTCGTGCAAATGCGCCAACGTGCGCCCGAGGACGCACGCGGCCAGGCCCGCCGCGAGCACCGGCCGGCCCGCAGCGGCGAGGTCGTCCAGCACCTCGTCGGCGCCGGTCTCGCGGAGTCCCTGCAGGAGGTGAAATGGATTGCCGCCCGCGAGACATACGCAGTCGAAGCGATCGCGGGGAGGCAGGCCGTCATCAGGCAGGTGAAGGAGATCCACCTGCGCGACGCCGGCGCGCCGCAGGGCATCGGCCGCAAGGCGCGCGTCCATGCCCTGAGCCGGCCGGCGGACGGAGGCGTTCGTGAGCACCGCCGCGCGGCCGCAGCCCCGCACAACCGCCTGCAATTCGCCGGAGATCCAAGGCAGGGCCAGATTGGTCGAGACGAGGAGGATTGATGCGCGCATGTCGGAGATCGGAGGGCCGACGCCGGCGACCTCGCCGCGAGCCCGGCCGGGTCAGCGGGGCCGCCCAAAACCCCTTAAGGGCGGCCCCTTTCCTGACGACCTAACTAACCCGGCGAGCGGGAGACGCCGCTGCACGCCGCCCGGTTCAAACGTCACCGGAAAGACGGAAAATCGTAACGCCCTCGCCACCGGCAGCGACTAGGCGCTCGCGGGCTGCAATTCCGGCGACGCGGATTCCACCGCGGTGTCGTCCACCAGCGGGAACTGCTCGAGGAACCGCGCGAACTCGACGAGCTCGAAGCGGCCGTCGAGGTGCTCGACGATCGCGGTGAGGGACTCCACCCAGTCCCCGGAATTCAGGTAATGCACGTCGCCGATCATCTTGTCGGCCGCGGTGTGGATGTGCCCGCACATCACGCCGACGCAGCCGCGCTGCCGGGCCAGGTCGGCGATGTGGTCCTCGAACTTGGAGATGTGGTTCACCGCCTCCTTCACCCGCGCCTTGATCGCCTTGCTCAGGGACCAGTACTCCTTGCCGCGCCATTTGCGCCAGGCGTTGTAGACGCGGTTCAGGGTGAGCAACGCCGAGTAACCCCAGTCGCCGAGGTGCGCGAGAAACACGAAGTTCCGTGTGACCGTGTCGAAAATGTCGCCGTGCAGCACCAGGTAGCGCCCCGCCGGGCCCTCGTGGATGTGTTCCTCGACGACCGTGAGGTTCTCGAACTCGAGGGGCAGGAACGAGGCGAGCACGTCGTCGTGGTTGCCACGCAGGTAGAAGACCTTGGTGTCCCGCTTCTCGAGCATCTTGAGGACGATCCGCACGAAGCGCGTGTGGGCCTTGGTCCAGCTGCCGCCGCGCCGGAGCTGCCACCCGTCGATGATGTCGCCGTTCAGGATCAGCTTCTCGCACCGCACGTGACGGAGGAAGTGGTTCACCTCGCGCACCTTCGAGTCAGGCGTGCCGAGGTGCACATCGGAGATGATGACGGTCCGGACCTGGAGCTTCATGGCAGAAGCAGGGCGAAGCCGCGGGGCGCGGGCTCCTCGAACGGGGCCAACGCGGCGCAAAGCGCGGGCACGATCATCCGGAGGCTGCGGCGGCGCACCTTGACGGCGATGTGACGGCCGGCCTCGCGCGTCTCGCCGTCCGTATGGAGCGGGCCCGGCTCCCCGCGCTCGATCACGAACTCCTCCCCCGCCGCCCGCCAGACCAGCGGGCTGCGGTCCAGGGTCCCGAGGAAGAGCCGCGGCACGAGCGCTCCGGTGCGCAACCAGCCCGTGTGACGCACGACGACGAGGTCAAGGCGACCGTCGTCGGTCCGCGCGCCGGGCGCGATGCGCGCGTGGTTGCCGTATTGATCGGAGTTGGCGACGGCCACCAGCAGCGCCTCGAAGGCATGCCGCCGGCCCGCCGACTCCACCGTGCATGTCACCGGCCGCCGACCGCGCCAGCAGGCCAGCGCCGCGCGCACGTAGGAAGACAGCCCCCGTCGGGTGAGGCGGTTGAACCGCGCGCTCACCTCCGCGTCGATGCCCACGCCCATCGCGTTGAAGAACGGGTGGCCGTCGGCCTCGCCGGAATCCAGCGTCGCGACGCGCCCGCGGCCCCCGGCCGCCAACTCCAGCGCCGCCCGCGCCGACCGCGGGATGCCGAGGTGCAGCGCCAGACCGTTGCCGGAGCCGCACGGCACCAGCGCCAGCGCCGTCTCCGATCCGAGGAGACCGTGCGCCACCTCGTTCATCGTGCCGTCGCCCCCCACCGCCACCACGGTCTCCACCCCCGCTTCCGCGACGCCCCGCGCCAGCTCGCGCGCGTGCCCGGGCCCTTCGGTCACGCTCAGCCCCGCGTCCAGCCCACGTTCCGCGATGAACTCCCGGATCCAGCGGTCCATCCCTGGGCGCGCGCGATTGCGCCCCGAATTCGGGTTGAAAATGAAGTGCAGCCTCACCGCGCGACCTCCTTCTCCCTCGGCTCCGGCGTAACCACCGGCGGTCGCACCGCCGCCAGCACTTGCTCCAGGATCTCCGCCGCCGCGCGCGGGCGGCTCAGCGGGGCCACCGCGCGCCGCCAAAGCGACCAGAGCGCTCCGCGGTTCGCGAACGCCGTCCGCAGCGCGACGAGCACCTGTTCCGGAGTCGTCGCCAGGGCGCCCACTCCGTGCCGGCGGAGCAGCTCGTAATTCCCCTCCTCCTGTCCGGGCACGATCTGGTTCACCACCATCGGGCAACGGGCCGCCAACGCCTCCTGTGTCGTGGCTCCGCCCGCCTTGCTCACCACCACGTGGTGCGTCAGCAACAACCGCGGGATCTCGTTGGTCCAGCCCAGCACTTCCGCGCGATGTGGCCTTCCCGCCGCGACCTCGAGCAGTCGGCGCCGCAGCGCGTCGTCCCGGCCCACCGTGCACGTGATCTCCCAATCCGTCTCGCGCAGCAGACGCTCCGCGGTCTCGGGCGCCCGGCTGCGTCCGGAATTCACGATGTACAACACCCGCGGGCGCGCACCGGAGGCCAGCTCCGGGGGCATCAACTCCCCCGCGCGGTGGTGAAAAAAAGGATCAACCGGAAAGCCGGTCACGGCGATGCGGCCGGGATCCACACCCGCCGCCGTCATGACGTCGGCGGACTCCGCGTTCGGCACGAACCAGCCTGAGGAACCCGCCCGCCACCAGAGCGAGTTGATGCTGATCGAGTCGGTGACCACGCTGAACGCCGGGGGAACGGCGGCCCCGCCACGCGCCAGCGCCGCGAGGGTGAAAAGGTAGCCGGGAAACGTGCAGATGACCGCCGCGGGACGCTGGTGCGCGATCAGCTCCGCCAGCACGCGGCGCTCGGCGGGGGAGCGGCCGAGCGCGGCACGCACCATCCGCGAACGGTCGAACCATCGGTACAGGGCTCCCCAGCCCGTCGGCCAACCGTTGATGACCCGGAGATAGGCACGGCGGGCGACGGCGTTGAGCCGCGGGGCGGCCAGCGCGAGGGCGTCGATCACCGGCGCGGTGCCGGCGCCGTGGAGCGACTCATGCTCGACTGAGAGCGCCCGTGCGGCGGCGTTATGCCCCTCACCGTAACCCGCCGTGAGGATAAGCAGGCGCGGGCTCATGCGGGCACCGCCTCCTCCGCCGCGGGCGGCCGGCCGCCCGCCAGGCCAAGCAAGTCTGCCTCCAGACCGGCCACCACGCGTTCCCAGGAGTGATCCTCGACCGCGGCGCGCGCCCGCGCGCGCAGTTTCGTCCGCAGAAAATCATCGGTCGCCAGCAGGACGGCCGCCTCGATCAGGTCCGCGGGCGCGTCCAGCGATGCGAGCAGGCCGCTCTCACCAGGCCGCACGAACTGCCGCGCCGCGGCGTAGTCGAAACCCGCCACCGCGAGACCGCTCGCCAACGCCTCCGTGAGCACGTTGCCGAAGGTCTCCGTGCGACTCGCGTGGATGTAGATGTCGGCCGACGCGTAATGGCGGCCGATTTCCTCGCGGGAGAAAAATCCGGCGAAGATGCATTCCGGGTGCCGGCGCTGCAGCCGAGCCCGCAGGGGACCCTCGCCCGCCAACACGAACCGGAGGCGAGGGTTCGCCGCGCGCATCGCCGCGTAGGCCTCGAACAACAGCTCGTAGTTCTTCTCCGCCGCCATCCGGCCCACATGCAGGACCACGGGATCCTCCGGTCCCGCGCCCCATTGCTGCCGCAGGGCCGGGCAACGCCGCGCCGGGTGGAAGCCCCACGTGTCCACGCCGCGGGAAAGCAGCGCGAGATTGCGGAAGCCCTCGCCGGCCAGTTCGGCGCAGAGCTCCTCCGTCGGCGCGAAGGTGCGCCGGGTGCGGTTGTGCACCCAACGCAGCCAGGCGAGCACCGCGTGCCGGAGCGGCCCCACGCCGTAATGGCCGGTGTAGGCGTGGAAATTCGTGTGGAAGCTCGAGCTCACCGGGATGCCGAGCGCGCGCGCCGCCGCCACCGCCGAGGCGCCCAGCGGTCCCTCCGTCGCCACGTGCACCAGATCCGGACGCTCCTCGCGCCACGCCCGCCGCAGCCGGCCCCACGCGGGCCAGCCCAGGCGCAGCAGCGGGTAGCCCGGGATCGGGAAACCCGGCAGCGCCATCTCCGTGAATCCTTCCGACGGCGCCGCACGCCGCAGGTCGTCCCGCCGCGGACGGTACACCGTGACTGCATGCCCCCGGCGCCCGAGTTCCCGCACGATCACCCCGAAGGTCATGGCGACGCCGTTGACCTCAGGCGGAAATGTCTCGGTGACGAGCGCGAGCTTCACGTTTCTTCCCCGCAACTTAAGCGGTGGTTGTGGCGATTGAATGACGGCGAGGTTACGATCCGGGAACAAATCGCCGCCGCCGTTGCCACCGGCGACGGCCCGCGGCTCCTTCCCGCCGTCCCATGCTCGCCCGCCTCCTCCTTCCCGCGCTGATCGGCTTCGCCCATACCGCCGCCGCCTCCCCCGCGGCGCCGCCCGCGCTGGTGCTTCAGATCACCGTCGACCAGCTGCGGGGCGACATGCTCCCGCGCCACCGCGACGGCTTCGGGCCGGACGGTTTCCGCCGCCTGCTGGACCGCGGCATTGTCTTCACCCGGGCGCACCACGCCGCAGCCAACACCCTGACCGCGAGCGGCCACGCCGTGCTCGTGACCGGAGCCGCGACGGCCGATCACGGCATCGTGGCGAATGACTGGCACGACCGCGCGCTGGGCCGCGCGGTTTACTGCGTCGAGGACGAGCGATTCCCGATCGTGGGCGGCCCCGGCCGCGGGCGCTCCCCCCGCTGGCTCACCTCGTCCACCATCGGCGACGAGATCATCGCCGCCTCAGGCGGCCGTGCCCGCGCGTTCGCCGTCGCCGCCAAGGATCGCGCGGCGATCATCCCGGCGGGCCGGTCGGGGCGCGCGCTATGGCTGTCCGACGCCACCGGCGCCTTCGTGGGCAGCACGTATCACTTCCGCGAGGGCCTGCCGTCGTGGGTGGAGGAATGGAACCAGAGGCGGGTTTTTGCCCGCTACCGCGACGCGGTCTGGCGGCCGCTGCAGCCGGATTCCCCACCGGCGGAGGACTCGGCGGCAGGCAACCCGCATGCGCGCTTTCCCGCGGAGCTGCGCCGCGTCTTTCCGCATCCTCTGGCCGCCCGTTCCGACGCGGTGCTGCTCGCCTCCCTCGCCTACACGCCATTCTCCGACGAGCTCGTGGCGGAGTTCGCCGCCGAGTTGCTGGAGCGAGAGCAACTCGGCCGCCGCGGCGGCACCGACTATCTCGCGGTGAGCCTCGCCGCGACCGACTACATCGGGCACGCCTGGGGACCGGAGAGCGCGGAGTACGTCGACAATCTCGCGCGCCTCGATGCCACGCTCGCGCGTCTGTTCGCCGCTGTCGACCGCGCGGTGGGCGCGGATCGCTGGCTGGCCGTCCTCTCGGCCGACCACGGGGTCGATGACATCCCGGAGTCGCGCCTCGCCGCGGGCCGCCCCGCCGGGCGATTCAATCCGGCAGCTCTCCGGTCCGCGGCGTCCGCCGCGCTACGCGTGGAGTTCAGGTTGGAGGCGGATCTCATCGCGGCGTTCGTCCCGCCCGGGTTCTACCTGGACGAGCAGCGGGTGCGGGAGGCGGGCCTAGAGCCGCGCGCGGTGGCGGAGAAACTCGCCGCGCACCTCCGCACTCGTCCCGGCGTGCTCGCCGCTTGCACTTTGGAACAGATCCAGCGCGGCGAGGGCCTTGATCCGGGGCTGGCGCCTCTCGTGCGCCGCGCCACGCATCCTGAACGCTCTGGCGACGTCGTCATCGTGCAGGCGCCGCACTGGTATCTCTATCCCGACGCCGAGGGCTACGCTGCCATGCACGGCAGCCCCCACGACTACGACACGCATGTGACCCTGATTCTCGCGGGGCCGGGACTACAGCCCGCGAAGGTGACGACGCGGGTGGATCCCGGCGGGATAGCTCCCACGCTCGCGACGCTGCTCGGCGTCCGGAAACCCTCGGGCTGCAGCGCCGCCGTGCTGCCCGGCGTCACCCGTCGCTCCAGCGAAGGGATCGGCGCGGGAAATTGACCGCATCGTAACGTGGGCGGATTGCGGTGATGGACGCACCATCCTCGAGTGGCGCTGTGCGCGATACCCTTGAACCACCCGAACTGCGGACCGGAGCACCGGCGGCGGGCCGTCCGCTCAACTATTTTGATTCGGCAGCCGCAGCCGCCCGGTATGCCGCTGGGCGGCCACGCGGCCAATCCTCGCTGCTGGCGTTGCTGCCGCGCCACCTGCCGGAGGCGTTGCCCTTGGCCCGCGCGCTGGATGTGGGCTGCGGCACGGGTCACTCGACATTGGCGCTGCGGCCTTTCGCGCGGGAGGTGGTCGGGCTGGATCCCTCCTCGTTCATGCTGGCGCAAGCCCCGCGGGTGGAGGGCGTTTCCTACCGCAAGGGCCATGCCGAGGCCCTGCCCTTCGGCCTGGCCGAGTTCGATCTGATCTCGGTCGCCACGGCGTACCACTGGTTCGATCAGGAGGCGTTTCTCGCGGAGGCCGCCCGCGTGCTCCATCCCGGCGGCTGGTTGCTCCTTTACAAGACCGGATCGACCGGGACCCTCAGCGCCGATCCGCGTTTCACCACCTGGTGGCAACAGATCTTCCGCACCCGCTATCCCAAGGTGGCGCGAAACGAGGACCCACTCGACGCGGAGCGCGCGGCGCAGTTCAGCTTCGCGGAGCTCGCCCACGAGTCCGGGCAACGCCACGTGGAAGTGGAACTCGAAGACCACGTGGAAAACCTCCTCACCCACAGCAGCGTGATCCGCGGGCTTGCGCAACGCGGGGAGACCGTGCCCGAGGCCCGAGCCTGGCTGCGGACGGCTCTGGCACCCTTTTTCCCGGGCGGAACCGCGATCGTAACCTTCCACGATTGGCTCCACCTTTGGCGTCGCAGCCCCGCGCCATGAAAACCCCGCCGCGACGCGTCTTCCTCGCCGAGGAGGCCAAAACCGGCCTCGCCTTGCTGCAAGCGGCCGAGGAGGAGGGCCTGCTGCGGACGCCGGCCCTGGCTGCGCGCTGGGAGGAGATCCGCGACCGCCTCCGGGGCGACGACCCCGCGCCTCGGGACCGGCTGGCCATCTTCGAACTCCTGCGCGAGCTCGCCGCCACTCCTGGCTGCGAGCGGCATTGGATCCGACAACGCTGGGCGCGAATCGATCGGGCGGAAAAAATGTAACAATCGCGAGGTTGCGGAGGAAAAAATCCGGTTCGACGGTCCTCGGAAACCCGCTCTATGCCCCAAAAAACCACCCCCGCGACCGTCAAGGGCCTCTACGCCCGCATCACCGCCACCCAGAAACAGGCCGAGGAAGCAAAGCGCGCCGCGAAACTGGCGAAAGCCGCCCACAAGGCCGCCAAAATGAAGTACCGCGCCGCCAAGCAGGCGGCCAAGAAGCTGCGCAAATCCGTCCGCGCCCTCAAGGAGGAGCTAGCCCGACGGGCGGCGCAAGGCGCCCCGCCTCCAGAAAAACCTTCCTCCCGGTCGCGCACTCGGCGTCCCGCCCGCCGACCAATCTCCCGCGCGGCCGAAGCTCCCGCCGATCCCCTTGCTACTCCCACGATTGATCCCCCGCCGGCGGCGCCTCCGGAGACCGCCGCCCCGGCACACCCCCCGGCTCAGTAGAGCTCGGGGACGATCATCTTGGCCGGGATCGGTTCGCGCCGGTATCCCGGGTGCCGCACGCGCGGCGGCAGGTCCACCGTCGGGTGGGTGACGGGCTGGTAGGGCACCTGGCTCAGCAGGTGATGGATGCAGTTGAGGCGAGCCTTCTTCTTGTCCTCCCCCTGCACCACCCACCAGGGCGCCTCGGGGATGTGCGTGCGCTCGAACATGATCTCCTTGGCCTTGGTGTAGAGCTCCCACCGCTTGCGCGATTCCAGGTCCATCGGGCTGAGATTCCACTGCTTCAGCGGATCGTTGATCCGGCAACGGAACCGGAACTCCTGCTCCTCGTCGGAGATCGAGAACCAGTACTTGATGAGCTGGATGCCCGAACGCACCAGCATCTTCTCGAACTCGGGCGCGGTGCGGAAGAACTCCTCGTACTCCGCCTCCGAACAGAAGCCCATGACCCGCTCTACCCCGGCGCGGTTGTACCAGCTGCGGTCGAACAGCACCATCTCGCCGGCGGCCGGCAGGTGCGCAACGTAGCGCTGGAAATACCACTGCGTGCGCTCGCGGTTCGAGGGCGCCGGAAGCGCCGCCACCCGCGCCACCCGGGGGTTGAGGTGCTGCGTGATGCGCTTGATGACGCCCCCCTTCCCCGCCGCGTCCCGCCCCTCGAAAAGGATCACCATCCGGTGCCCGCTCGCCACGATCCAGTCGTGCATCTTCACCAGCTCGCCCTGCAGCCGGAAAAGTTCGCGGAAATACCGGTTGCGCGCGGTCCGCGAGGCCTCGGCCCCCGCGGGCCGCTTGGGCCCGCCCGCGCCGGTCATGTCCCAATCCTCCCGCTCCATCTCCAGCTCCTCATCGTAGTCGTCGATGAGCTCCTGCCGCACACGGCGGATCAGTTTGTCGGCCTGGGTTTCGGTGGGTTTGGACATCGCGGGCTCGCGGGAGCGATGCAACCGGTACGTCGGCGGGATTCGAAAGCAAGGCGCGTCGCCCGCCGCCGGCCGCCGCGGTCGAAATGTAACGTGTCCGTCACACGACGTTGGAAAACCGGGGCCGCCGGCTGGACAAGTGACCCGCGGGCCGCACGCTCGCGCGCATGGCCACGGAGCGGATCACGAAGCGCGCGTACCAGAACGAGGCGCGCCGGCTGCGGCGGGAGTTGATCGAGCTCCAGCTGCAGCTGAAGCAGGCCCCCTTCAAGGTGCTGCTCATCCTCGCCGGCCCGGAAGGCTCCGGCCGGGGCGAGCTGCTGCACACGCTGGCGGAGTGGCTGGATCCGCGCGGCGTCGACACGTTCTCCTTTCACCCGCCCACCGAGGAGGAGCGCGCGCACCCCGCGCCGTGGCGGTTCTGGCGCGACCTGCCCGCGATGGGACGCATCGGCCTCTACACCGGCTCGTGGTACACCGAGACGCTGCGCGAGGAGGCCCGCAACAAGCGCGCGCGGCGCCACCTACTGGAGGAGGCCGAACGCATCCGGCGCTTCGAGAAACTGCTGGGAGACGGTGGCACGTTGATCATCAAGGTGTGGCTGCACCTCTCGCGGAAGGCGCAGGGCCGCCGGCTCCGCACGCTGTGGGCCGACCCCTCCACCGCCTGGCGCGTCACGGAGGAGGACTGGCAGCACCACTTGATCTACGACCGGCTGGCCGAGACGGCGCGACTCATCCGCCAGCGCACCAGCCGCCATGGCGCGCCGTGGACCACCATCGAGGCCGGCGACGAGCGTGAGCGGGACCTCGCCGTGGCCCGGCTTTTGCTCCGCCGGTTCCGGGAACAGCAAAGGAAGTTCACGCGGCTTTCCCCGCCCAAACCCCCGGCCGCCCTCAAGCCGCTGCGGCCGTCGGGCCTCCGCCGCCTCCGGGCTTTGCGGCTCGACCAGGAAATGTCGGAGCACGACTACACCGCCTTGCGCGAAAAATGGCTCGGGCGGCTGAGCGCCGCGGTCCGCGGCGTGCTGGCGGCCGGCAAGTCGATCGTGCTCGTGTTCGAGGGCTGGGACGCCGCCGGCAAGGGCGGAGCGATCCGCCGGCTCACGAGCGCCATCGACCCCCGCGACTACCGCGTGGTGCCGGTGGCCAAGCCGACCCCGGAGGAAAAGCACGCCCATTACCTGTGGCGTTTCTGGCGCGAGGTGCCGCGCGATGGCCGCGTGACGGTGTTCGACCGCTCCTGGTACGGCCGCGTGCTGGTGGAGCGGGTCGAGGGGTTCTGCCGCGCCGAGGAATGGCGACGCGCCTACGGGGAGATCAACGACTTCGAGCGCCAGCTCACCGACCATGGCACCGTGGTGATCAAGTACTGGCTCCACGTGTCCCACGAGGAGCAGCTCCGCCGCTTCCAGGAGCGCGAGAGCACGCCCCACAAGCAGCACAAACTGAACGACGAGGACTGGCGCAACCGCCGCAAGCGCCCCGCCTACGAGGCCGCGGTGGGCGACATGCTTGCCCTCACCGACACCCCGCACGCGCCTTGGCAGCTGGTCCCCGCCGACGACAAACGCTTCGCCCGCATCGAGGTGCTCCGCACCGCCACCCGCCTGCTCGAAGCCGCGCTGGAATGACCCGCCGCCGCAGCCGCGGTGGTTTCAACCCAATGGGGTCAGGGCGTTGATTGTTTTGAGTCCCCCCTGCCGTCAGCGCCCATAAAACACCCAACGCCCTGACCCCATTTTGGGAGGTGTCACCGAAAAGTCACTACGACCCCTCGGCATCAGCATCCGAATCATCCGCGGCTGCAGCCGCAGCTACACCGCCTGAGTCTCACGATCAGTTTCCCATCTTCCGTGCTTTCAGCGGGTTCCGTGGGCCGCCCGGCTCGGTTTCAACCCAAAGGGGTCAGGGCGTTGATTGTTTTGAGTACCCTGCCGTCAGCGCCCATAAAACATCCAACGCCCTGACCCCTTTTGGGGAGGGCGGCGCCGTCAGAACCGCCATTCCAGCGCGCCGAACACAGCCCGGCCGGTCGCCGGGTAGCCGTTCACTTCCTCATACTTTTCAGCGAGGAGATTTTCCACGCGGGCTTTGAGCGCGAGGCGTGGGTTCACGCGATACTCGCCATAGACACGCACGACGGAAAAATCCTCACCGTCGATCGTACGGAAAGTGCGCGCGTCGACGTCCTCGCGGGCGGCCGTCACCGACCAACCTGCCCCGAGGCTAAGGCCGCCTGTCCACGCGCGCCCCACGTCGAGGCTGCCGCGATGCCGTGGGCGCCGCAGGAGCCGCCGGCCGGTCGTGACGTTGTCGGCCTCGAGGTATCCGTAGCTCCAGCGCACCTCAGCCTCCGCCACCGGTACGACACCGGAAAACTCCAAGCCGCGCGTCCGCGCGCGCTGGATATTCTGCACGCTACGAAAGTCGGGCGTCGACGCGATGAGGTCGCGCAGCCGCGTCTCGTGCCAGGTCACGCCGACGCGTCCACCGCGGCCGGCGAGCAGATCGAAGCCGGCGTCCCACCCGGCCGCGCGCTCGGGCCGCAACGCGGGATTTCCGCTGTAGAACGCGCTGCGTCCGTACAGATCGAGGAAGCTCGGCGAGCGGAACGCGGTGCCGTAACTCGAGCGGAGCTTCAGTTTTCCACCAGGTGCGAGCCACGCCGCGGTCGCCCGGCCCGTCGTGGCGCGACCGAAACTGTCGAAGTCGTCGTTGCGCAGACCCGCCGTTAAAAAGACGTCGTCCCGCGGCGAGTACTCGTCCTGCGCGAAGACCGCGAACAACCGCTGCCGGCGGTCGATCGCGCCGAAACCGGTGTTCACGGTGCGGTTCCCCTCACCCGTCAAGCCAGCCGTCACACGGTGCCGCTCCCAACCCGACCAGGTTGTCTGCACATCGGCGACGGCCCGGCGGTTCTTCACCACCGTGAACGACGTCGGACGTCCCGCCCGCGGGCTCTCCGCCACGAAACGCCGGTCCTGCGCGCCAACCAGCGCGCGGGCCGTCCACTCCTTGGAAATCGTCAGGTCCGCGAAGGCCGTCGCGAGCAGGTTGCTCTCGCGCTCGGTGTTGTCGGGGTCGTTGACGAACCGGTCGCCCGGCGAGCCGTACGCGCCGTGGAACCAGCGCGCTGTGGCGCCCACCGCGACGCGCGGACTCAGGCGGCGGTCGACGCGCGCAACGGCGTTGAACGATTCGAAGCGATTGTTAGGCCGCTCATTGTCGGTCGCGCCGCCCTGCACCGAGAGGCTCCACGCGTCGGCGCCCGACTCACCCTGCGCGGACATCGCCGCCTGCCGCGTGCCGAAGCTGCCCGCCTCCACGGCGACGCGGCCCGACGGACGACCCGCGCCGCGGAGCGCGCGCAAAGCCACCACGCCGCCGATCGCCTCGCCGCCGTACAACGTGCTCTGCGGACCATGGGAGATCTCCAGGCTGTCGCACGCGCCCACGCACGCGCCGCCGAGGAACACGGCGTAGTCGGTGTTGGGCTCGTTGAGACGCAGGCCGTCGACGAGGAACAACGTCTGGTTGGAGTTGGCCCCGCGCAGGAAGAGCGACGTCGTCATTCCCGTCGCGCCGGACGTGGCGGTCGGCAGCGCCGCGACGCCCCCGAGCGCGGCGGAGAGCGAGGTGGTTTGCCGGCGCGCGAGCTCCTCCGCGGTGATGACGTCCACCGCTGTGCCGAGCGTGCGCGGATCGGCGGCGGTGCGCGTCGCGGAGGTGACGACGGCCGGCCGCGGCACGACGGGAGCGGGCAAAACCGGTTGCGACCGGGAGATGGCCGGA
>CAXRGI010000288.1:0-4580 GCA_964229935.1 Opitutales bacterium
AGGAGAAGATCGCGATCAGCCGGCACATCATGGGGGGAATCGCCTTGCCCGCCTTTAACCTGACCGCGGCTTGTTTCATCGTCCCGTTGCCATCCCTGGTCGCACGCGGCGACACGCTTGGCTACCTGTTCGCCGCCGGCACTCCCCTCGTCTTGATCATCGCCGGCGGCCTCGGACTCCGACGTTGGTTGCGCCACGCCTCCGGGCGCTCACTCGACCGCTGGATTCGGCCCCTGCCGCTGATCGGCGCCGCCTGGCATGAAATCGATTGCTGGCGCTTCTTCCGGACGCTCGCGCTCCTTTCCCGCACCAGTCTCGGGCTGATTGAATCCGTGCGGCTTGCCTCCCGCACCTGCCGCAGCGCAAGCCTCCGGGAGGCCTTCGAGGGTGCGGCCGAAGATGCGGAGGTGCGGGGCACTGCTGTCGGTCCTCTGCTGGAACGACGCGGGGTGCTCCCACCGGATGTCATGGCCGAATGGAAGACCGGCGAACGGACCGGGCAGCTGGAATCCGCCTTACGCCGCATCAGCGCTCGGTATGGGGAGACCAGCCGACAACGGCTGCGCAGCCTCGCGGAATGGACGCCGCGCGTCGTATATCTCGTGGTGCTCGCGGTGATGGCGTGGCAGGTATTTCGCCTCGCCGCCGCCTATCTGGACAGCCTCTCACGCGCCGCAGGCGGTTAAGCCGCCCAGTTGGACCGCCCCCTCAAGGGTCGCCCAGCTCGCCGGCGATGATAAGCCGCAGCGCGTCCAAACGCAGGCGGGACTCCCGTACCGCCTTCACAGTCTGTTCCTGCTGCTGCCGGGCGAGCGCGATCTCCTCGGGACGGATATGGTCGTTAATGCGCTGCAAGGCCGCGAGGCGGGAGATATCCTCCCCTAAGGCTTTCTCCGCGGCCGTGCGCGCCGCCGCCCGGACCGCCGCGGCGCGTGCCTCAGCGACCGTGGATGCCGAGGCCAGCATCTCCTTCAGCTGGGCGGCACCGAAAGCTCCCGTCTCAAGGAAGCGGTGCGGGTCGACGTCCTCGAAGCCAGCCGCGATCGCGGTTACGCCGTAACGATCACCCGCGTCGTCCCTCCGTAGGTTGACAATCACCCGCACCGGAGTGGGCGGCAAAAAACGGTCCACGTGCCACCGCGCATCGGCCAGCGGCTCTAGGACGAACACCGCCTCCAGCAGCAGATCCGGTTCGTCCGCCGGTATGTTCCCGAGCGCCGTGGTACCCGCTTTCGAGTCAACGAGAAGATCGATGGCGTCCTGGAGCAGCGCGTGGTCCGCGGAAAGGAATCGGATGTCTTCACGCACGATCGCCCGCGCGCGGCTGAAGGTGGCCAGCATGCCATCGGCCGGAATCGAAGGGAACGACTCGATGTAGGCGTGGCTGGGATCGAGAAAGAGATCCCCATCCTCATGCTCGCGCACCCCCACGCCAAAATGGTCTAGCAATTGGAGCAGGAGCTCGCGCGGCAAGGGATCAACGTCGGCCGCTCGCACGCGCGCCAGCACCGCCTCCGCCGCCTCGCGATGGAAGGAGTTGAGTTCCAGCAGACGGTCGCGCCCCCGGCGCAGCCGATCAGCCAGCTCCGCCCGGAAGGTCGCCGCTTCCTCCACCAAAGACTCGAGAGCTCGCCGCGCTTTTTCCGAACCCGCGGGGGCGGACGTGGCCAGGTCGAGCACGCGTTCGCGGAAACGTCCCTCGAACTCGGAGCCGCCGTGCAGGGGATGTTCAAACGCGTCGAGACCGCGGTGGTACCACGCGAAAACCACCCCGTCCGCCCCTCCCTCCAGATGGGGCACGTGGATGCGGATGGTTTCGGTCTGTCCGATCCGGTCTAACCGGCCGATCCGCTGCTCAAGCAACCCGGGGTTCAACGGCAGATCAAAGAGCACGAGATGATGCGCGAACTGGAAGTTGCGCCCCTCGCTGCCGATCTCGGAGCAGAGGAGCAAACGGGCGCCCTCCGGCTCCGCGAACCAAGCCGCCTGCCGGTCGCGCTGTACGAGGGGAAGCCCCTCGTGGAACTGCCCGAAGTTGAGGTTGATCCTTTCCTGGATCGCGGCGGCCAGCGCCGCCACCTTGCGCTGGGAGCGGCAAATCAACAGGACCTTTGCCTTCCGCTCCTTACGAAGGAAGTCGACGAGCCAGAGTAGACGGGGGTCGTCCTTGAAGGAGTATCTCACTCCCGCCTCGCCCCCCGTTTCCTCCGCCCGCAACTCCCGCGCGATTCGCGCGTGGAGCGTCGGATCTTCCGAGCTCACCGGGACCGGACAAAGCCGGCGCCGTGGAAACCCGGTCATAGCGGCGCGCGTGTTGCGGAACATCACTCTCCCCGTGCCGTGCTGATCGAGCAAGGTGCGCAGGAGCGCCTCACGGGCTCCGGGGCGGCCATTCTCCAAGTCCCCGAGATGACGCGCCAAACCCTCCGCATCGCGGGTGAAGATGCGCTTCAGCGCCGCCTGATCCTTCGCGGTGAGCAACTTGCCCTCGATGATCTTGCCCGCCACGTCGGCCACCGCGCCATAGCCCTCCGCCTCCTGCTGGAACCTGCCGAAGTCGGAATAGCGATCTGGGTCCAACAAACGCAGGCGCGCAAAATGCCCCGCCAAGCCGAGCTGGGTGGGTGTCGCCGTGAGTAGGAGCAGCCCGGCCGAACGCCGCGCCAACTCCTCCACAAGAAGGTACTCCGGGCTCGCTTGTTCCGGCGCCCAGCCGAGGTGGTGAGCCTCGTCCACCACCACCAGATCCCAGCCCGCCGCTACCGCCTGCTCACGACGCGCCGCGTTGCCGCCGATGTGGCCCACACCGGCCAGGACCATTTGTGCGGTGAGGAAGGGATTCACACCCGGATCGCTTTGCTCGCTCGCGAGGCAGCGCTCCTCGTCGTAAATCCCGAACCAAAGGTTGAAGCGCCGCAGCAGCTCGACGAGCCACTGGTGCGTGAGCGTCTCCGGCACGAGCACCAGTACCCGACGAGCCTGCCCCACCGCCAACAGCCGCTGGATGATCAGACAGGCCTCGATCGTTTTTCCCAAACCCACTTCATCCGCAAGTAACACCCGCGGCAATCGACGCTCGGAGACCTGCTGCAGGATGAAAAACTGATGCGGGATCAGATCAATCCGCCCCCCCAGAAATCCACGCACCGGAGATCGACGGAAGCGCTCCTGCGCCTGCCAGGCGCGCAGCCGCAGATCATACACCTCCCCAGGATCCGTCTGCGCCGACAGCAAACGCTTGTCCGGCAAATCAACGCTGGTGACGTCGGAGACGGCATCCTCCCGCAAACGGCGCCCCGCGCCGGCATAAGTTAGAAGGCCGTCCTTTTCCTCCACCGCCTCGACGATGAAGGACGATCCCTCCCGGTCCGCCACGGATTCGCCTTCGCGGAAGCGCACCCTTTTCAGCACGGAGGTGCCGAGCGCGTAGAGCCGCTTCTCTCCGGTGGCCGGAAATGAAACGGACACCCGCTTCGCCGCCGGATCCACGGAAGCGACGACTCCGAGGCCCAGTTCAGGCTCCCTTTCACTCACCCAACGTTGTCCGACGATCTGCGGCGACATCCCGATCACACTGGCGGATGACCCGAACACGCCAAGCGATTCCCCGCGAATGAGGACCTCCACCCTGTGCTCTTGCGAGGTCCGCGTGAGGACACAAAGTCCGCGGCAACACACCTGATCCTCATGAAAATACGCTTCATCGGCCTTTTCCTGCTACTGCTGGTACGTTCGGCTTTGGCCGCTGCGCCCGGAGTGGATGGCGTGGAATACGTCCGTACCGTGGCCGGAATCTCGGAATACAGGCTCCCCGGCAACGACCTGAACGTCCTTCTGCTCGAGGATCGCTCCGCGCCGGTGCTCACGTTCATGGTCACCTACCGGGTCGGATCCCGCAATGAGGTCACCGGCACAACCGGCGCCACCCACCTGCTTGAGCATCTGATGTTCAAGGGCTCGAAAAACTTTCATCCCGGTATCGGAAAAGGCTTCGACACCCTGATGGACCGGGTCGGCGGCATCAACAACGCCACCACCTGGCTGGACCGCACCAATTACTACGAGAACCTGCCAAGCGACCATCTTGAGCTGGCAGTCGAACTCGAGGCCGATCGCATGCGGAATCTGCTCCTGAGAGAGGAGGATCGTAAACCGGAGATGACCGTGGTCCGTAACGAGTTTGAGCGCGGCGAGAACGATCCTGCTTCGGCTCTCGATAAGGAGGTAACCGCGGCCGCGATCATCGCCCACCCGTACCACCACTCCACCATCGGATGGCGGAGTGATATCGAGCGGGTCCCGATCGAGAAGCTGCGGGAATTCTACGATACCTACTACTGGCCGAATAACGCTACGGTCACAGTGATCGGAGACTTTCAAACAGCACAGGCCTTGCAGCTGATCCGGAAACATTTCGGCGCCATCCCCCGTTCCCCGAAACCAATCCCGGAGGTCTACACCGAAGAACCGGCCCAAACCGGCCCTCGACGCGTGGTCGTTAAGCGCCCCGGTGAGGTCGGGGTGGTCCAAATCGCCCATAAAACTCCCTCCGCCACTCATCCCGACCACGCCGCTCTGGA
>CAXRGI010000289.1:0-2553 GCA_964229935.1 Opitutales bacterium
GTCGTGCAGCTCAGCGACTCGCGGACCTTCGTCGTCGCCGACATCCCCGGCATCATCGAAGGGGCGCATGAGGGGCGCGGCCTCGGCTTGCAGTTCCTCCGGCACATCGAGCGCACCCGGCTCCTCGCCTTCCTGATCCCCATCGATGCGCTGGATTGGCAGGCGGAGTACGACCAACTGCGGCATGAGGTGCGGCAGCACTCGGCCGCTCTCGCGGCGACGCCGCACTGCGTCGTCTTCACCAAGCTCGACCTCCTGGGGGAGCACTATATCCCCGAGATCGAGGCCCCCGAGGCGTTCGGCCGCTTCGCGATTTCGGCCCCAGCCCGGATGGGGCTGGAGGAGCTCAAGGCCGCGTGGTGGTCGAAGCTCCTCGAGATGCGGAAGGCCGCCGGGTGAGCCGACCCGCCGGTGGACCGGCCCCGACGCCACGATGGGTGGCGGACCCGGCCGTCCTCTCGGCGCTCCGCGATGTTTCGCACCCGCCCGAAGGATTATGGGTCCTCGGCGACGTCGCGGCACTGGTGGGGGCCCCGCATCGGCATGTGGCCATCGTCGGGACCCGGGAAGCGACTCCTTACGGTCTGCGGATCGCCGCGGACCTCTCGGCGGCCTGCGTCCGTGCCGGACTCGTCGTGGTCTCGGGGATGGCTCGTGGCATCGATGCGGCCGCGCATCGGGCCGCCGTCGACGCCGGCGGGCAGACGATCGCCGTCCAGGGGACGGGGGTCGATGTCCCGTACCCCGTGAGCCATCGGGCCCTCCACGCGGTCCTGGCCCAGCGGGCGACGGTCATCTCAGAGGTTGAGCCGGGTACCGCCGCCTTCCGCGGCTGCTTTCCAAGGCGCAATCGACTGATCGCCGCCCTGTCGAAGGTCGTGGTGGTGGTCGAGGCGGATCACAAATCAGGTGCCATCAACACGGCGACCCACGCCCTCGCCCTCAATGGCACGGTCGCCGCGGTGCCGGGAAGGGTCGATGTTCCCCAATCGGCCGGCACGAATCAGTTGCTCTTCGACGGGGCGCAGATGATCCGGGAGCCGGCGGATCTCCTCGCTCTCCTCGGTATGTCACAAACGCTTATCCACCCGTCAAGTTATCCTGACACACGGTTCGTCGAGAGCCATGGTCCTGAAGAAAGGGTGGGGGAGGCGTTCGCAGATTACGCCCGCCGGGTGCTCGATGCCGACCTGATCAGGTCTGGCACCTCACCTCATTCGCTGTGAGACGGCCGCCGAGCCACCGGTTGAGAGGGGCGGCGGTCATCCCCGAGAGAAATGTTCAGCAGTATTCTGTAAAACGTTGTTTTTCATTGGTTTGAGAATTTACTTTAACAGATTCTCAGTCGCCTGTTTCCTGGGAAAGATTGCGACGTCTGCGCGCTGAGCCACCCCCCTTGAGTTCTTTCAAATCGTTGCTGTGGAAAACATAAGGCACGTCTATATCCACGTCCCGTTCTGTCGGCGGCGCTGCTCGTACTGCGATTTCTCTATCGCCGTCCGGTCGATCGTTCCTGTTGATAAGTATGTGGAAAATGTGGCCGATGAAATCCGGTCTCGGAAGATTCGGCTGGAACGGAACTCGCTCCGGTCGCTCTACCTCGGAGGAGGAACCCCCTCTCTGCTCGGTCCCACGGGGGTCTTGCAGCTCCTCCAGCAGATCGGGCGTGAATCCGGGGCCGGAGACTTTTCCACTTTACTGTGGAAAAATGTCGAGATCACGCTTGAGGCGAATCCCGAGGATGTGACCGCGGAGGCAGTTCGTTCCTGGCGGTCGGCGGGAGTGAACAGGGTCTCTCTCGGTGTTCAGTCGTTTGACAGCGAGGTGCTCCGCTGGATGCACCGCGGCCACGACGCTCTCCGGACCGCCGAGTCGATCGAGGTGCTCCGGGGCGAGGGAATCGAGGACGTCTCCATCGACCTGATCGCCGCGGTGCCGGAGTCGCTCGACCGGGATTGGGACCGGGATCTTGAATCCGCGATCGGATTGGAGCCGACGCACCTCTCGGTGTACGGGCTGACGGTCGAGCCCCAGACACCGCTGGGTCGCTGGGCGGCCCGCGGAGTCGTGGCGGAGGCGCCCGAAGAACGGCAGGCGGCGGAATTCCTTCGGGCCCACGAGCGGCTCACCGGGGCGGGATACGACCACTACGAAGTGTCCAACTACGCCCGTCCGTCGTACCGCGCGCGCCACAATTCAGCCTATTGGACCCGAGTCCCGTATCTCGGCCTCGGACCGTCCGCGCATGGTTTCGATGGGACGAGCCGGCGCTGGAACCTGACGGGATACGCGGCGTGGAGCGAGGCAGCGGGACGGGACCCGGTCGGGGGCACGGAGGTGTTGGGGGCTGGGGAGCGATTGGCCGAGGAGGTGTACCTCGGCCTTCGGACGACGGACGGTCTTGATATCTATCAAAAAGACTTATTGACGGTTAGTTCGTGGATTGATGCGGGGTGGGCGCGCTTGGACGTTTCAGCGGCGGAGCCCGAGGAACGGGCTGACGCCGGGGATCCGGCATCCGGGGCGGTCGGGTGGTTGCGTCTCACGCCCGAG
>CAXRGI010000290.1:0-7130 GCA_964229935.1 Opitutales bacterium
GGGTTGGCGAGGAACTGGCCGTCGATCAGCGCGACGCGCACACAGCCGATCGGGCCGCCCCACGGGATGTCGGAGATGGCGAGCGCGGCGCTGGCGCCGTTCACCATGGAGATGTCGGAGTCGTTGATCTGGTCGGCCGACATCAGCTGGCCGATGATCTGGACCTCGTTGAGCAGACCCTCGGGGAAGAGGGGGCGGCAGGGGCGGTCGCAGAGGCGGGACGTGAGGATTTCCTTTTCGGAAGGACGGCCCTCGCGCTTGAAAAAGCCGCCGGGGAAGCGGCCGGCCGCGGCGTACTTCTCGCGGTAGTCGACGGTGAGGGGGAAGAAGTCCTGGCCGGGCTTGGTGGACTGCGCGATGCAGGCGGTGACGAAGACGTTGGTTTCGCCGACGCAGACATTGACCGCGCCGTTGGCGAGGCCGGCGTAGGTGCCGGTGGAGAACGTGATCCCGAGACCGGGCACGGTGACGTTGTGTTTCTGTTGCATGTTTTTTCTTACGGTTCGCGTGGCTCGGATGAGACGGACCGATCTGCGCCACGCGGGCGGATGCGGTCCGGGGTGCCTCCGGTGTACGGAGGCGGCGGCGGCCATTGGGGCCGCACGCGTTGGGGGATGTTTTCGCTATCCCGCCTGACTCAGCTCGCACGGACGCGAGAGATTTCCGTTTGGCGCCCTTGGTCCGCGGGCGGCAGGCGGAAATGTCCCGGTCCGGTTTCGAGTGTCGGAAAGACAACGGGCGACCCGCGGATCGGATCGCCCGTTAGAGGAAAGCGTTATTTGCGGAGGTTAAGCTTCTGCAGCAGCTCGTTGTACTTCGGCAGATCGTTCCGCTTCAGGTAATCGAGGAGCTTACGACGGCGTGACGCCATCTGGAGAAGCCCGCGGCGCGAGTGGAAGTCCTTCCGGTGCGTCCGCAGATGCTCGGTCAAGTGATTGATCCGGGCGGTGAGCAGGGCGACCTGAACCTCGGACGAGCCGGTGTCCTTATCGTGGGTCTTATACTGGGAGATGATCTCTGGCTTAACTACGCTGGTTGACATGTTTATGTGGTTGAGGATCACGACTGTAGGGAGCCTTTGTGGGCTCCGTGGCGCCCGCCCCGCCCGACTGGAAATCGGATTTGGCCGGCGTCACCGTTCCAATCCCGCCGGAGCGGGACCAGTCATGGTGGCCACCCGCAACCGGCGGGTTTCCACTGACGCAAGGAGCGAAGATGCAAACGCGGGTCGTGGGGCCGCAAGAGCAAATTTGGGGTGAGTTTCAGGGGTGTGAAACGGGGAGGCGGGTGAAAACGGAGCGAGCGGATGGGTTTCAACGGCGTCCTCGTGGTTGCGGGTCCTGGCGGATAAACCCACGGCAAAAAGAGCCGTGGGCCTCGAGTTTTCGCGTCAGATCGCCCGGACTATTTGAACTTTCCCGAACTTACTTCCCGGGCTTGCCATTCGAAACTCTGACGGGGTTGGTTCATTCCGAGCCTCGGGGACCGTTTCGTCAGCTTCCGTGTTTCAAATTTCCGGTAGCTCAGGTAAGTTTCAGGGCCTTGATCGACTCGCAGCCGCGAAGCTGGCGGATGCGGGCGATGATCTCATCGCGGTGCAGGAAGAGCTCGTTGCGCACCACCGCGTGGGAGGTGAGCACGGTGAGCAGGTTGCGCTCCAGCTTCACGGGGTGCGAGTACGCCGCGCTCGCCGGGCCGACCAGCTCGGCCCATTGCTCGCGAATCGTGTGCTCCGGCGCGTCGCGCCCGATGCGGTTCTCCTGAAGGATCGATTCGACCAGCTCCGCGATCGGCCGCGAGGGACGCACGCGGGAACGCTTCGGCGCGTCGGGTTCGATCTGGCGCAGCGACGCGATCAGATCCTGGGCGACCTTGCTGAACGCCGGTAACTCGCCGGGCGGCGTGCTCTTGGGCGCCGATCTCATTTTCCCGAATCCGGGGCGCGAACGCGTTCGGACTCGTAGAGTCGCGTGTGCCTGACGAACACCCCGAAGGCGGTGGCGACGGCGATGTAGAGCCCCGGAAAGCCGTCGAGGAAGCCGCGGCGCAGCACGTAGGCGCGGAAGAAACGCCACAGAGGGCGTGTTACCGCCGTCAGGGCGCCAAAGCCGCCGCCCTTCTCGCGCTGCTGCCGCACGAACAGGTCCGCGAACGGTGTGATCTTCGCCACATGCGCCGCGACGTCCGGAAACGAGTAATGATGCAGGTCGCCTCGCAGCGTCGCCACCGGGCCGTCGCAAGCGATCTTCTCGTGCACGATCGCGTCGCCCCCCCAGCGCGCGCGGTCGCGGCGGAAGAGGCGCAGACTCAGGTCGGGATACCAGTCGCCGTGCGTGATCCAGCGGTCGATGAACCACACCTTGCGCGGGAAGCGGGCGCTGGAAAAGCGTTCGTGCGCGTCGCCGGCGAGGAATGCCATGATCTCGCGCTGCAGCGCGGGTGAGACCTCCTCGTCGGCGTCGAGCGAGAGTACCCAATTGTTTCGCGCGAGCGCCAACGCGTCGTTCTTCGTGTCGCGGGAACCGCGCCAAGGCAGGTGATGGACCCCCGCACCCGCGGAGCGCGCCGCCGCCTCGCTCCCGTCGGTAGTGCCGTTGAGCGCCACGACTATCTCGTCGGTCCACCCGCGCACGCTCGCGAGGCAGCGCGGCAGGTTGCGCTCCTCGTTGCGCGCGACGATCACCACCGAAAGCGGCGGGACGTCGCGGGCCGGGGAATGGACGGTCGGATCGATGCGCGGACGGTGAAGGCGCCGTGTCTCGGCGTAAAGCCGCGCGTTGCCGCGCGGGGGGCCCGGTTTACCACGTAGGCGCAAAGACACTGAGTTGACGGGTGTGGGAGATTTCCCCGGATGCGAAGCGCGTGGCAGACGTGGAACGGGCCAACTCTGTTGGCTCAGTTACCTCCTGTTCCCGCCATGGTTGAACAGAAGATAACGGAGGGAATAGAGAGTTCGCGATCGCGGATAGGCGGCGGGCCGGGCTCAGATGCGTCCGAGCAGGCTGCGGGGAATCTGGTACAGGTAACCGCAGGAACGCCAGGCGCGCACGAGAGCCTGCTTCGCGGCGCCGGTGCGAAAAACGAGCGCGTTGAGCAGCGCGAGGAACGCGAAACCCGCGACCTTGAGGACGTTCGCGAGCAGGCGTCCGGCGAGGTACGCCGTGGCGCCGGGTTGGCCTGCGCGATCGATCACGCGTGAACGCGCCGAGTCGAAGGCGTGGCGCGCCGCGTAGCGGAAGGTCGTGCGGCTCGCCGGCATCTGGTGGCGCACGGCCGCCGCCGGGACGAACCATACCTCAAGTCCCGCCTGTCGGACCCGCCGGATCATCTCGCTGTCGCCGCCGGAGAAATAATTGCCTGCCGCGCGGTCGAGCGCGGTATGGAACAGGCCGAGTTGATCAAAAACCCGGCGCGGAAACGCCAGGTTGGCCCCCATCGGGGAGTGGCGGGCCTCCAATGGGCCGGTGTCGGGGCGGAAGCGAAGCGGCGCATGCCACTCCCGCACCCAAGGTGGAAGGCCGTCCGGGAAGACCGGAACCACCTCGCCGCCGACCGCACCGATCCTTCCCGGTTGGTCGATTAACAAGGGCGCTGTCATTTGCGCGAGCCAGTCGGTTTCGACCAGGATGTCGTCGTCGCCGAACACGATGATCTCCCCGCGCGCCTCGGCGACCGCACGGTTCCTCGCGAAGTCCAGCCCCTGCCGGGTCTCGAGGATGTGGCGCGGGGCGGGGCGCTCGCCGGCGAACTCCGCCACCACCGCGCGCGTGTCGTCCGTCGAATTGTTGTCGATCACCAGCACCTCGAACGCCTCGCGCGGAAACCGCTGCGCCGCGATGCCCGCGAGCGTCTGCCGCAGGAAGGCCGCGCGGTTGTACGTCGGGATCGCGACGGTGACCTTGGGCGCGGGTGACGGCTGCGGCGGCATCAGGGACGAGCCTTTGGCGGTCGCCGGGCCGGGGCAAGCGCGCGGCGCCGCGGCGGTTTTTTGCTGCGCGCGCGGGGGTCTTAGGGCACCGACACTCCATGGCGTTCAAACACTGGCCCCTCGTGCGCGACGCGCGGTTCGCGCAGAAGTGCGGGCGCTATCTGCGCGGTGCGCGCAAACGGCGACCCGATCTCGGCTGGGACGAGGTCCTGCGCGTGGCGCGGCACTTCAAGCAGGACGACATGGGGAGCTTTCCCGAGCGGGGTTTCCTTTTCCAGTTGGCGAGCGACGCGCCGGCGGGTGCGCAGGTCGTCGAGGTCGGTTCCTGGATGGGCGCCTCGACGTGTTTTCTCGCTGCCGGGCTGAAGGGGAACGGTGCCAAGGTTTACGCCGTTGATAATTTCAAGGGGCTGTCCACGTGCGGCGAGGATTCCGCGTGGTACAACCGGCACTTCCGGCGCCTCGGGGCGGACAGCACGCTGGAGATCTTTCGCGCGAACTTCGCCGCGCTGGACCTGTCCGCGCGCGCCGAGCCGGTGGTGAGCGACTCGATCGCGGCGGCGCGGGCGATGGCGTCCCGGCATGGCTCCATCGACCTCATCTTCATCGACGGCGACCATTCGTACGAGGCCTGCCGGGCGGACATCCACGCGTGGGCGCCTTTCGTGCGGCGGGGAGGCGTGATGGCCTTCCATGACTTCGGCAGCCGAGCGGAGGGCGTCACACGGGCGATCTTCGAGGAGATCCGCGCGGGCCGTTTCGCGGAGATCATCGGCGTGGCCGGCACGATCATCGCGTTCCGGATGTAGCAGCACGTGATGGAAGAACCGTACGGCGGCGAAGGGTGTGGAACCACGGATGAACACGGAGGGACACGGATTCGTGGAGGTGAGCGGCGTACGTAGACATTGGATGATTTCGTTGAGGCGGAGGGTCCTTTTTCCGTTTTTTGCGGCATGAACTGGAAACGACTCTTGAAGCACCTGCTGGTGGTGACGGGCGTCCTGACCGCCGTCGCGGGGGTGCTTTTCGGGGCGGGATGGTGGTACCTTCATCCCGGGGTCGAAAGAATCAACGGGGTGGTATACGGGGAGCGGCGCGGACAGGCGCTGACGATGGATGTGCTGCGCGCGCCTTCACCCAACGGCCGCGGGGTGATCCTTTTCGTGAGTGGCAGCTGGCGCTCCAAGCGGTCGGGCGAGTTCGCCGAGTGGATTGCGGCGCCGCTGCTACGGCGGGGGTACACCGTTTTCGCGGTGTGTCATATCTCGCAGCCGCAGGCCACGGTGCCGGAGATCGTGGCCGATCTTACGCGTGCGGTCCGGTTTGTCCGGCATACCGCGGGTCTTTACGGCGTCGATCCCGCGCGCCTTGGAGTGGCCGGGGGAAGCTCAGGCGGCCACCTGAGCCTGATGCTGGCGACCAAGGGCGGTCCGGGCCGGCCGGAGGCGACGGACCCCGTCGAGCTGCAGAGCAGCGCCGTGCAGGCGGTGGCGATTTTCTTTCCGATCACGGACCTGCTCAACCTGGGCAAGTCGACGGAGAATCCCGGCGATGGCGGCCCGCCGAAGAGCTATGTGAAAGCCTTCGGTCCCGAGGCGAAGGAAATGGCGCGCTGGAAGGAGATCGGGCGCGACGTCTCGCCGATCTACCACGTTTCCGCCTCGCTGCCGCCGGTGCTGATCCACCACGGCGATGCGGATACGCTCACTCCGCTGGAGCAGTCGGAGTGGTTCCGCGACGCGGCACGCGGAGTGGGGCGGGAGGTTGTCATCCGAATTCACCCTGGCGGAAAGCACGGTTGGACGACGATGCCTTGGGACGTTTACCAGTTTGCGGACTGGTTTGATCAGCACCTTTGCCTCGATAAAACGCAAACATTTAACAGCGAACGAGTTAGTGAAAGTAAGAATAGGTAGCTATGTTCTTTCGTTACCTTCGGTATGCAACTAGCCGGATTTGAGGAATGAAGCGAGTTAATGCCGTAATGGTACGCCTCGATGACGCGCAGTCCGCGGAGCTGGACCGTTTGGCCAATGGGGTCGGAGTTGCCGCGGCGACCCTCGCCCACAGCGCGGTGATCGCGATGCTCCGCTGTTATCGGGAAAACGGCACGCTCACGCTTCCCCTTCGCATGGTTCCACCCGACTTGCCCGCGCCCGTGGGAGATCCGGTTCTCAACGAAGGCGACCCCGCGCTGCCGATGCCGGTTCCGAAACCCGCGACTCCCCTTCCGCATCCGGCTTCTCCCGCCCGAAAGCCGCGTCGCCCGAAAAAGTAGGCGCCACGGCGGCGCGCAGCCGGAACCCGTTCCGGGATGGGCGGGGCTGGTGTAGCCGAGGCCGTTCGCCTCGGACCCTGCCGCGGACTCGACCGCCGAAGGCCCTTCCGAATCGCTCCGCGTTTTCATCGCGGGGCTTTAAGCGTGGCTCCGCCACAACCGAGGTCTCCTCCCGGAAAGCTTCGCGAGGCGTCAACCACGGATCGACACGGATAAGCATGGTTCGCTTGTTGCAGGGGGCCGACGCCCCCGCCTTTGCCGGCGATCGGATGGTTGAAGGTCAGGACTTTTCCTGTCCTGCCTTTCCTCTGTTTCAAACAGAGCGAGGTGTCTCACCCGGACAAAGCTGCTCAGTCGACTGCTGTTCAGGTGTACTGCGTCCGCGAGATATCAGGAGTTCCCCGCCATCGCCGCGCGGGCGAGGGAGTGAAAAACTTCTTCGACGCTGATCTTCCGTACGCAGTGGCTACGGTAGGAATCCGTGGGGGTGCAGGGAGACGGGGCGGTGGAGCCGAGACACGCGCAGGGCAGCGAAGTCTGCAGAACCGTGTGTCTCCCGCCGAGCGGGCGCCAGAGCGTGGCGTTCTGGGATCCGAAGAGGGCAACGACCGGCGTGCCCGCACCAGCGGCCACGTGCATCGGGCCGCTGTCATGGCAGAGAAACACGTCGCAGTGCGCGGCGAGCGCCGCGAGCGCGCCCGGAGTGGTGAGGGGTTTCAGCGTGATGAGATGCGTTCTCGCCGCGCGTCGAATCGCCTCGGCGGCCTTTTCCTCGCCCGGCCCGCAGACGAGAAAAACCTGCGCGCCCAACTCGTCCTGCGCGCGGTCGCACACTCCCGCGAAGTTTTCCGCCGGCCAGCGGCGGTACTCGCTGCGCGTGCCCGGATGCAGCAGGATGCGTCGCGGTCGGTTGGTGTCGGC
>CAXRGI010000291.1:0-5938 GCA_964229935.1 Opitutales bacterium
GGGCGAGATTGCAGGTCCGAACACTCATTCCCCAACGACCTCCGTTTATTCCTGTTGGATGGTTTGGAACAGGAGGTAACGAAGGCAACGGAGCCGGAGCGTGACTACGCCATGAGCTCCTCCGGGCCGTTCCGTCGGCCAAACATCCTCTTCTGGTTATCCGCGCCATCAGCGAAATCCGCGGTCGAAGTTTACCATCGTCGGAATCGCCTTCGGCCACACGTTCGACGGAATAGTCCGGGGTCGCCGGACCCCAGCTACGGACGGGCCGTATTTATCCGTGTCGATTCGTGTCCATCCGTGGTTGAACGCTCGTGGGGCGTTCGGAAACGCCTTCGGCCGTCTCGCCCGCGGGACGATCCGGAACCGGAGACCCCGGCTACCAACAAGTGTATTGATCCGCGTCGATTCGGGTCCCCGGGTTGATCCGTCGCGAACTCCCTTCGCGGCGATCCGCCGGGAAATCAGACTCTGCGCTCCTCGAGCAATTCACCCACCTTCCGCAACAGCGAGGCGGCGGTGAAAGGCTTGCCGAGCTGCGCGTCACCGAAGGTCAGCGACGGGTGTTGGCCGCCGGAATCCTCGTCGGCTAGGCCGCTGACCGCGAGCACGCGCGTGCCCGAGTCGCGGGATCGCACGAACTCCGCCAGCTTCGCGCCGTCGAGCCCGGGCATGTCGTAGTCGGTGACCAGCAGGGAGAACGCGGCGGGCCGCTCGGCATAGAGTGCGGCGGCCGCCAAACCATCCTCGGCGGTTTCCACAACATAGCCGGCGGCGGTGAGCACGGCCCGCGCGATCTCGCGGATCGAGTCCTCGTCTTCGGCCACCAGGATAAGCTGGCCGCGGCCGGCCGCGACCGGCTTCGCCGCGGCCTCTTTCGCGGCGGTCTCGGGCACGTCGGCGGCCGGCAGGTAAACCCGGAAGGTCGTCCCTTTGCCCAACTCGGTCTCGAGGGTGACGAATCCCTCATGGGTCTGCACGATACCACGTACCGTCGAGAGCCCGAGGCCGGTGCCCTTGCCCTCACCCTTGGTCGTGAAAAATGGATCCCAGATCCGCGCCAGCACCTCGGGCGGGATACCCGTGCCGCTGTCACCGACCTCGATGACGGTCCACGGTCCGGGCCGGGCACCCGGCAGGGCGCGGGCCTCGGCGGCGTCGAGCCGGCGGTTTTCGCCGCGCACGCGCAGCTGCCCGCCGCCGGGCATCGCGTCCCGCGCGTTCACGCAGAGATTGAGCAGCACCTGGTGAATCTGGGTGGCGTTGCCGCGCACCGGCCACAGGTCGGTCGGGATATGCTCCACGAGCTCGATGGATCTCGGGAAGGTCTGCGCGATCATCGCCGTGATGTCGCGCATCAGGTGCTTCACCTGCAGTTCCCGCCGGTCGCCGCTGACGCCGTGGGCGAATCCGAGGATCTGTTTCACGAGGCCCGAGCCGCGCGTCACGGACTTCTCGAGTGTGTCGATGAGCTTGATGTCCGGGGCGGCCGTGAGCCGCATCCGCAGGAGCGACGCGGCCATGCCGATCGGCGCGAGCACGTTGTTGAGATCATGCGCGATGCCAGCCGCCAGCATCCCGATGCTCTCGAGGCGCTGCGCCCGCAGGAATTTTTCCTCGAGAGATTTCCGTTCGGTGACGTCGGCGCCGATGATCAGCCAACCGTCGGCCCGGCCCGCCGCGTTGCGCAGGACGGTCACACTGGTATCGAGCACTCGCGCCGCGCCGTCGCGGGGATTGGCACGGGTTTCACCGCGCCAGTCGCGCCCGGCAGCCAGCGCGGCCGCCAGCGAGCCGGAGTCCGCCGGGTCACCGACCGAAAAAACCTCCTGGAGACGCCGGCCGTGCATGCCGGCCGCCTCCCAGAGCAGAATCCGCGCGGCGCCGTTGTTCCAGAAACGCACGCGTCCTTCGAGATCGGTCGTCGCGATCACTTCACTCGCCTTGTCGAGCAGCTCGGCCTGCTCGCGCAGGCGCTCCTCGCCGCGAAGCCGCGCGGCGTACTCGGCGCGGAGGGATTCGTTGGCGCTGACCAGCTCCGCGGTGCGCTCCCGCACGCGGTTCTCCAGATTCTCGTTCAGCTGGCGCAGCTCCGCCTCGGCCCGCTCCAGCCGGTGATTCTGCGCCACCGCGGCCTCGTACGTTGAGAGCAGCAGGCCGAGCGTCTGACGCGGGTCGGCAGCGATGCGGGCCGACCCCTCGGAGCCGGGTACCACCAGGCCGGAAGGGGAGGCATCCGACGCCAATGGACTCGGGTTGTCACGGATCCGGCGCAAGCGCGGCACGAGCAGCTTTTCGTCCAGGGGCTTGGTGAAGAAATAATCCGCGCCGCACTCCAGCGCGCGCAGCACGTCCGAGGTGTCCGAGAGGGAGGTCAGCAGAATGACGGCGAGACCCGCCAGCCGGGGCTCGGTGCGGAGCCGGCGGCACAGCTCGTAGCCGTCCATACCGGGCATGTTGACATCGCTCACGACGGCGAACGGCAACGGGTCGGCGGCAAGGAACGCCAATGCCTCGGCCCCGTGCCGGGCGTGGCGCACGGCGAAACCGTGTTCCTCGAGAACGAAGCGCAGCTGCACGGCCTGCGTCAGGCTGTCCTCGACGATCAGAACGTGGTCGCGGCTGGCAGCCGCGGGATCGGAGGGCGTGGTCATGGTGGGAAACGTTTCAGGCGCGGCCGGTCAAGGCGACCAACGGCCGCCGGCCGCAATCGCGCAGCAGGAAAGCGATGGATTCGGGTGGCAGAACATGCACGGCCGCCCCGAGGCGGATCGCCTCGCCCGGCATCCCGTGGACGACCGAACTCTCCGCGTCCTGCGCGATCGTGAGCGCGCCGCGGTCGCGCAGGAGTTTCAACTCCGCCGCGCCGTCCACGCCCATCCCCGTGAGCAGCACGGCGACGCACCGGGCGGCCAAGGGGCCCTCGGCGACGGTTCGGAAAAGATGGCTCACCGCGGGACGGTGTCCGCCCAGCGGCGGAGCGTCCGTGAGGGTCATCAAACCGGCCCCGTTCACCCCGAGGTGCAGGTGGTCGGGGCCGAAATAGACATGCCCGGGGAGGGGCCTCTCACCCTGGCGCGCGATCCGCACGGGCCAGCCGGTCACCTGCTGCAGCCACGCGGTCATACCGGGCAGGAAACCGGGCGAGATGTGCTGCACGATGAGCACGGGCACGGGCAGATCGCGCGGCAGCTTGTCCAGCAAGGCGTGCAGGGCCACGGGTCCGCCGGTCGAGGCTCCGATGACAAGGAGGCTGGCGTCGCGCACCGCCGCCGGCGAGGCCGAGACCGGCCGCGTCGGCGGTACGGCCGGGGGACGGGTACGCTGCCAGCGGCGCACCACCCGGACCTCCGACATCAGCAGCACCGTGTCCGCAAGATTGCGGGACGAGGCCGCGAATCCCGGATCGCCCGGACCGGCCGGTTTCTCGAGTACCGCGAGCGCACCGGCCTCGATGGCCCGGAAGGAGATGAGAGGGTCGGTGCCGTGGAGCCCGGAGCAGATCACAATCGGCACCGGCTGCGTGCCCATGATGCGGGAGGTCGCCTCGAGACCGCTCATGCCGGGCATGGTGACATCCATGACGATGACATCGGGCCGCAGGCGCTCGTGCAGGGCGAGGCATTCCTCGCCGCTGGCCGCGCTTCCCACCACATCGAGCCGGGGGTCCGAGGAGAGGATATGGGAGATCAGCATCCGGTCGACGCCCGAGTCGTCCACCACCAGCACGCGCTTTTGGACCGGACCGCTCATCCCGCGAGCCTCCGGATGATCTCCAGCAGGTTACCCTGGTCGAATTCGCTCTTCACGATGTAGGCGCTCGCGCCGACCTCGATCCCGCGCTCGCGGTCGCGCGGCGAAGCAAGGGCCGTCACCAGGATCACGGGCAACTCCGCCAGACGGCGCTCGGCGCGGATGCGCGCCGTGAGATCGAATCCGTTCAGGCGCGGCATCTCCACGTCGGACACCACGATGTCAAAAGATCCGGCACGCAACGCCTCAAGGGCCTCCATGCCATCCACGGTCGTCGTCACGCGATGCCCGGCGGCCTCGAGAATACCTTTGATCAGCATGCGCGAGGTCACCGAGTCGTCGGTGACCAGCACCGAGAGCGGCCCCCGCGCCGGCGCGGCACGGCCCGTCCCGCCCGCCGCCGAACGCGCGCGGCGCGCGGTACGCACGAGGTCGCCGGGGTTGAGCACCGGCACGAGGGCGCCGGTGGCGAGCAGCGTGGCGCCCGCCACGTTGCGCACGCGCCGGAGCGGCGGCGCCAGATGTTTCACCAGCACCTCCTCGTCATGGGAAACCTCGTCGACGACGAACGCGACACGTTCGTCGCGTTGCGCGACCACCACCACGGCGAGCTGCGGCGGCGGGGGCGGCGCCTCATCGGCCGGCAGCTCAAGCACGTCGGCAAGCCGCGCCAGAGGCAGGGCTCGGCCCTGGAGCGTGATGGTCTCGCGCCCGCCGACCGTGCGCACCTCGCCGGCGGCCACCAGCGCCACGCGCTCGACGGCCGAAACCGGCAACACCAGCACCCGCCGGTTGACCCGCACGATCAGGCCGCGGAAAGAGGCCAGCGCCACCGGCACGACCAGGCGGAACACAGTGCCGCGGCCGAGCCGTGTCTCCACCAACACCCTCCCGCCAAGCTTCTCGACCTTCTCCCGGACGATCGCGAGGCCCAGCCCGCGGCCGGAAATGTCGGTCACGATCGGGCTCGTGGTCACGTCGGACTCGAAGATCAGCGCGATCGACCGCGCCTCGTCCAGGGTCGACGCGGCCTCGGCCGTGATCACGCCGCGGCGCACCGCGGCCGCGCGCACCCGCGCGACGTCGATCCCCGCGCCGTCATCCGCCAGCGCGATCTCCACCTTGGAGCCATCGACGGCGCCGACCGTGATGGTGATGCGTGACGCGGCCGGTTTGCCGGCCCGCACGCGCTCCGCGGAAGGCTCGACCCCGTGGTCGGCGGCGTTGCGCACGAGGTGGATCAGCGGGTCGCGCAAATCGTCGAGCACCCGTTTGTCCATTTCCACGCCGCCCCCCTCGACGACCAGCTCGATATCCTTGCTCCGTTCACGGCCCACCTGACGCGCCAGCAGCGGAAGCGCGTCGGTGATGGTCGAGACCGGCAGCATCAGCAGCTCCTTCGCGCCCTCCAGCACCTCGTCGACCAGCTTGTCGGCCGCGCGCCCCTCGCGCCGGGCGGCGAGCTGGGCGGCGGCGAGCCGCGAGGTGGTGGCGCGCATCCGCGCGGACGTCCAGTCGAGGAAATCCGCCGTCTCATGCCCGGCAGCGTCGGGCCCTCCCTCCCCGTCGCCGGTCTGCCGCCCCCGGTGCCAGGCCGCCCACCGGCGATCCCACTCCGCGAGCGACTCCGCGATCTCGCGCAATTCCACGGTGCGTTTGCGCGCCGCCTGCTTGAGCCCGATGAGTTCTTCCGCGCTGCGCAGCAGGCGGTCGAGTTTCTGCACCGAAATGCGTACGGTCGCGGCCGGGCGCGATTCGGGGGAAAGCGCTGGCGCGGGAGCGACGGTGGCGGCCGGAGCGGTCACCTCCGCCGGAGGTTGGGCCGGAGCCGCGGAGCGCGGGGGGTCGACCGGTGCCGCCGGAGCAGGACCCGGCGCGGGCACCGGAGGAGCAACCGGAGCGGTGGTGTCCGTCACCGCCACCGGCGCAGCCGGAGCGACGGGCGGCGGCGAGGCCTCCGCCGACATCACCTGCAGGCCGGCCACCGCCTCCGCCAAGCCGGGATGGGGCGGCGCGCCCGCGGGCTGGGACTGGAGCCCGGCAACCAGCGTCCGTAAGAGTTCCAGCGCCTGGTGAAAGCGGTCGAATGCGGCGGGGTTGGGGCGCGCCTCGCCGCGCTTCCAGCGGGCGAAAACGCCCTCCATCGCCTGGCACAGCGTCTCGACATCACGCGCGCTCACCGCTC
>CAXRGI010000292.1:0-2172 GCA_964229935.1 Opitutales bacterium
GCGATCATCGCCCTCGTCCTGTCCCACCTCGTGGTGCAAGTCGTGAAGCGCACGGTGATGCGACGCCGCCCGACGGAGGTCGAGGCCGCGGGGGCCTTTGTCGATATCCCGGATTGCTTCTCCTTCCCATCCGGCCACGCCTGCGCCAGCATGAGCGTCGCCTTCGCGTACGGACTGCGCTTCCCGGCGCTGGCGGTGCCGCTCGTCGCCCTCGCGAGTGTCGTCGGATTCTCGCGCGTCCGGCTCGGCGTCCACTACCCCGGGGATGTCTTCGTCGGCCAGGCGATCGCCATCCTCACCGTCGCGCTCCTCGGCTGCTCCACGTGACGCCCGACCCGTTCGCCCCAGCCGCGGGCCTCCGGCTTGCGATCTTCACCGACACCTTCCCGCCGAACGTGAACGGGGTCGCCCGGACCATCGAACGGCTCGCCCGGGCGATCGAGTCTCGGGGCGGCACCGTGCACGTCGAGACCGTCTCCGATCCGGAGGCGGCACCGGACGCGATGGTGCATCGCCACCGCAGCCGCCCCTTCTGGGCCTACCCGTCTCTCCGGGTCGCGCTCCCATCCGGCTGGGCGGCGACGCGACGGCTCGCGCGGTTCAATCCGACGCTCGTGCACGTCGCCACGCCGTTCGGGGTCGGCCTCGCCGGTCGCATCGCCGCCCGACGACTGGGCGTGCCGCTGGTGACGTCCTACCACACGACCTTCCCGCAGTATCTCTCGTACTACGGACTCGACGCCCTCGACCGCGTCGTCTGGCCCTACCTCCGGTGGTTCCACAACCGCGGCCTCCGAACCTTCGTCCCATCGGCGACGGTGGAGCGGGAACTCCGATGGCAGGGATTCGGCGGCCTCCGCGTGTGGGGACGCGGCGTCGACACGCGGCGCTTCGCCCCGACGTGGCGATCCCTCTCCGCCAGGCGTGCGATCGGCGCCCGAGAGGGCGACTTTGTCATCGCCTATGTCGGCCGGCTCGCGCCGGAGAAGCGGATCGAGACGCTCCTCGACGCCGTGCGCCTCCTGCGCAGCCGCTTCGGCGACCGCATCCGTCTCGCCATCGCGGGTGATGGCCCGGCCGCGACCGCCGTTCGGGCGGCCGCGCCACCGGACACGCACTTCGCCGGGATGCTCGCCGGCGAGGCGCTCTCGGCCTTTTACGCCTCCGCGGACTGCTTCGCCTTCCCATCGGACAGCGAGACGTTCGGCAACGTCATCCTCGAGGCGATGGCGTCGGGACTCCCGGTGGTCGCACCGGATCGCGGTGCGACCACTGAAATCGCGTCCAGCTCGACCGCCGTGCTCTTCCGCGGCGGCGACGCCGAGTCGATGGCGAATGCGCTGGCGCGGCTCCTCGTGGACCCGGCCCTGCGGGTCAGTCTGCAGACGCACGGACGGCTCCTCGCCGAAGGCCGGTCGTGGGAGACGGTCTGGGATCGCCTGTTGGCCGACTACGACGAAGTGCGGCTGCGGGTGCCCCGGGAAGGCCGCCAGGTCCCGACGGCGGCGCGAACGGCCGTCACCGCCAGCCGCGGCTGAGCCTCAGGGCGCGTCGAACGTCGCGCGCGTCAGATCGAGTAGCATCGGCCCCGACCGAGCTGCGGGCCGCTGTTCCACCAGCACCACCGGGCGACCGGCGTGCGTCGTCACCTCGACGAGCCACCGTCGTCCCGCCGGCGTCGTGATCGTCCCAAGCCGCGTCGCGAACTCCTCGGCCTCGGCCACGTCGTCCCAGACGGTGAGCCAACTGAGCACCTGCGTCCCGTCGACGGCGACGACCTGGTAGCGGTCACCGTCCCACCCGGCCGCGCCCCGCGCCGCCTCCCCCTCGTCGCCCAACTGCGTGAACAGGAAGAGCCGCGTCTCGAATTCCCCGAGGTTGTCCTCGTGCACCACCGTGCCGGCCCGCGGCGCCCCGAGCCGAACCCGCGTCGGTCGGTCGGGAAGCGAGTCGAGGAACTTCTCCGGGTGGAGGATCTGCTCGGTGGACTCGGCGAACGGCACGAGGACGGACCGCCCCGCGCGCGCCGCCGAGAAGCGACGGACGAACTCGGCCCCGCTCAGATACGGGAAGAGCAGCGTCTCCTGCAGGAACATCGGGGCCGCCGCGAACTGGGGCATCTCCTCCTGCGACGAGCGGATCGTCTCGCGCAGCGCCCCCCAGCCGCCCGGC
>CAXRGI010000293.1:0-80718 GCA_964229935.1 Opitutales bacterium
CCTTCCCGAAGGGCCTTGATGATCGGAATGCCGCCGGCGACGGAGGCCTCGAAGAAGAAATGTCCGCCATGCCGTCGCGCCGCCGCCATGATCTCGGCGCCGTGTTCGCAGATGAGGGCCTTGTTGGCAGAAACCACCACCTTGCCGGCGCGCAGGGCGGTCAGCGTGACCTGCCGCGCAACCGTGGTACCGCCCATCAGCTCGCAGACGATGTGGATCGAAGGATCGCGCGCGACCGAGAGCGCGTCGTCGGTGAGCAGACGGCGCGGGATGCGTACATCGCGCGGACGGTTGAGATCGCGGACCGCGGCGCGCGCGAGGTTGAGGCGTACACCCAGCCGGGATTCGAGCCGCGCGCGGTTGGCGGAGAGATGCTTCCACACGCCCTGGCCGACGGTGCCGAAACCGCAGATGCCGATGTTGAGGACGGGATTGCTCATGCCGGGGACGAGGGCGCGGCGGGTGGCTTGGAGCCGACCTTGGACTCGGTGCCGGCCAGCAGCCGCGAGATGTTGGCGCGGTGGCGCAGGATCACGAACGAGGCGATGGCGGCGGTGACGATCACGACCACCAGCGACCGGCCCAGCGCGATGGCGGAGACGACGAGCGTCACGGCCGCGAGCATCGATGAGAGGGAAACGTAGCGCGAAACCGCGAGCGTGAGGCCGAACACGCCGAAGGCGATCGCCGCGCCGAGCGGGAAGACGACCGTGAAGCCGCCCGCGGCCGTGGCGACGCTCTTGCCCCCGCGGAAACCGGAGAAGCAGGAGAAGCTGTGGCCGATGATCGCCGCGACGAGCCCGGTGATCGCGGCACTCTCGCCCACGACCGCGCCCGCTTGAAACAGCGGCCATCCTGCGGCCAGAGCGCCCTTGGCGGCGTCGAGGAACAGCACGAGGTTGCCCGGCCCGTGTCCGAGGACCCGCCGAACATTGGTCGCGCCGGGGTTGCGGCTGCCGACGGAGAAAATGTCCACCCCCTTCGCCTTCGCGACGAGATAGCCGAACGGCAGGGCCCCTAGCAGGTACCCGGCGACGATGGCGATGAGAGTGACCGAAGACATCGAGCCGGCTTACAACTGCACGAACTTCGCCATGCGGATGGCGGAGTGGCCCTTGATCTCGCGGCGGGCGTCTTCAGCTGGCTCGGTGTCGACACGCACCACCATGTAGGCGGTACCGCCAGGGGTCAGGCGGGAGAGCGACATGTCGGCGATGTTGACGTTGGCGCGACCGAGGATCGAGCCGACGGAGCCGACCATGCCCGGCTGGTCGACGTTTTCGAGGACGAGCAGCTTGCCATCGGCGGCAACCTCGACCTCGCGGCCGTTGATGCCGACGATGCGCGGCTGGTTGGCCTTGCCGATCAGGGTACCGAGGGCGGAATGCTTGGTGCCGTCGGCCGCCACGGCCTCCACGCCGATGAGTTCGCTGTAGTCGGACTCGTCGGTGGACTTCACCACCTCGGCCTTGATGCCGAGCCGCTCGAGCACGACGGGGGCGTTGACGAAGTTGACGCTGTCGCCGCTGATCCGACGGAGGAAACCGCGCTCGATCGAGCGCGTAACGGCGTTGGTGTCGAGGTCGACGAGCTTGCCCCAATAGGTCACGCGGAGCTGCGCGATCTGGGCGGGGGCGATCTGCTGCACGAGCGTGCCCAGCTTGGCGCCGAGGTCGAGGTAGGGCCCGAGGACGCGCATCGTCGCGGCGTCGATGGAAGGCACGTTGACGGCGTTGCGGATGACGCCGCCCTTGAGCACGTCGGCGATCTGTTCCGCGATCTCGATGCCGACCGACTCCTGCGCCTCGGCCGTGGAGGCTCCGAGGTGCGGCGTGAGCACCACGTTGGGCAGCGTGCGCAGCTCACTGTCCTTCGCGAGAGGCTCCTCCTCGAACACATCGAGCCCGGCGGACGCCACCTGACCGCTCTTCAGCGCGGCGATGAGCGCGGCCTCCTTGATGATGCCGCCGCGGGCGCAGTTGAAGATGCGAACGCCCTTGCGGCACTTAGCGAAGGCCGCCTCATCGATCATATACTTGGTGTCATCGGTGAGCGGCATATGCACCGTGATGTAGTCCGACTGCCGGAGGAGCTCGTCGAGCGTCACGCCCTCGACCTGCATCGCCTTGGCGCGGCTCGGGGCGAGGTACGGATCGAAGGCGAGCACACGCATGCCGAAAGCCTGGGCACGCTTGGCAACCTCGCCGCCGATGCGACCGAGGCCGACGATGCCGAGGGTCTTGCGAAACAGCTCGATGCCGGAAAACGATTTCCGGTCCCACTGGCCGGCCTTCATCGAGGCCGCGGCTTGCGGCACCGGACGCGCTCCGCACAGGATATGGGTAAAGGTCAGCTCCGCGGTGGCGATCGTGTTGCCCGCCGGAGTGTTCATCACGACGACGCCATGATTCGTGGCGGCCTCGACATCGACGTTGTCCACGCCGACCCCGGCCCGACCCACGACCTTCAGCAAAGGCGCGGCGGCGAAGACCTCCGCGGTGATCTTGGTCTCCGAACGCACGGCGATCGCGTGCACATCCTTGACCAATTCGAGCACCTTTTCAGGCGAAGACCCATAAGCCTCCACGACTTCGAGGCCCGGCTGCTGGCGCAGCAGGGCGACTCCCTTGGGAGAGATCTTGTCGGCGACGAGGACTTTCATCGGGAAAAATGACCGCGAGCGAAATCCCCTACTCCGGCGTGAGCAAGGAAAAGGTTTCCGTCGCGTCCAGCGCGCGGTTTTCCGGCGGAAAACAGCACCGGCGCGATACGCGCCTTTGACAAAGCGGGCGCGCCGGTCCCACCGTGGATCGAGCGATCCAAACCACGGGCCGCTCCCGTTCGCGCCGCAACCCCTTCCGCATGATCACGCGCTCCCTCCTCTTCACCCGTCCGGCCCTGTGGGCCACCCTGCCCGCCGCGTTGCTCCTCGGTGCGTGCGGTGAAGCTCCGCCCGCGGCGGGCGGCGCCAAGGGCGGCAAGTCCGGCAAGGGCGGCGGCGCGGCGCCGGTGCTTGTGACCAAGGCCGAGCAGAAGATCGTTCCGCTCTCCCTTGAGGCGATCGGCGCCGTGGAACCGATCCGCACGACGACCATCCGCTCCCAGGTCACGGGGACGCTCAAGCGCCGGGCCATCCGCGAGGGCCAGGATGTGGCCGCGGGCGATCTCCTGCTCGAGGTGGACTCGCGTCCGTTCCAAAACGCCGTCCAGACAGCGGAGGCCGACCTCAAGAAGGCGCAGGTGCAATTGGAGACCGCGCGCGCGCAGGTGGCCCGCTACCGCGGCCTCTCCAACGACCAGATGGTCTCGAAGGAGCAATTCGAGAAGATCACCGACACCGCCCGCGCGCTCGAAGCCGAGGTGGCCGCCGTGGAATCCCGACTCGCGAACGCCCGGCTGCAGCTGGAGTTCTGTTCGATCCGCTCCCCGCTTTCCGGACGCACCGGGAACATCAGCGTGCACGAGGGCGACATCGTGCGGGCCAACGACAGCGGCGCCCCTCTCCTGACCATCCACCAGGTGAGTCCGATCTACGTGACGTTCGGCGTGCCGCAGCAGTACCTCGCGGCGGTCACCCGCTACCGTTCCTCGGGCACGCTGCGCGTCACCGTCGTCCCGCCGGGCACCGACGAGAAGCCCGAGATCGGGGAGCTCACTTTCCTGGACAACACGGTGGACTCGGCGACCGGCACCATCCGGCTCAAGGGTACTTTTCCCAATCGGGAAAGTCGTCTGTGGCCGGGCCAGTTCGCGACGGTCAACCTCACGCTCGCCTCCCCGGAGGTCACCGCCATCCCGGCCAACGCCCTGCAAGTCTCGCAGGCCGGCCAATACGTCTACGTCGTGAAGCCCGACCTCACCGCGGAGATGCGCCCCGTCACCGTGGAGCGTCTTGCGGGCCCCGACGCCGTGATCGGCAAGGGCCTCGCGCCGGGCGAAACCGTGATCACGGAGGGGCAACTCCGCGTGATCCCCGGCCGCCCCGTCGAGATCAAGGCCTCCGGCGCCGCGGCGGGCGGCGAGAAGTCCGGCAAGGGCGCGAAAGGGGGCAAGGCCCCGGCCAAGTCCGCTGAACCCGCGGCCGCCAAGTCCGGAGGTAAAACGCCATGAACATCCCGGAGCCCTTTATCCGCCGCCCGGTGATGACCACGCTCATCACCGCGGCCGTCACCCTCTTCGGCTGGATGGCTTACACCAAGCTGCCCGTCAGCGACCTGCCGAACGTCGACTTCCCCACCATCTCCGTCTCGGCCAGCCTGCCCGGCGCCAGCCCGGAGACGATGGCGGCGTCCGTCGCCACCCCTCTTGAGCAGCAGTTCTCCAGCATCGCCGGCATCGATTCGATGACATCGGTGAGCACGCTCGGCGGAACCTCGATCACGCTGCAGTTCAACCTCGACCGCAACATCGACGCCGCGGCGCAGGACGTGCAGTCAGCCATCGCCGCCGTGCAGCGACGCCTGCCGCGCGACATGCCGACCCCGCCTTCTTTCCGGAAATCGAATCCGGCCGAGGACTCCATCATGATGCTCGCGCTGACCTCCGAGACGCTGTCGCTCGCCGAGGTCAACGAATACGCCGAGACGATGCTGGCCCAGCGCATCTCGACCGTGGACGGCGTTTCCCAGGTGAGCGTTTACGGCGCGCAGAAATACGCGGTGCGGGTGCGCGTTGACCCCCGCGCGCTGGCCGCCCGTGGCATCGGCGTCGACGAAGTTCGCTCCGCGCTCGACAACAACAACGTCAACCTTCCCTCCGGCACGCTCGAGGGCACGCACAAGTCCACCACGCTTCTCGCGACCGGGCAGCTCAGCAGCGCGGAGGGCTTCCGCCGGATCATCGTCAGCTACCGCAATGGCGCCGCGGTGCGCCTGGGCGACGTCGCGACGGTGGTGGATAGCGTCGAAAACGAGAAATCGGCCTCGTGGTTCGACCAGCGCTTCCCGGGCGGCGGCACGGAGGAGGACCCCGGGTTCGCGGCGGGCACGAACAGCCGGCGGAGCGTGATCCTCGCCATCCAGCGCCAGCCGGGAACCAACACCATCAAGGTCGTCGACGGCATCCGCGAACTGCTCCCCTCGTTCCGCGCGCAGCTGCCGGCCACCATCAACCTGGATATCTTCGTGGACCGCTCGCTCGCCATCCGCGAGTCGGTCCACGACGTGAAGTTCACCCTCGTTCTCGCGATCCTCCTGGTCGTGCTGGTGATCTTCCTCTTCCTGCGGACCCTCTCCGCCACCGTCATCCCCAGCGTGGCCATGCCCATCGCGGTGATCGGCACGTTCGCGGTGATGTATTTCTGCGGATTCAGCATCAACAACATCTCCCTGCTGGCCCTGACGCTCTCGGTCGGGTTCGTCGTCGATGACGCGATCGTGATGCTCGAGAACATCGTGCGCCACATCGAGGCCGGCGATACGCCGATGGTGGCGGCCCTCAAGGGATCCCGGGAAATCGGTTTCACCATTCTCTCGATCACGATCTCGCTGGTGGCCGTGTTCATCCCGGTGCTCTTCATGGGCGGCATCCTCGGCCGGCTGCTCCACGAGTTCGCTGTGACGATCGGCGCCGCGATTTTGGTTTCCGGCTTCGTCTCGCTCACCCTCACGCCGATGCTGTGCAGCCGCTTCCTGAAGCCGCACGACCCGCAGCGCCGGGAGTCCGGCTTCTTCCGCGCGATGGAGTCCGCCTTCCAGTGGAGCGTCGACCTCTACGAGAAATCCCTCCGCCATTCCCTGCGCTTCCGCGGTACCATCCTGCTCACCGCGTTCGCCACGGTCGGTCTCACCCTGTGGCTGCTCGCGATCGTACCGAAGGGATTTATCCCGACGGAGGACACCGGGCGCCTGATGATCACCGTGGAAGGCGCGCAGGACTCCTCGTTCGAGGCGATGAGCCGCCTGCAGCAGGACGTGATGGGGGTGGTGAAACGCAATCCCTACATCGTCGACGTCTCGGCCTCGATCGGCTCCTTCGGCCGCAGCGGCGGCGGCGCGACCAACAACGGCCGCATGTTCGTCGGGCTCGTCGACCGCGACAAGCGGCCCCACGCGAACGTGATCGCCCAGATGATCCGCACCCAGACCGCCGGCATACCCGGCGTGAAGGTCTTCCCGCAGGTACCGCCCGCCATCCGCATCGGCAGCCGGGGATCCTCCTCCGTCTACCAGTACACCCTGTACGGGACCGACCTGCAGGAGCTCTACCGCGTGACCCCGGCCCTGCTCGACCGCGTGCGGGAGATCCCCGGCGTGATCGACGTCAACACGGACCTCCAGATCACCAGCCCCCAGCTGTTGATCGACATCGACCGCGACAAGGCCTCCTCGCTCGGGCTCAACGTCCAGCAGGTGGAGGACACGCTCTACAGCGCCTTCGGCCAGCGCCAGGTCTCCACCATCTATACCTCCACCAACCAGTACTCGGTGATCCTCGAGCTGGACCCCAAGTTCCAACGCGATCCGTCCGCCCTCGCGATGCTCTACCTGCGCAATCGCGAGGGTAAACTCATCCCGCTGGAATCGGTCGCCCGCGCGCGCCCCACCGTGGGGCCGCTCACCGTCGCCCACATGGGGCAGGTCCCCGCGGTGACGATCACCTTCAACCTCGCCGCCACCACCTCCCTCAGCGAGGCGACCGCGGCCATCGAGCGTTTGGCGGCCGAGATGCTGCCGCCCACGGTCAGCGGCACCTTCCAGGGCACCGCCGCCGCCTTCACCAGCTCCCTGCAGGGTCTAGGCTGGCTGCTGCTGATCGCCGTGCTGGTCATCTACTTGGTGCTCGGCGTGCTCTACGAGGACTTCGTTCATCCGCTCACCATTCTGTCCGGACTTCCCGCCGCCACGTTCGGAGCCCTGATCACGCTCATCGCCTTCGGGCAGGAGCTCAACATGTACGGCTACGTCGGCCTGATCATGCTCATCGGCATCGTGAAGAAGAACGCGATCATGATGATCGACTTCGCGATCGACGCCCGGCGGCGCCTCGGGAAGTCGGCCGAGGAGGCGATCTTCGAGGCCTGTATCGTGCGGTTCCGCCCGATCATGATGACAACCTTCGCCGCGTTGGCCGGGACGCTCCCCATCGCCTTGGGCATGGGAGCGGGCGCCGACTCCCGGCGCACGCTGGGCCTCGCCGTCGTGGGCGGCCTCGTGGTCTCCCAGATCCTCACACTCTACATCACGCCGGTCTTCTACCTCTACATGGAGCGGTTCACCCGCTTCCTGACCCCGAAGCCGGTCGAGGAGTACGAGCGCGAGGCTGAGACCGCCGCCGCCCGCGGTTCCTGAGCCCCCGTTCACCCGGCCGGCGGCCACGGCGTACGGGCCGCCTGCCGCCGCCGCCCGTCTTTCCCCGTCTTGCCCCATGAAACTCCGTCCGTTCCCGTCCCTCGCGCTGGCACTCGCCGTCGCCTCGCTGCATGCCGCCACCGAGACCGCGGTGCCCTCCCGTTCCTTCGGCACGCTCTCCGACGGACGTGAAACGCGACTGTTCACGTTGGCGAACAAGTCCGGCTTCAGCGTGGAGATCACGGACCTCGGCGGCATCATCGTTTCCATTCGCACGCCCGACCGCGCGGGCCGGATGGCCGATGTGATCCTGGGCGTCTCCTCGGGCGGCGAGTTCGAGGCGAAGGCCGCGGGCTTCAACGCGATCACCGGTCGCTACGCGAACCGGATCGCCGGCGGCCGCTTCAAACTCGACGGCCGGGAATACACGCTCGCGACCAACAGTTCCTCGGGAGGCGTGCCGGTCCACCTGCACGGGGGTCGGCGCGGATTCAATCGAGCCGTCTGGCGCGCCGAGACCACCGCGGTGGACGGTCTGCCCGCGTTGCGCCTCCGGCATCGCAGTCCGGCCGGCGACGAAGGCTATCCCGGCACCCTGGACGTCGAGGTCTTGTACCGTGTCACGGCCGATAACGCCCTCCGCATCGACTACACGGCGACCACCGACGCGCCAACGCACGTGAATCTCACCAACCACGCCTACTTCAATCTCAAGGGCGAGGGCGAGGGAGACATCCTCGATCATGTGCTCACGCTCCGGGCGAGCCGGTACACGCCCGTGCTCCCGAGCCTGATCCCCACCGGTGAACTCGCTCCGGTGGCCGGCACGCCCTTTGATTTCACGCACCCCCGTCTGATCGGCGAACGTATCCACGCCGACCATCCGCAGATCGCACTCGGGCGCGGCTACGACCATAACTTCGTCCTCGATTCCCAGGACCGCTCCCTCGCCCTCGCCGCCACCGTCCATGAACCGGCCTCGGGCCGGGTTCTCGAGGTGCTCACCACGGAACCCGGCGTGCAGCTCTTCACCTCCAACCATTTCGCGGGAAAGCTCACCGGGAAGTCCGGCCGGCCCTACCCTCGTTTCGGAGGCTTTTGCCTCGAGACGCAGCATTACCCGGACTCGCCGAACCAGCCTTCGTTCCCGAGCACGGTCGTCCGTCCCGGCAAACCCTACGCGTCCACGACCGTGTTCCGTTTTTCCACCCGCTGATAGCGAGAAGATGAAAGACCTGCTGCTCCGCTCGACCGCCCTGCTCGCGCTAGGCACCACGGCCTTCGCGGCCGCGCCGGCCCCTCTCAATATCCTCTGGCTGATCGCGGAGGACACCGGCCCATCGGCCTACAGCTGCTACGGCGAACAACCCGCCGCGCACACGCCGAACATCGACCGCCTCGCCGCGGAAGGCGTCCGTTACACCCGCTTCTTCACCACGGCGCCCGTCTGCTCCCCTTCCCGCTCGGCGTTCAACACGGGCATGTTCCAGACGACGATTGGCGCCCACCAGCACCGCACACCGGAAAAACGTCCGCTCCCCGAAGGCGTGCGCACGTTACCGGAATGGTTCCGCGCGGCGGGCTACCACACCGCCAACGTGCGCGAGTTTCCGGCGGCGATGAACCTGCGCGGGGCCGGGAAGACCGACTGGAATTTCGTCACCGGAACGCAGCCGCTTTACGACGGCGACCGCTGGGAGGATCTCGCCCGCCGCCAGCCGTTTTACGCGCAGATCAACTTCCAGGAGACGCACCGCGATTTCGGCGGCGAGGGCGTGACCGATCCGGCGAAGGTTGTTTTGCCCCCCTACTATCCCGATCACCCGGCGATCCGGAAGGACTACGCCGACTACCTTGATTCCGCACGACGTCTCGATGGGAAGATCGCGCGGATCCTCGCGCGCCTCGAGGAGGAGGGCCTGGCCGCCAACACCCTTGTGCTCTTCATGGGCGACAACGGCGAAGCGCACATCCGCGGGAAACAGTTTTGTTACGAGGAGGGCCTCCGTGTGCCCTTCATTGTGCGCTGGCCCCGGGGCCGGCCGGCACCGGCGGGGTATCGCGCCGGGAGCGTGGAGTCCCGCCTGCTGGAGGCGATCGACGTCGCGCCGACGCTGCTGAGCCTCGCCGGCGCCGCGGTGCCGGCGAAAATGCAGGGAGCAGCCTTCCTCGGCGAAAAGGCGGGCCCGCCCAAGTCGCAGGTGTTCGGCGCCCGCGACCGCTGCGACGAAACCGCCATGCGCATCCGGACCGTGCGTGATACCCGCTACCGTTATATCCGCACCTTCACCCCGGAGATCCCCCTCCTCGCGCCTAACGCCTACAAGGCCCGCCAGTATCCCGCCTGGACCCTTGTTCCCCGCCTCCACGCGGAAGGTCGGCTCAATGAGGCGCAGGCCGCTCTCTGCGCCCCCCGTCAACCGGCGGAACAGCTGTTCGATCTCGAGACCGACCCGCATCAGATCCGCAACCTCGCGGAATCATCCGATCTGGTTCATGCCGCGACGCTGCGCCGCCTGCGCGGTGAATTGGAAAGCTGGATTGAGCGCACCGACGACCAGGGCCGCTTTCCGGAAACCATGTCGCCCGCGGAAGCCGACGCCAGTGTCCGCCGACAACAGGCGGCCGCGAAGCAGAAGTCCAAGGGCAAATAATCCGCGGCCCTCCGCTTCACGCTGCTCCGTCCGACCACGCCGGGCAGCCCTGCCTAGAGAGCCGCGGCGATCTCGGCGAACCACTGCTTCCGCCGTGCGGCGTCGAGCTTCCGGTCCGTGCGTAGTTCCAGAACGCGGATTCCCGGCAGCGCGGGGAGGCGGATGAGTTCCTCGAAGTGCACCCAGTCGCGCACCATGATATGCTGCACCGCGTGGGCGGCGCAGAGCGCGGCGAAGTCCACGTCCTGCGGGGTGGCGAAGAATTCCTCGAACGGCGGCTCGAACGCCGCCACGGGCAGATGCCCGAAAATGCCGCCGCCCCGGTTGTTCACTAGCACCACCGTAAGGGAACCGCGCAGCTTGGAGCGCAGGAGCAGCCCGTTCGAGTCATGCAGGAAGGCGAGGTCGCCGGTGAGCAAAGTCACCGGTGCTTCCGCGCCATGGGCGAGCCCGCAGGCGCTCGAAAGGGTGCCATCAATGCCGTTCGCGCCGCGGTTGCAGCGGGGAACCAACCCGGTGTCCCCGGGCGAGGCCACGTACTCGAGATCGCGCACCGGCATCGAGCTCGCCACCGCCAGCGTCGAACCCGCGAGCAACCTACGCGCCAGCAACCACGCGGCCTTGGGTTCGAAAAGCGTCGTCTCCGCCTCCAAACGCGCGTCCAGCGCCGAACGAGCCCGCTCCTCGAGGCGCGCCCACATCCGCTGGTAACCGTTCGGCTCCGCGGCCACCGGCAGGGCCTGGGCGATGACCGCGAGCGAGCTCCCGATCCAGCGTGTACGGCCGTGCAGGCCGTCTCGGTTTTCGCCGGTCCCTCCCGCCATCCACAAGCGCGCCCCGCTTTGCTCCACCCAGCCGCGCAACACTTTGCTGGCCGGCCAGTCGCCGACACAGAGCACCGCCTCGGGGCGCAGGCGTTCCGCGGCGGCGGGGTTGCGAAGCACCACATCGTAAGTCGAGACCACCCCCGGGATCAGCCCGGAGCGAAACCTCACCGGCGAGGCGGCGTCGGCCAGCACGGGCCAGCCCAGCCGGCGCGCGATCTCCCCCACCTCCGCGCAGAATCGCTCCGGATCCGCGGGCTGCACCGGCCCCACCACGATCGCGCCGTGCACGTCCGGCTGCAGCGGCGGCACCGGCACGATCTGCAGCGCCGGCTCGGCCGGCACCAGATGGGAGAAGAATGAATCCCAATCGATCTTCGCGGCCACGCCGGCCGTCGACCCGTCATCCGGCAGCGGCGGCAACGGATCCCGGAACGGAAGGTTCAGGTGCACTGGTCCGGTGACGGGACGGAGCAACCGCTCCACGGCGTGCGCCACCGTTTGCCGGAGGTAACGCAGTCGCGCCTCGGAGGCTTCCGGCACGGCGAGCTCGTGGAAAAAGACGGCGTGGTCGCCGAAGAGCCGCGTCTGGTTGATGGTCTGTCCCGATGCGCAGTCCCGCAGCTCGGGCGGGCGATCGGCCGAAAGCACGACCAGGGGCACGCCGGCCTCGCGCGCCTCGATCACCGCCGGGAAATAATGCGCTGGCGCCGAACCGCTGGTGCAGAGCAACGCCACCGGCCTCCCGGACTGCTTCGCGAGCCCCAGAGCGAAGAAACCCGCCGATCGCTCGTCCACCACTGCGATCGCCTCGAACCCGCGATGCGCCGCCGCGGCCATCGCCACCGGCGTCGAGCGGGAACCGGGGGAGATCACCATTCTCCCCACGCCGCAGCGGACGAGCGTCTCCACCAGCACCCCCGCCCACAGGGAGTTCACGTTGCGCGCATCAGGGACGAAGGGAATCATGACGACGTAGGCGCGCCGATCGCGCCGAGCATGGCCCTAAACTTGAGTTCGGTTTCCGCAAATTCCTTTTCGGGCGTGGAACCCGCGACAATGCCCGCGCCCGCGTAGAGCCGGGCGGAACGTCCGTCGACCAGCGCGCTGCGCAGGCCGACAAAGAACTCCCCTCCTCGCCGCGCGTTCAGCCAGCCGAGTGCGCCGGCGTAAAGGCCGCGTGGGAACCCTTCCAGTTCCCCGATCGCCGCCAGCGCCGCCGCACGCGGGGCGCCGCCGACCGCGGGCGTGGGATGCAGCTCCGCCAGAACGTCGAGCGGGTGCGCGCCATCGCGCAGAAGTCCCCGGACCGGGGTCAGCAGGTGCTGGACGTTCGCCAGCCGCCGCACCTGGGGCGCACCCGAGGCCTCCAGTTCCGAGGCCAGCGGCGCCAACCGCGTGCGGATGTCGGCCAGAACCTGCTCATGCTCCCGACGGTCCTTCTCGCTGCGGGTCAGACCGGCCGCGAGGGCGGCATCCTCGCTGGCGCTCCCGCCACGAGGCGCCGAACCCGCCAGCGCCTCGGTCTCGAAAACCCCGCGGCTCACCCGCAGCAACCGCTCCGGACTCGCTCCGATGAAGCTCGGTCCGCGGCCGTCGCTGAACGAGAACGAATAACAATCCGGAAACCGCTGCCGCAGTCCGTTGAGCGCGACGAGCGGATGGAGCGGCTGGTCCGCCAGCAGGTCGATGGCGCGCGCGAGGACCACCTTGCTGATTTCGCCCCGGCTGATCCGCTCCAACCCGCGGGCCACCGCCGCGCGGTAATCGCCCGCCTCGTGCAGGGAAAAGCACGCGGGGCGCGCGGCGGCGGGGCGCGCCGCCTCCCCTGCCGCCCCCTCGCCCACTTCCCGCAGCCGCCGGTGAGCGCGCCAGACGCGCAGCGCGAGCGCGTCGAGATCCGAATCGGACCCGACCACGAGATTCGCCACCGCCGTGCCCGTGCCCCCGGCGAGCGCCACCTGCCAGCGCGGCACAAAAGCCGAAGCCGCCGGAAAGGGTTGGCCCGCCTCGCCCTCCTCTCGAAACGCGAAGGCCGTGAAAAAATGCGGTCCCCCGAGGGGAGCATTGACGTCCCCCACGGCGATGGTGTGCGCCAGCATCTCCTCCGCCCAGTCGCGGAGATCCCGGAAGCGACCGGGACCCGCGGCTTCCCGCCGCACCGCGACCTCGGCGCCGGCGAGCGCGGTGCCGATGGAGGGCCTCTCCGCGTAGAAATGCGGCTGAGCCGGATCGAAAATGAGCTCGAGGACCGCGAGTGGATCCGGCGCCGGCAGGGCCAGCGAGATGCTGACCAATTTGTCGTGCCGATCACGCTCCGCCGCGTCGCGGCACGTGGCGAGAAATCCCCGCAACGCATCCGGGGAAGCCGCGTTTTCCGCGGGATGCAGGGGCAGGATCTCCATGGCGTGCCGCTCCGCCTCTGGCTTCAGTTCGCCGTCGCCGGGGCGGGCGGCGCGGGACGCGGGAAGAGCACCAGCGCCTCCGCCACGCGATTACCCGTGAGGCGGTCGCCCCAGACGAGCTCGTCGCGCCACACCGGCCCGGGCGTGTAACCCAGCACGCCGTTGATGCGCGCGGCCGCCGCGGGCATGACGTGCTGAAGCATGGCGACCGCCAGACGCAGCGCCTCCGCCATGGTGGCGAGCGACGTGCGAAGGAGCTCCTGGTCCTCGGCGGTGGTCGACTTGCCCAGTTTCCAGGGCGCCCGGCGCTCCACATACGCGTTGGTCGCCGTGACGAACGCCATGGTGCGCTCGAGCGCGGTGTGAAACTGGAAACCCTCGCAGAGCCCCACGCACTCGGGTCCCGTCCGCGCCCACAGGGCCTGCAACTCGCGCTCCGCGTCCTGCGGCGAACCGCACGCCGGCACCGCGGCGCCCGCGAACCGGTTGGTCATGTTCAGCGTGCGGTTGACGAGGTTGCCGAGGTTGTTCGCGAGCTCGCTGTTGTAGCGCACGAGGAATTGCTCGGGGGTGAAGTCGCTGTCCTGCCCGACGTTCATCTCCCGCATCAGGAAGTAGCGGAAAGCGTCGGATCCGAACTGGTCGACGAGGTCCAGCGGGTTGAGCGCGTTGCCGGTGCTCTTGGACATCTTGGCGCCGCGCTGCAGCCACCAGCCGTGGGCGAGGATGTGGCGCGGCAGCGGCAGGCCGGCCGCCTGCAACATGATCATCCAGTACACCGCGTGCGGCGGCACGAGGATGTCCTTGCCGATCACATGGTAGTCGGCGGGCCACACGCCGGGCAGATCGGCGACGGCGGAATAGTAGTTCACCAGCGCGTCGAACCAGACGTAGGTCACGTACCCCTCGTCGAACGGCAGCGGGATGCCCCACTCGAGCCGCTCCTTGGGACGGGAAATACAGAGGTCGTTGAGGTCCTCCTTGAGGAATTCCTGCACCTGGCTTTGCCGGAAGCGCGGGAACACGAAGTCGGGGTTGGCCTCGAGAAAGCCGACTAACCACGGCTGGTATTTCTTCAGGCGGAAAAAGTAATTCGATTCGGTGATTTCCGTGACCTCGCCGAAGATCTCCGGCCAGGAGCCGTCCGGGTTACGGTCCTTATCCTGCAGGAACTGCTCCTGGCGGGCGGAGTAGAACCCGCGGTACTCGGCCCGGTAGATGTCACCCTGGTCGAAGAGTTGCTGCAAAAGCCGGCGCACGACCTTCTTGTGCCGCTCCTCGGTGGTGCGGATGAAGTCGTCGTTGGTGATCTGCAGCCGCGGCAGCATCGCACGGAACTCGGCCGAAATCGTGTCGCAGAACACCTGCGGGGCGATGCCGCGCTGGCGGGCACTCGCCTGCACCTTCTGCCCGTGCTCGTCGGTGCCCGTCAGGAAGCGGACCTGGTCCCCCATCTGCCGGCGAAAGCGGGCGATCACGTCGGTCAGCACCTTTTCATACGCGTGCCCGAGGTGCGGCGACCCGTTCGCGTAGTCGATGGCGGTGGTGATGTAGAAGGACTTCATGCGGGAACCCGCGAAAGGAAGCGACCCCGGGACAAATGTCGAAGACTTTGCCCCTTCCGGTTCTACCGTCCCGCCAACCGCGCCGCGCCGTGTCAAAAATTGGTGGTAGGACCTGGATTCGAACCAGGGAAGGCGTAAGCCAGCAGATTTACAGTCTGCCCTCGTTGGCCACTTGAGTATCCTACCAGCGCGGGGCGCGGAACGTCGCGACTCGACTTCCGGACGGCAAGCGCATTTTTCGCCCGCAGCTCCTCGTCGTGCACGCCTTTCGCCCATCCTACCGGGGACGCCTCGCGCCCTCGCCCACCGGTCTGCTTCACCTCGGGCACGCGCGCACGTTCTGGATCGCCGCGCAACGGGCCGCATCGTCCGGCGGCGAGCTGCTGCTGCGCAACGACGACCTCGACGGCGACCGCTGCCGCCCGGAGTTCGTGGACGCGCTGCGCGAGGATCTGGCCTGGCTCGGCCTCCGCTGGCGCGAGCCGATGATCTCTCAGTCCGCCCGCCTTCCCGCCTACCGCGCGGCCCTGGAGCGCCTGCATGCGGCGGGGCTCATCTTCCCGTGCACACGTTCGCGGCGCGATGTGCTCGATGCCGCCGGCGCCCCTCATGAGGGCGGTGCGGATGACGAGCCGTTGTATCCGCCGGCCTTCCGGCCACCCGCCGGGGCACCTCCACCCCCGCTCGGGGCGATCATAACCGCCAATTGGCGCCTCCGCGTGCCGGATGGCGAGGAGATCGCCTTCACCGACGGAAGGCTGGGGCGGCAGGCGGCCGTCGCCGGTCGCGACTTCGGCGACTTCCTGGTTTGGCGGCGAGATGGCATCCCCAGCTACCAACTGGCGTGCGCGGTGGACGACGCCGAGTTCGGCATCACGGAGGTCGTGCGCGGGGAGGACCTCGTCCGCAGCACGTTCCGCCAGCTGCTCCTGTTCCGCGCGCTCGGGGCCCCGCCGCCCGCCTATTTCCACGCCGCGTTGCTACGCGACGACCAGGGCGCGCGTCTCGCGAAACGCCACGATGCACTGTCACTCCGCGCGTTACGCGCCGCCGGCCGGAGTCCCGCCGAACTGATCGCCGGGTTCGCGGCCGACCCAACCTGAGTCTCGCCTCGGCGCGCCGCGCCGATTTCTCTCCCGTTATGGCCAACGCTCCCCGCATCGGCGTCCTCAACATTTCCGACCGCGCCAGCGCGGGCGTGTACGAGGACACTCCGGGCAAGGCCTGCGTGGCCTTGCTGCGCGAGTGGCTGGCGACCGGGTTCGAGGTCGACTACCGCGTCATCCCCGACGAACAACCGCTGATCGAGGCGGAACTGCGACGCCTGGCGGACGAAACCGGTTGCTGTCTGGTGGTGACCACCGGTGGCACGGGACCGGCGCCACGGGATGTAACTCCGGAAGCCACGGCGGCGGTCTGCGACAAAATGCTGCCGGGGTTCGGCGAACTGATGCGCGCGACGTCGCTCAAGTACGTCCCCACCGCGATTCTTTCGCGCCAGACGGCGGGTATCCGCGGCCGCACCCTGATCGTCAATCTGCCCGGCCGCCCCAAGGCGATCCGCGAAAACCTGGAGGCTGTCTTCCCGGCGATCCCGTACTGCATCGACCTCATCGGCGGACCCCGCCTCGAGACCCATGAGGCGGTGATGAAAGCTTTCCGCCCGAAGGCCTGAAATGAAACGAGACGCCCCGGGACTTGCGCGGCCTGCCGCGGTTTCCACCTTTGAACCAGCTCAACCATGACCACGTACGTTTACGAAACGGTTCCGCAGAAACCCGGCTTGGAGCCGCGCCGCTTCGAGGTGCGCCAGTCGATGAACGACGCTCCCCTCACCCGGCATCCCGAGACGGGCGAACCCGTCCGCCGGGTGATCGCGGGCGGCTTCGGATTTATCGCCCAGAAGGCGGAGCCGCCGCCGCGCCCCTGCGGCTCCCAATGCGGCTGCTTCGGGCAGAACTGAACCGGAACCGCTCCACCTCGGTTTCCGGGACACGCCGCGCGACCGTCGACGGCAGCGCGCGCCGGAGCGCTCAGAGCTCCGTGTACTTGTCGGACCGTCCCCGCGCCTTCTCGACGGGGTAGCGCCGGGCGTTGGAGGCGAGCTTCGCTTCGATCGCGGACGACACGTCGATTCCCGTCATGTTGGCGAACTCGAGGGCATAGATGACGACATCCGCGAGTTCCTCCGCGATCCGCTCGCGTTTGGCGGGGTCCCGCGCCAGCGTCGCCGCCTGGTCGGGCGTGGACCAGAGAAAGTGCTCCATGAGTTCGCCGGCCTCGGCCGCGAGCGCCATGCTGAGGTTTTTCGGCGAGTGAAACTGCTCCCAGTCGCGCGCGCGCACGAACGCGAGCACGCTGGACTTCAATTCGGACACGGTGGTCCGGGCGTCGGAAGCGGAGGTCATCCCGCGACGGTGGGGCGGCCGATCCGCCGGCGCAATCTTGGTGCCGTGGATGAGTTTTTACTTGGCACGCTACCTGCAGAGTGCACGTTCGCCACCCGTTTCACGATGACCGTCCGCCAACAGCACCACGTCCGCCGCTCCGGCGCCTGCTTCATGCAGGCCTGGCAGCGCCCGGGTGCGCCGCGGCCGGCCGTTGTTTCCGTCTGGAACAAAAAAGCCGGCTCGGGCCACCAGAACTGAACCTCCGCCTCCGCGGAAACGTTCAGCTCTCTGAAGCCCGGCGGTCACCAGACCCCGTGAGGAGACGTTTCCGCATCCCTCCTCCCCATGAAAAGCACGCTGCTCAGCACCAGAATCCCGTCCTCCTCTCCCGCGCGGGCGGGCCGGAACGCCGCATTCAGGGAACCCGTCTATGAATGCCGCGAGACGGAGCACGGCCTCCGGTTAACCGTCTACCTGCCCGGAGTGGAGGCTCACGGAGTCGACATCGAGGGAAGCGGCGCCGACCTCACCGTGACCGCCCGCAAGCCGCATCCGTTGCGGGTGAACTTCGACGCGCTGCACCTTGAGGGGGTTCAGCGGGATTATCTCCTGCGCCTGCGGCTCGGGCACGGATTCAACTTCGGCGCGATGGCGGCGGAAATCACGCGCGGCGTGCTTACGGTGAATCTACCGAAGCGGACGCGCGCGGCACTGCCCAGGGTGGCCTGAGGAAAGAACCGACATTCGGGCAAGAAAAAGGCCGCGTCCCGGAGGACGCGGCCTTTTTGTCGGAGCGACCCGGAATCAGGTCTGCTCCTCGAGCTTCACGGCGCGGTATCCGCCGATGCTCTTGAAGTAGAGCAGCATCGCCAGGTAGATCGCGGCCATGGTGAGCGGGATGTAGGAGTCGACCTTGAGGGTCGCGCGATCGCCCTTCTGGTTGGCGGCCACGATGGCCTTCTGCTCGGGCGTCCCCTTGTCGCCGGCCTTCTTGGCGGCCTCGAGCTTGCTGCCATCAACCGCGGTGACCGGCTCCAGGAAGAGGAACTTCGAGGGGGCGGAAGCCTTGTTGGCCTCGTAGACCGCGGCGTTGGTGGTCTTGAGGTTCTCCGCGGTGAAGCGGTCTTTGGCGTAACCGAGGCCGGGGCCGCCGATCAGGCCGGCGGAGAGCATGCCGATGCCGCCCATGATGGACATGGCGACGGCGCCGGAGCGCGGGTAGCGATCGCCAACCACGGCGAGCATCGTGGGCCAGAAGAACGTCTTGCCGACCGCGTAGAGGCCGAGGGCGACCAGCGCGATGACGAAGGAGTTCATCCCCGAGGCCATCTGCAGGCCGACGACCGCCAGGATCGCGGAGGTCAGCAGCAGGCCGACCGGCGAAAGACCGAGTTTGGTCTCGATGAAGTTGGCGCAGAAGCGCAGCCCGAACATGATGGCGGAGGTCCAGACGAAGAGGATCTTGCCCTGCTCCGGTGTGAAGAGGTTGCCGGTGATGGCCTCGATCCAGCCGTCGGTGCCGAGCTCGACCGCGCCGACGAGCGCGTGGGTGATGAAGAGCACGAACAGCAGGAACGACCCGAAGGAGAAACGGGTGAGCACGCCGACCGCGATCAGAAGCACGCCGCCGATGGTGAAGCCCATCGCCGCGCCCCCGAAGAAGAGCGCGAGCAGGTAGCAGACGACAGCCGCACCGAGCAGACCCACGTCCTTGAACATGTCGGCGAAGCTGGCGCCCTTGGCGGCCGCCTCGGACTTCGGGAACGACTGGCCCATGAACATGATCGCGTAGGCGGCGGTCGGGACGAGGTAGAACGCCAGCTGGCCCTTCCAACCGAAGCCCATCACGTTGCCGAGCAGGTAGGAGGCGACGGCGCCAACCACCATGCCGAGCGGCCACGAGGCGTGCAGAATGTTGAGATAGTGCGTGCGGTTTTGCGGATAGACCGTGGCGACGAGCGGGTTGGCCACCGCCTCCAGGGTGCCGTTCGCGTAGGCGAAAATGAACATGCCCCAATAGAGGAAGTCATACGCGTTCTGCTTGGTCGCCATGAATGTGACCACCGCGGAGAGCACGTGGCCCAGCAGGGCGAGGGCGACCAGCTTGCCGTAGCCCAGCTTGTCGACGATCACGCCGCCGATGATGATGCCGAAGCAGAACCCGGTGAAGCCGGCGCCTCCGATGGCACCGAGTTGGGTGGCCGTGAAGCCGTACTCCGACGCCCAAGCGCCGAAGATACCGCCGCGGAGCGCGAAGCCCACGCCGGCGGCCAGGATGGCCATGAAGCCCGCCCAAAGAAGCCTGCTGGCGTTCGGGACGGTGCCTTGGTTGCTGATTGCTGGATTACTCGTCATACGGGGATTTTTGCTGGGTTGAGTTGTGGGAACTGACAAGTGGATGCGCAGGCCGGGACTTCAGTACGTCCGGCAACGGCGGAGAACAGCGGAGAATTTCAAGGGGTAGAAACGCTGACGGGGGAAGTTGAGCGCGCGCCGTGCGCTGGGCAAGGGCACATTTTCGCGATCCGCGGGTCAGAGCCCGGGATAACGACGTTCGCCACCAAAGCCCATGAAGAACCTTTTCCTAAAACTCATTTCATCCCGTAACCACTCCGCCCGCAGCCGCCCCGTTTCCGGCGCAAAGAGGCTTCCGATTCAGGGCCCCGCGATCTCGAGTTCAAACGCGGGCCGCTTCCGTCCGCCCTCGCTGATCGACCCTCCACTGCCCGGCCGCACCGGACTCACCAAGCCGCCAGAAGGGCCGCGTCTCTTGCCGGCGGATTGATCCCACCGAGAGACTCAAGCGGCAGGCACCACCCAGTCCACGCGGGAGCCGCCGCCCGGTCCCTGCGCCAATCGCCGGGCCAGGAAACCGACGATCTCACGCGCCGCCTGGTCGAACTGCCAGGGCGGATTGACCACCGCCAGACCGCAGCCACTGAGGCGTGGACCGCCGGAAACCGAGGCGATGGTCAACTCGACCGATAGCACCGGCGTCGGCGCCAACCCCGCGAGCGCGCCCAGCAGGTCCTCCGCGCGCGCCCTGCCGGTGAGCGGATACCAGAGCGCAAAGACGCCGCCGGCCAGCCGCCGCAGCCCCTCGCGCAAGGAGGCCAGCGCGCGGGCGAGTTCATCCTGCGCCTCGTAGGGCGGGTCGATCAGAACCAAGGCCCGGCGCTCCAACGGCGGCAGCACCGCGGCAAGCTCAAGGTAGCCGTCGGCACAACGAACCTCGCTGCGTCGCGTACCCGCCATCGTCCCACGCAAGGCGTCGCACTCGGCGACATTAAGCTCACAGAGCACCAGCCGGTCCACCGGCCGGGCGAGCGCGGCCGCGATCAGAGGGGATCCGGGGTAGAAACGGGGGCCGGCCGCAAGGTTGCCCCCGGACCGGTCGTGCTCGCGCACCAGCGAAACGTAGGTCGCGAGCGATCCGGGCAGCACCGGCTCGTCCCACAGACGCCCCAAGCCCTCCGGCCACTCGGGTTGGCGCGCGAGAGAATCTCCCGAAGCCGCCGTCGCGAGGTCGTACCGGCCGCGGCCGGCGTGGGTGTCCACGAAGACAAAGCCCTTGTCCTTGCGCTGAAGCAGACGGACCAGCTCGACCAGCAGGGCGTGCTTGAGCACGTCGGCGAAATTGCCGGCGTGGAACTGATGGCGGTAATTCATCCGGGCCCGCGCGCGGCCGCCTCAGGCGACCGGGACCTTCACGACGGTCTTCCTCACCAGCACCGGAGCAGCCCCGGACCGCAGACCCGGCATGTGCACGTCGGCCGGGAAAAAGACGGCGACATCGCCCGCCTCCAGCCGCACGCTCGAGGCCCCGGCGACGTCGGCGTGATGCGTGAAGTCGCGTTCCGGGTCGTAAGGCACCTGCACGGGGCTCCGCGCGGCGTCGATCACCTCGATCACCTCGCCGCCGGCCACGAGCACCTGCACGTCGATGTGGCGGCGATGCGACTCGAAGAAGCCCTCCGCGCGGGGCTTGGTGTGATAGGCCTGCTCGATCGCGAAGACCCCGTCCCCCAGCTCCACCCGCGCGGATTTCCCGGGCTCCACGGCGAGAAGCCGCGCCCGCGCCGCCGAGCCCTCGCGCAAAACTTCCTGCACGTAGGCGAAGGCCACGGCGAACGCCGCGCTGCGCGGACTCTGCGTCCGCACGGTTTCGAATGATCCCAGGATGGCCATGGGCCGACTGGACGCCGCGCCTCCGGCGCTGGCAAGCCGCGAAAACCCGCCCGGCACCGCGACGGCGCGTGCCGTCTCAGCGGCGCTTTTCCGTGAGCGGCAGCATCACGCCGCGCCGGAAGAGCGTGACCTGGCCGGTGCTCGAGGAGACCACGATCGAGATGCAGTTGGCCGCCACGCTGATGGCGGCCCCCGCCGCGTGCCGCGCCCCGAGGCCGCCCGGCAGGGCGTGGGTGCTGTCCATCGCCTGGATAAGACTGCCCGCCGACTCGACCACGCCGTCGCCCCGGATGAGGAAGGCCCCGTCGATCGAGGAGAACTCCTTCACCGTCTCGTCCATGAACGGGTTGAGGATGTTGCGGTCCTCCTCTTTGTAACCGTAAAACGGATTCAGGACGAGCGGCTTCGACATCGTCGCGACGCGCTCGTTGTCGCCCACCACGAACAGGCATCCCACCGGACGCCCCTCGCGGCCCTCCACCGCCAGCTCGGTGGCGACGGCGATGACGCGCTCGAGCACCTCCGGTTTCACATCGGGCGGCAGCAGGTCGGCGGTGGAACCGGTGAGGAGCGTCTGGAACTCGCGCTCGATGTCGACGACCACGAGCGTGTCGAACTGGTTGCTCCCGGTGATGCCGCCGACGCAGCAGATGCGGTCGGTGAACTTCACGACGCCGCGGGTGAGCGCGACGAGCATCGCGCTGCGCAGCTGCGCCAGCCGCTGGCGCGAGAAGGAGCGCACCTGGATCGTCTCGTGGAAGCGCGCCTCGCCGTCGTCCCCCAGCTCAAGGGCGTTGCGCGTGACGAGGATCGTCTTGAGGCTGGACCGCAGGACGCCCGGCTGGAGCCCCCCGATGAAGGTGTCGCCGAAGACCACCAGCGCCACGCAACCCGCCCCCTTCGCCACGCGCTCGGCCTCGCGAAACAAGAGGCGGTTGATCCGGTTCTGCTGCGCCTCGATCGCGCGCATCCCGCCGAAACCACCGACGAGACGCTCATGCAGCGCGTCGAGGTCGGGCGCGTTGACGAGATTGTCGACCAGGTCCTTGTCCTTCACCTGCCGCGCGATCGACGCCAGCACCTGCAGGTAATCGCGGGCTCGCTCGCCCGCGATGAGCATCACGATCAGGTGCACGCGCTCGTCGGCCAGCGCGCCGTCGTGGCGGATGCCGACCCGGCTGCGCCCGATCGCGAGCACATAGCGCCGGGCCATCTTCACGCGGACGTGGGGCAGCGCGACACCGAAGCCAAGGTAGGTGGTCATGGTGCTCTCACGGGCCAGCAGGCCGCGCAGGAGCGAGTCGGGTTTCAGGTCGGGAAACTTATCGACGCACACGTCGAGCAGCTCCTGCAGCGCGCCCTCGAGGTCGAGGCTGCGCAGGTCGACGATGCGGCCGCGGGAGATGATCTTTTCCAGCCGCATGGCGCTTCAGACGCTCCGGCGCCGGAGCTCAGCGCTCCCACTTGAGCGCGCCCTTCTTCACCTCGTAGACGAGGCCGAGGACGAGCACGCCGATGAAGAACAGGACCGGACCGAGAATCGGGATCCCGCCGGCGAGAAACTCGCGGTAGACAAACGTCCACGGGATCAGGATCACCACCTCGAGATCGAAGAGCATGAAGAGCAGCGCGGTGAGCCAGAACTTAACCGAGAAGCGCGTGTGCACGAGCCCCTCCCCCGCCACGCCGCACTCGTAAGCGCTGTCCTTGATCTTGTTGGGACGGAACCTTTGACCGAAGAGGTGGCTGGCGCCGATCACCCCGCCAGTGATGAGCGCGGCGAGCACGGCTTGGATCAGGAAAGGCAGGTAATCGGCGGACGTCATGACCGGTGAGCAATTGGCCCCACGCCCCACACGGCCGCAAGTGGTAATTTGGCGATCGCGCGCCCGGGCGTCGCGACGCAGCCAACGCGGAGATTCCCGTTGACGGAGCGTAAGTGCGCGCCTTTGTTCCCCGCTCCTCCAGTGGCTCGGTAGCTCAGTTGGTAGAGCAGAGGACTGAAAATCCTTGTGTCCCCGGTTCGATTCCGGGCTGAGCCACCACTTTGGACCCCGCCTCGCCGACAACGGTGAGGCGGGGTTTTTTTGAGTCGAATCCGCACCATCCGAAATCGGGCATGTCAAAACTGCCCACTGCCAATGGGTAACAAACCCTAGGCCGAGTTGGCTTTTTTTGCTTGGTGACCGGCTGGTTCAGCCGCGGAGTCAGCGCGTGATCCAGCACCGCTCCGGGCTCGTGCTCGTCCTCACCTCCCTTCTCGCGCTACTGTCCGAGACGCCGGCTTCCGCTGGCACAACCGACACCGAATCCCCGACCTATCGGATTGCGGTGCACCGAAACTCGCACCCCTTTTCGTTCGTCGGAGACGACGAACGCCCCCGTGGGTTTGCTGTCGACCTGCTGAAGGAGATCGCCGTGCGAAGCGGCGCTCGTCTCGAACTCGTTCCGGGTTGGTGGAAGCAGCATCTTGAGGCTTTTGCAGAAAAGCGGATCGATGCACTTTGTGGCATCAGTCCGGATGACCCGCGGGACCATGCGGTGATGGACTATTCCATCAAGCTGGTGACGGTCCACGCCGTCACCTTCACCCTGAAGGGCAAACCCGCTGTCACGCGCACCGACCACCTGCGGGGCAAGCGTGTGGGGCTAGTAGAAGGCAGCAACTCGCTCACCCATCTCCGTCAGCGAAATCTACCCGACACCACCCTGGTCATCTACGCCAACCTCTCCGACTTCCGCGAAGGGCTCCGCAAGGGGGAATGCGACGTCGCGATCTCCACTAGCCTTTCGCGCAGCGGACTCGAGAACACATCAGGATTTGAGCAAAGCTTTCTTTCCGACCTCACGGTGAGCTTCTACCTGGCGGTTCAGAAAGGGGACCGCCGTCTGCTTTCCATCATCAACGAAGGATTGGCGCGCGCGCTCCAGGATGGCGCCTACGACCGCATCTTTGCCCGCTGGATCGGACCGGTCGAACCACGGCAGATCACCGCAGCCGATCTCCAGCGCTTCCGTCTGCCTGCGCTCATCGTTCTGAGCGCCGTGATCGCCGGCTTTTTCTGGCAACGCCATTATGTGCGGAAGATCGAGCGTCACGCCGCCGCCGCCGAAGAGGCGAACCTCGCGAAGTCGCGCTTTCTCGCCTCGATGAGTCACGAGATCCGCACGCCCATGAACGGGATCATGGGCATGACGGACCTGTTGATCTCGTCCCACCTCACGCGGGAACAACAGGAGATGGCGACCACCGTGCGCCAATGTTCCGACTCCCTTCTGCGGATGATGAACGACGTCCTCGACTTCGCGCAGATGGAGTCCGGCAAACTCACCCTCCAGGCCGCTCCCCTGTCACCCCGTGACGCCGTCGAGGGCTGCCTCAACTCGCTCGCGATGGCGGCGCTTGAGAAAAACCTGGAGCTCATCCGCGAGATCGATCCCGGCGTGCCCGCGGTGGTGCTGGGTGACTCCGCCCGGCTCGGGCAGGTGCTCACCAACCTCGTGGGCAACGCCATCAAGTTCACCGAGACCGGACACGTGGTGGTGCGCGTCCGGCCCGCCGGAACGGCGGTGGGGAGAATGAAACTCGCCTTTGAGGTGCAGGACACCGGCATCGGTATCACTTCCGAGGAAAAGGCGCGCCTTTTCCGGCCTTTCACCCAAGCGAATCAGTCGACGACCCGTCGCTACGGGGGAACCGGTCTGGGTCTAGCCATTTGCCGGCAGCTGGTCGAGGCGATGCGGGGAGAGATCGGCATCGAGAGCGCTCCCGGAAAAGGCTCGACCTTCCACTTCACCGTCTCGTTTGGAGCGGCGGACTCCACCCGGGAAACCGCGCCGGACCTTTCCGGGCACCGGATTCTTGTCGTCGAGGATCATGCTGTCGCCCTCGCCGCGATCCGCGACGAGCTCACCCACCTCGGGGCGACCGTGACCACGGCCGGCAACAGCGTCGCCGCGGAGCGCCTAGCCCGCGAGGCACATTTGAGCGGTTCCCCTTTTTCCTCCGCCCTGATCGACCAGAACCTGCCGGAAACCTCCGGCCTCGAGCTGGTCCGCAGCCTGCGAGAAACGGCTGAACTCGCCGCTCTGCCCGTCATACTCATGACCAATCTGGGCTCCGTCATTCCAGAACTCCAGCTAGCCGAGCTCTCCATCAACGCTGTTTTGAGAAAGCCGCTACGCCGATCGCTGCTGCTCGAGGAACTGCTGCGCATTCCCCGCGAACCCGGTGGATGTACCCCAAACCACCCGCTGCCGCCGCAAGACAACTCCCTGCTGATCGTGGACGATAATCTGGTGAACCTCGGCGTCATGCGCGCGATCCTGGGCCGCCTTGGGCATGAATGCGCGGAAGCCGTCAACGGTCGCGCCGCCGTCGAGCTTTTCAACCTGCGCCGCTTTCCCGCCGTGTTCATGGATTGCCACATGCCGGAAATGGACGGCTTGGAGGCCACCCGCCGCATCCGGGCCCTCGAAAAACAACTTCAGGCGCGGCAACCGGACTATCTGCCCGCACTCATCATCGGAGTTACGGGGGATTCGCTTCCCGCCACTCGCGAACGCTGCTTCGCCGCGGGTATGGATGGTTATCTGACGAAACCCGTCGACCGCCAGATGATCGCGAACGCTCTCGCCGGGCTCCACCGACCTTCCGGTCGGGAAAATCGAACACCGACCGTCACCCCGGTCTGATCCGGGCCGCAACGCCCGGAAGGCGAAACCATCTTAATCGCCGGCGTCCCGACTCCACCGGCCTGCCAGCGTCCGAACCCGAAGGAAAAGTTCCGCCTCGCCCGGCAAGCCGTGGCGTCGAAGCGCCTCTCTGATCGCTTCCGTCGCCGGCTCCGCGATGCGGTGACGAGGATCGCCGGGCAAATCCGGACGCACTAACCTCGTGAGCTCCCAGCAAGCCCACGCGCGCCAAACGCGTTGCTCGCGACGCGGCTCGTTCATGCGACCCGCGTAGTGCTGGAAATGAACCCGCGGATTGCCGAGGAAGACGCCTTCCGGCGTGTGCGCGACAATCCATGCCACCGCGGCGTACGGCATGGGGTGAGCGATCAGTTCCGGTTCGTCGCCAGAAACATCCGCCCCCATCGCGCGATCGAGGCAGAGCAACGCCCGAGCGGCGAAGCCCGTTTCCCAAAGCGAGGCCCCGTAGCGGAGGCACTCGAGGTAGAACCTGCCTCCGCGATCGCCGTCCCGGAAGGCGTGCAGCGCACGCCAGTCCATCCCCGACACGGCGGCGGGCAGATGCGGACAGGAAGGTAATGGCGGCACCGCGCAGTCGTTGGCCGCGAGAGCGCCCGGCGTCAACCGGCGGAGCCGCGGAGGCGGCAATCGCGGGTGAAAACAGACAAAACGGGGCAACCACGGATGATAAAAACTTTGCGACCTCCGCTCCGGATCCAAACCGACCAACAGGAGCAGACGGAGGAAACGAGGAACGGAGTGAATCTGGAGATAAGGAGCATGGACATCCGCCCGCCGCTAAACGCGGCCTGCCTTGGACACCCGGTTCTCGCCGTTCCGTGGCTTCCGTGTGTTCCGTGGGCCACCCGGCTCGGTTTCGCGCCTTTGGTGCATTTCGTGGTTCCCAGTCTCGGCTTCGCGGCATGACGAAGTTGCGCTTGGCGCGGCCCGCCGTTTCCACGACAACCCCCGCGCCTGAGCTACTCCGAAGAAAGCCGCGTTCCGCCGTCCGCCACAGCCCATCCACACGTGCACCGCATCGCGTGGTGGAGGTGGCTCGCGCTCCTACCCTTCGGCATGTTGCTGCGCGCGTGGGGACGTTCCCTCCGTTTCGACGCCACGCCGGAGGACATCCGTAATTACACGCGGCACGACGTGCCGGTCGCCATCGTGCTGTGGCACAACCGGCTCTTTCTGGCGGCTGAGATCGTGCGTCGCTACCGCACGGGTCGCCCCGCCTATGCGCTGGTGAGCGCCAGCGAGGACGGCGCGTGGCTCTCGGCGTTTTTCGCGATGGGCGGTCTGCGCACGGTGCGCGGCTCCAGCAGCCGGCTCGGACGCGAGGCCGCATCGGCGTTGGTCGAGGTGCTACAGTCCGGACGCGACGTCGGCATCACGCCCGACGGTCCGCGCGGGCCTTGTTATGACTTCAAGCCCGGCGCAGTCATCGTGGCGCGGCGAACCCGCGCCCCGATGCTGCTGGTCGGCGCCGAGTTCACCTCGTCATGGCGCCTGAAGAGCTGGGACCGTTTTCACCTGCCCAAACCCTTCTCCCGCGTGCGTATGCGCTGCGAGATCATAGAGCCGGAGCAACTGGCCGACCGCGACGCCGGGATGGAGCTGGTCCGTTCCCGGCTTCTGGCGCTCAACCCCGACCGGTGATCCGGTCGGGCGGGCCTCAGAACGACGGCCGTACCGTCACGTTCGAGCCGGCCACGGCGGTGTAATCCGCACCGACGCTCCATGAGAGGTCATTCACGAGCACCTTGAAGGCGATGTCCTGCCGAGCGGCGTCGAGGGAGATGCGCCACACGTCGGCCGCCACGCACGTCATCGGCACGCCGACGGTCCAGCTCAGGCCGCCGCCGGCGCCGCGAATGTAGAGCGTGTTGCCGAAGCCGACGTCCACCTGCGCGGTGATGGTGGTAAGCGAAGGCTTGGGCGCCGCTAGCCGCGGCGCCGAGGGTGGCGGCGCCACGACCACGGCAGGCACGGGCTTGATCGCGGCAGGGCGGGCAGGAGAACGCGACGACGCCTTGCGGGCGGGCGCGGGAGACTTCGTCGCTGGGGCGGGCGACGGCTTGCGGGTGGCGGTTTTCTTCTTGGATGCGCTCATGACGATGGGTGGTTACTGATCCCCAAAACGAGGCGGAGCGTAGCAGATCGGAGGCCAACGCACCAGCGGGCGACCGACGGATTTACCGGACCGTCACATGCGGTCGGAATGGAGAGCGGGCCAAAGCCCGCCGGCTTCAGGCGAAGACCTCTTCCGGACGGAAGAAGCGCGCGATCTCGGCCACGCCATTCTCAACGCTATCGGAAGCGTGGACGACGTTGATCATCATGTCGGTGCCGAAGTCGCCGCGCAGGGTGCCCTTGGCGGCCTTACGGGAGTCGGTGGGCCCGAGTAGATCGCGCACCCGCTGGACGATATTTTCGCCCTGCAAGGCCACCATGACCACGGGGCGCGAGCTCATGAAACGCTCGATTTCAGGGTAAAACGGCTTGGAGGCGACGTGCGCGTAGTGCTCCCGGAGCAAAGCGGGGGAAAGGCGCGCCATCTTGCAGGCGATCACGTCGAAACCGGCCGCCTCGAAACGGCTGATGACGGTGCCTACCAAGCGCTTCTGCATCGCGTCCGGCTTACAGATGATGAACGTCTTTTCCATATGAACGGGTCAAAGTAGGCGCCCTGAAGGCTTTGGGAAGCCTAGAGTTCGCCGCATCCAAACCTGCGCGAGTCGGGAACGCTCAGGCGAACCGGCGAATGCGCGCCTGCACGTCGTCCTGCAACCGACGGATATGGCCGACGGTGAATTCCTCGAGGGACAGGCCCGGATTCGAGACCAAAGGCGTCAAATCCATCGCCCACGTGATACCAGTCACGCGATCGGTCGCATGGGACGTGTGGTAGGTGGCGTGCGCCGAACGCCGACCCATCGTGGCGAGGTCGTAGCGCTTGCCGCCGGTGACCTGCGAGTCGAAGACCTTGAGAAGCTCAAGGGCCAGTTCAGGGTGACGGCCGGCATCTAGTGCAACCTTGTCGGAATCCACCATCCAATCGAGGTCGCGCCAGACCTCGCAGCCCAAGACCCGCCGCGGAAGTCGGTCGGCGGGAAGCGCTCGAATCGCCTCGAGGCAGCGGTGGAGAACCGCGACATGGGTATCGTGCTTGTCGGCCGGATTGTGGAGGTAAACCACTTCCGCGCGGCAGCCGCCGAAGATAGCGGCCAGATCGGAGGCCACGCCGGGATGCCCCGGAGTCTTCACGACGGAACTGGGATGCGCCAGCTGGAGCTGGATCGCGTAACGGCCCATTTTCGCCGCCTTGCGCTGTTCCTCGCGCCGCACGCCCTGCATCTGTTCGTCGGTCAGGTGCGCATACGGGCCGGTGCGCGGCGAACCGGCGCCATTGGTCACGACGACGCCGCCGAAGGCTTTGCCGGGCGTGTCGAGGCAATCGGAGATCCCGGCATGCGCCATGATCTCGATGTCGTCCTGATGGGCGCCGAGGCAGAGGTGCGTGACGCGCGCGAGCGCCTCCTCCGGAGTGGCGTCGTCGCCGGGAACGTAGAGATCGGCCTGGGGATTAGAGAGTTTCATCGGAAAGCGGTCCGGAGTTCAGCGACGGATAGCCGGCAAACTGGCCGCAGCGACGGCCTGCCCGTGGCGACGGTCCTTTTCATCCGGAGTGTGCAGGCGGATTTTTTCCGCCAAATCGGGGAAGTCCGCGCGCAGCACCGCCCGGGCGCGGTCGAGGATGATCTCGCCGCCCGGGCCCGAGGAGACACGGCCCAGCAGAAGGACGTGACGCAGCTCGTAGTGATCGGCGAAGTGCGCGATCGCATAACCGAAGTCGGTGCCGATGGTTTCGTAGACCGCACGAGCGCGCGGGTCGCCGGAGGCCATCGCCCGCTGAACCTCGATGAGTTGCTCCGGCAGCGGCATGCGGGCCGGGAAGGCGAATCCGGCGACCGCGGCCAAACGACCAACCGCCTGTTGGGAGAAATACTGCACCCCGCAACCGATGTCCCCCGACCACTCGTCGCGCGGCGCCGCCGGGTGGTAGTCCACCGGGGCGAACGCCAGTTCGTTCAACCAAGGGGTGATGCCACCCTCCGGGGTGACGTAACCGGCCGCGAGGCTCGTGCCCATCGCGATGCCCAACACCGCGCCGTCGCCGAGCGACATGGAGCCGGCCAGTGCCGTGACCTCGCCGTCGTTGGCCACCTCGAACGGCACCCCGCCCCAACGCTCCTGCAGCGTGAAAAACATCCGGCGCACGTGACGGTCGAACAGGTCCGGCGGCACCCCGCGGAACAGCGAAGCGACCCGCACCTCATTGTTCACGTAGACCCCGGCTGAACTGCCGCCGATCGCATCGACCCGCGGCAGGTGCGCGGCCGCCCGCCGCAGGGAGTCGTGCACGCCCTCAAGGTGATAGGACGGATCTTTTTGGAAGTAAGGGTCCCAGGTGATCTCCTCGGAAAAGACGACCTTCCCATCGATCACCGCGGCAGCCTTGCGATCGCTGCCGCCCAGATCGAAGCCGATCCGGCAACCGTCGAGGTGCCGGCCGATCGCGAGCGAGGCCACCCTGCCCTCAGGCAAGGTCGAGAGAGGCGCCGCCTCGAGCACGAACGCCTCGCGGTACGTCGTCGGGCCCATGAACCGGAGATCGAAAGCGCGAATACCGTCTTCGGCGTAGACCCGCTTCAGTTCGGCGACGATTTAATCCGCGCCCGCGATCCGCACGCGGCTACCGCCCTTTTGCCAGAGCAGGAACTTCACCAAGCGCTCCACGTAGGTGAGCGAAAGTGAGGCGGACGGATGTGCGGCCCCGAGCACGCGCGTGTCGTGACGGGAAACCGCGCCGCCGGTCGAGCTGAGGACCACCGATAGCGGGCGGGCCGCCGGATCGCGGGCCACCAAGGCGCGGTAAGCGCGGTTCCAGAGGGCGGCAGGAGCGAAGTTCCGCTCCAAACTCGGCGGCAACGAAGGACGGACGTCGATCATGACGGAAAGAAACTGGGGAGCGGACCCAACCCTCAGGCGAGGTGCACCCGCGCGAAACCCTCGATCGCCTCGTAATTCGCGAGCCCCAAGCCGTCGTAAGTGTCCGCGAGCGCGCGGTTCTGCTGCTCGGCCTGCTGCCACGGTTCGCGCAGACCGGAGGCCACCGGCGTCTGGCTGCGCTGGCTCTTGTGGTGGAAGACAGACTGCATCTTCTGCGCGAGTTCGCGCGGGCTGAGCGGAACGGCCATGTCGACGTCGGCCGCCTCCCACGGCTGATCCACCCCGCGGTACGACCAAGCCCGGCAGTCCTTGAACCAAGCCTCGCCAGCAACCTCACGGCACGCGCGGCGCACCAGCTCATGACACACCGCCGTGATGGACGTCGGATCGTCACGTTCGCCAGTGAGGAAGATCTGATGCGGCATGGCCTCGCGCAGAAGCTTAACGATCGCATCGAGATCCGCCTGCCCCGGCGCGAATTGACGGTAACGGCCGCGCTCGTAGAAAGGGAGATCGAGGAAACTCGCCTGCCCGGGTGCCAGATCGCAGTCGCGCAACGAGGCGCGAGCCTCCCCGCGCCGGAGCAGCGCCTTGAGGCGACGGATGCCGGCCGAATCGGCCGCGAAGGCCTTCTTGCCGGCGAGCTCCCGCCGGACGCCTTCGGTGAAATCGGCCACCGGATCCTTGGTTTGACCCAAGGTGCCGGCGATCTCGCCGACGAGCTCCGCCGCCATCGCGGCCTCCTCATCGGGCACCGCGAGATTTCCGGAGGTGAGGTAGGCGACGGTGACAATGTGCCCCTGGGCCTTGAGCCGGCGAATCGTGCCGCCCATGCCCAGCACGTCGTGCGAAGGTTCCGGGCTGAAGACGATGACGCGCTTCGGAAACGGGAAGGCGCGCTCAGGCCGCGATGAGTCGTCGGCATTGGGCTTACCGCCGGGCCAGCCGGTGATCGTGTGCTGGATCTCGTTAAAGACCCTGATGTTCAGCTGATAGGAAGGACCGTGCTCCGTCAGGAGATCAGCCATGCCGTGCTCACCGTAATCCTCGTCGAGCAACTTCAGCACCGGCTTCTTCGCCTGGCGGGACAGCCAGATCACCGCGCGGCGGATCATGGCAGGCGTCCAACGAATCGGGCTGACCAGCCACGGATAACGGACGCGCGTGAGTGACGAAGCCGCGGCGCGGTCGATCAGGAAGCGTACCTGCGGGTGACCCTGCAGAAAGCTGGCCGGCAGGGAATCCTGCGGCGCGCCCTCGACCGCCTCGGCCAGCACCCCGGCTTTGCCCTCGCCCCAGGCGAGGAGCGCGATCCGGCGGGCGTCGAGGATCGTGCCCACTCCCATCGTGATCGCGTGGCGCGGCACGTTAGCCTCACCGAGAAAATCGCGGGCGGCGTCTCGCCGCGTGAGGCCGTCGAGCGTGACGAGCCGCGTGCGCGACTCGCGCGAGGAGCCGGGCTCGTTGAAGCCGATGTGGCCGGTACGCCCGATGCCAAGAATCTGAAGGTCAATGCCACCGGCGGCGCGGATCTTTTCCTCGTAGTTCCGGCACCAGCCGTAGACCTCCGCGCGCGGCACCGTACCGTCCGGCACGTTCACATTCTCCGCCGGGATGTCGATGTGGTTGAAGAGCTGCTCGTGCATGAAGCGCCAGTAGCTCTCCGGGTGCTCGCGCGTGAGGCCGTGGTACTCGTCGAGATTGAATGTGATGACCCGGCGGAAACTGAGCCCCTTTTCGCGATGCAGCCGGATCAGCTGGCGGTAGAGCCGGACCGGCGTGGAACCCGTGGCGAGTCCAAGCACCGTCGACCGACCGGCGGCGTCGTTTTTCCGCACCAGCTCGGCAATCTCGTCCGCGAGACGCGCACACGCTTCGTCGGCGTCCGCGAAAACCTCGGTGGCGATACGCTCCCGCTGTTGGGCTTCCGGCGTCGAGAGAATCGGGGCTCCCGCTCCGGCGGTTGAAGGAACCGGCTTGGCGGCGTGGCGGCGCACGATCTCTTCCATGCGCTCACGCTGGGCCTCCATGCTGCGCAGCAAAGCGAACTGGCTGCGGGCACGCTCAAGGTTGTGCGCGGGACGCTTCACCTTGAAGTAGACATCTCCCTGCAGGAAATCGGTCAGGAACCGGATCCCGATCTCGAGCGCGATGAGCCGCCCCGAGAAGGCGAGGTGGGCGATCTCGGCCTCATTCAGGAAGGAGCGGCTGGCGGCGAGATAGCCCTCGGTCAGGGCGTCGAACAGATCGAGGCGGGCGTTCACGCGCGATGGGTCGGGCTCGTCCTCGGCGGCCGAGTTGATGGCGGAACGCACCATGTCACCGAAATCGTACAGCGCCGAGCCGGGCATCACGGTGTCGAGGTCGATCACGCAGATGCCGGCGCCCGTGCGGTCGTCGATCATCACGTTGTTCAGCTTGGTGTCGTTGTGAGTGACCCGCTCTGGAATCTCCCCGCGCGCGAGCAGATTGAGCACCACGTCGACCATCGGCTCGCGTTCCATCGCGAACGCGATCTCGGCGCGCGCCTCCTTCACCCGCCCCACGCGGTCTTCCTTCACGGCCTGGCGCAACGCTTCGAAGCGGCGCCGGGTGTCATGGAAATGGGGAATGGTCTCCTGGAGCCGCCCGCCGGGCAGGTCGCTGAGCAGACGCTGGAACTCCCCGAACGCCCGCGCGCCCTCGCGGGCCATGGAGGGATCGGTGATGACGTCGTAGGACTGCGCGCCCTCGACGAAGATGTAGCAGCGCCATGCGCCCGACGCGTCGCGGTGCAGGTTGCCGCCCGCGCGCGTAGGGATGAGCGTAAGGGCGCGGCGGATGGCGTCGGGCGCCCCGGAGGCGATGGCGCGCCGGCCGGCGTGCGCGGTGACCCGCGCGATGTTTTCCATCACGACCTCGACGTTACGGAAGACGTTCTCGTTGATGCGCTGCAGGATGTAACGCGTCGTCACCCCGCCCTGCTCGAACGAGACCACATAGGTGTCGTTGATGTGACCGTTGCCGTGCGGCGCTCCCCCGCAGTAGGTGCCGCCCAGCCGGAACGCCGAGGCGACGGCGCGGAGCGCGGTCGAGTCGAGGGTCTTGAGAGCCATTCCGGCCATGCAACAGCCGCACGTTTACGGCGCAACTGTCATTTGGCGGCGGCCGCCACCCGAGCTAACTCAGGCCGCAGCGCGGGCGATCCGCTTGCGTTTCTCGACCCGCGAAGAGACCAGGATCGAGATCTCGAACAACGCGTAAAGCGGCGCCGCGAAGATCGTCTGGGTAACCGGGTCGGGGGTCGGCGTCACGATCGCGGCGATGACAAAGATGAGGACGATCGCGTGCCGCCGGTACTTGCGGAGGAACTCCGTGGTGAGCACCCCGAGCCAGACCAGTAATACGATCACCAGGGGCAACTCAAAAACGGCGCCGGTGCCTAGAACGAGCCAGGTGAGCGTCGTGAAGTAGTTGCCCGCGGTCCAGCGGGTCTCGAGGCCCATCGCCTGGTTGAGCTCGATGGCGATCCGCACCGTGCTCGGCATGAGCAGGAAAAAGCTGAAGGCGGAGCCGAGCAGGAAGAGCACCAGCGCCGAAAAGCACAACGGCTTGATCGCCTTCGTCTCCCGCTCGGTCAGCGCCGGCGAGACGAATTGCCCGATGAAGAAGAGGATGAACGGGGAGGCCAGCAGCAGCCCCCCGAAGACGCACAGCTGGATGATCATCGTGAACACCTCCATCAGCGAGATGGTGCCCAGCTTGGTGTCGAAATCCGGGTAATCCTTCGCGACGTGGTCCAGCGGCCAGCGGAGGGCCTCCATCGACTCGGTGACGAAGAAGCCGACGATCACCGCGCAGATCGCGAACGCGATCACGCTCTTGAGCAGCACCCCGCGTAATTCCTCAATGTGCTGCCAGAAACCCATCGGCTTCTCCCGCGGCGAGACCTGCACCTCGGCGGGAGTATACGGGTCGTCGGATTGGTTCTCGGGCTGGCTCACGTCGAAAAGGGCGCGCATCGTGCGGGCTTTTTTCCAAAACGGAAGCGCGATGTGCGTCGCGGGCCGGTTTGCCTGCGGATTCGGAAAACACCCCGCCGCCGCCCGCCTGCATCGTTGACACCCCCGTGTCGCGACCTATTGCCTCCACCTTTCCTGCCCGGACGCTAACCCACAACTTTTCAACCACATCCTGAACACCATGGCCGCTAAAAAACCTGCCAAGAAACCCGCCGCGAAGGCCAAGTCCTCCGCCAAGTCCGCCTCCAAGGCGCCCAAGTACGTCTACACGTGGGGCGCCGGCCGCGCCGACGGTAACGGCACCATGAAGGCCCTGCTGGGCGGCAAGGGCGCCACCCTCGCCGAGATGACCCGCATCGGCCTGCCCGTGCCTCCGGGCTTCACGATCACCACCGAGGTCTGCACCTATTTCTACGCCAACCGGAAGACCTACCCGAAGGAGCTCCAGTCCCAGATGGAGGCCGGCGTCGCCAACATGGAGCGCATCATGGGCACGAAGTTCGGCGCCACCGACGGCATGCCGCTCCTCGTCGCCGTGCGCTCCGGCGCCCGCGACTCGATGCCGGGCATGATGGACACCATCCTCAACCTCGGCCTCAACGACGAGACCGTGCTCGCACTCGTGCGCGCGACGCAGACCGAGCGCTTCGCGTGGGACTGCTACCGCCGCTTCATCCAGATGTACGGTGACGTCGTCCTCGGCGTGCAGAAGCGCGAAGGCGAGGATCACGAGCCGTTCGAGACCGTCATCCACAACTTCAAGCACGAGGTCTACCACGCCGACATCGAGGATTCGAAGCTCACCGCCGCCGACCAGCAGGAGCTCGTGAAGCGCTTCAAGGCCCTCGTGAAGGAGCGCACCGGCAAAGTCTTCCCGGCGAGTCCCTGGGACCAGCTGCGCGGCGCCGCCGGCGCCGTGTTCGGCTCCTGGATGAACGACCGCGCCATCGTCTACCGCCGCAAGTACAACATCCCCTCCGAGTGGGGCACCGCGGTGAACGTGCAGGCGATGGTGTTCGGCAACACCGGTGACACGTCGGGTTCCGGCGTGGCCTTCACCCGAAATCCCGCCAACGGCGTCAACGAGTTCTACGGCGAATTCCTCATCAACGCCCAGGGCGAGGACGTCGTCGCCGGCGTCCGCACGCCCGAGCCGGTCCTCAAGCTCAAGGACCAGATGCCGAAGTCGTACGCGGAGCTCCTCAAGGTCCGCGCCACGCTCGAGAAGCACTTCAAGGACGTGCAGGACGTCGAGTTCACCATCCAGGAGGGCAAGCTGTTCATGCTCCAGACGCGCAACGGCAAGCGCACCGCCGCCGCCGCGCTCAAGTTCTCCATGGATATGGTGAAGGAGAAGCTCATCGACTGGAAGACGGCCGTCATGCGCAATCCGGCCGACCAGCTCGAGCAACTCCTCGCGCCGATCTTCGATCTCGCCGAGGTGAAGAAGGCCAAGGTCATCGCCACCGGCCTCCCCGCCGGCCCCGGCGCCGCCACCGGTCGCGTCTACTTCAACGCCGACCGCGCCGTGCAGGCCGCGGAAAAGGGCGAGAAGGTGCTGCTGGTCCGCGTCGAGACCTCCCCCGAGGATCTCCGCGGCATGATCGCGGCCGAGGGCATCCTCACCGCGCGCGGCGGCGTCTCCTCGCACGCCGCCCTCGTCGCCCGCCAGATGGGCAAGGTCTGCGTGTGCGGCGCTTCCGCCGTGCATATCGACTACGAGCGCAAGACCGCGTCGATCGCCGGCCAGACCTTCGGCGAGGGGGATTACCTCTCCATCGACGGCACCTCCGGCACGGTCTACGCCGGCCAGATCAAGACCGCGCCGTCCGAGATCATCGCCGGTCTCCTCAACAACGACGAGGCCGCGAAGAAGACGGAGAAATTCCGCAGCTACGCCCAGCTCATGAAGTGGTGCTCCCAGGCCACCCGCCTGCAGGTGCGCACGAACGCCGACACCCCCGAGCAGACCCGCAACGCCATCGCGTTCGGCGCCGTCGGCATCGGCCTCACCCGCACCGAGCACATGTTCTTCGAGGGCGACCGCATCGACGCGATGCGTGAGATGATCCTCGCCGACACCCTCGAGGCCCGCCAGGCCGCACTGGCCAAGCTGCTGCCCTATCAGCGCGAGGACTTCCTCGGGATCTTCAAGGCCCTGAAGGGATTCCCCGCCACCATCCGGTTCCTCGATCCGCCGCTGCACGAGTTCCTGCCCCACACCAAGGAGCAGCAGCTCGATCTCGCGCGGAAGATGGGCATCGACGTCCAGAAGATCATGACCCGCGTGCACGAGCTGCATGAGTTCAACCCGATGCTCGGGTTCCGCGGCTGCCGTCTCGGCATCAAGTACCCCGAGATCACCGCCATGCAGGCCCGCGCCGTCTTCGAGGCCGCGGCCGAGGCCAACAAGGCCGGCTACAAGGCCAAGCCCGAGATCATGATCCCGCTGGTCGGCTTCAAGAAGGAGCTCGATCTCCAGGTGGCCCTCGTCCACGAGGTCGCCAAGGCCGTCATGGCCGAGCGCAAGACCAAGATCGCCTATCACGTGGGCACCATGATCGAGGTTCCGCGCGGCGCCCTCACTGCCGACGAGATCGCCTCCACGGCCGAGTTCTTCAGCTTCGGCACGAACGACCTCACGCAGACCTGCCTCGGCATGTCCCGCGATGACTCCGGCTCGTTCCTCCCGCCCTACGCCGAGGCCGAGATCGTGAAGAAGAACCCGTTCGCCTCGATCGACCAGACGGGCGTCGGCCAGCTCATGCAGATCGCGATCACCAAGGGCCGCCAGACCCGCCCCGACATCAAGCTGGGCATCTGCGGCGAACACGGTGGTGATCCGGACTCGGTAAAGTTCTGCCACAAGATCGGTCTCAGTTACGTCAGCTGCTCGCCGTACCGCGTGCCGGTGGCCCGCCTCGCGGCGGCCCAGGCCGCGATCGCCGAGTCGCGCAAATAAGCGGTCCGTTCAGGCTCATCTCCCTCAGCCCCGCGCCCGACCGGCGCGGGGCTTTTTCTTGGTCCTTGGAAGGGAGGCCGCGAGGGTTCGTACGGATTCGCATCGCCCGACCGTCATCCGCGGCAACTGCTGCCCCCGCGGGGGCGAAAGGAGGTCCAGGGAATCACGGTTTGCACGTCTCGTTCCAGCGACGGTTTTCCCGCTGGTCGCCCGTTCCCGGCGGCGTCAATTCTCCCGTGTGCCCCTCCGCCCCTTCATACTTCTCCCGTGCCTCGTGTTCGCCCTCGCGGTGGTTGCCGCCGCGCAGAGCGCGGCTCCCGCCCGGCCGAATATCCTCTTCGTCCTCTCCGACGACCACAGCTACCCCTTCCTCTCCTGCTACGGCGACACGAACGTCCGGACGCCCAATATCGACCGGCTCGCCGCCGGCGGCATGCGGTTCCACCGGTTCTTCACCGTCGCCCCGCAATGCGTGCCCTCGCGCGCCGGCTACCTCACCGGCCGCTCCGCGGTCGCCGCGCGCATGACGCGTTTCTCCGCGGCGCTACCGCGTGACGAGGTGACGTTCCTCGAGCTGTTACGCCAGCAGGGCGGCTACCACACCGGCATCGCGGGCCGCTCGTTTCATCTCGACGGCTCCGCCCGGAGCGGATCGGCCCGGGGCGGACCCGACATCCGGACCATCATGGACCGCCACGGGTTGCGGACGTTCGCGGACCGCGTCGACTACCTGCGGACCGGCTCCGACGAACAGGCCGTCGAGCAGACGGAGGAATTCCTCAAAAGCGTTCCCGCCGGCAAGCCGTTCGCCCTTTGGCTCAACTTCAGTGATCCGCATCACGTGTGGAACGCGCCGGCCGAGTTCCGGCCATCACCCGCCTCGTTGAAGCTGCCGCCGCACTGGCCCGACCTGCCGGGCATGCGCGAGCAACTCGCCGATTACTGCGCCGAGGTGAACCGCCTCGATGCGACAATGGGCCGCGTGCTGGCGCTCCTCGAACGCCTCGGCCGCGCCGCCGACACCCTGGTGGTCTTCGCTGGCGACAACGGTGCGGCCCTGCCGCACGGCAAAGGCTCCCTCTACGATCCCGGTTGCAACGTGCCGCTCGTCATCCGCTGGCCGGGCGTGGTGCGACCCGACGGCGAATCCCGCACGCTGCTCAGCGGCGAGGACATCGGGCCGACGCTGCTGGCCGCGGCCGGCCTCGCGCCGGGCCCGCGCATGAGCGGCGTCAGTTTCCTCCCGCTGCTCCGCGGCGAGGCTTTCACGCCGCGCCGCCACGTGTTCACGGAACGCGGCCCCCACGGTTCCGCGCCGGTGACGGTGAACATGCGCAGCAGCGGCTATGACCTCTCCCGCGCCGTGCGCTCCGACCGCTACAAACTCATCTATAATTGCACGCCCTGGATCCCCTATTCCCCGGTCGACTCGGCCGGCGGCGCCGCCTGGCGCGAGATCACCGCCGCCCACGCCGCTGGAAAACTCTTCTCCGGCCTCGCTTCCACGTACTTCTCGCAACCGCGCCCGGTCTATGAGCTCTACGACCTCGAGTCCGATCCCTCCGAGCTGAAGAACCTCAGCGGCACTCCGGCGCTGCGGGAAGTGGAGCAAGGCCTGCGCGTCGCCTTGGCGGAAAAAATGATCCTCGATTGGGATTACCTTCCGCTGCCCGACGTCGACTCGCTCGCCGCGGATGGATCCTCCTCTCCGAAAAAGACCAAGAAGAAACAATAACCCCATGCACCTCCGACATCTCCTGCCGCTGCTCCTCGTGTTCGCCGCGACCGCGTCCGCGCCCGCCGCCGAGCGACCCAATTTCATCGTCATTAACATCGATGACCTCGGCTACCGCGAGCTCGGCTCCTGGGGTTCCAACAACCGCACGCCGCACCTTGACCGCATGGCGGCGGAGGGCCGCAAGCTCCTCAGCCACTATGCTGCGCCGGTCTGCTCGCCGTCGCGCGCGTCGCTGCTCACCGGCTCCTACCCGAAGCGCGCGTTGCCGATCCCGCATGTGCTGTTCCCAGGTGCGGCCATCGGCCTGCACCCCGACGAGCTCACCATCGCGGAGGTCCTGAAGGGCGCCGGCTACGCGACCGGTTGCATCGGCAAATGGCACCTCGGCGACCAGAAGCCGTTCCTCCCCCTGCAGCAGGGCTTCGAGATGTACTACGGCATCCCCTACTCCAACGACATGGGCCCCGCCGCGGAGGGCGTGAAGAGCAACTTCGGCGCCCCGCTGCCCAACCCCAAGGGCGCTCCGAAAAAGGGCGCCCCCACCGCCGAGGACGACGGCACCGGCATCCGCGCCAACCAGCCTCCGCTCCCGATCATGGAGGGCAACACCGTCGTCGGACGCGTCCGCGCCGCCGACCAGACCGAGTACACCCGCGTCTACACCGAGCGCGCCGTCTCGTTCATCCGGGAGCGCCGCGACCGCCCGTTCTTCCTCTACCTCGCGCACAACGCCGTCCACTTCCCGCTGTACCCGCACGCCGAATTCCGCGGCAAGTCCCCCAACGGTCTCCTCGGTGACTGGATCCAGGAGGTAGACTGGAGCGTGGGACAAATCCTTGAATCCCTCCGGAGCCTCGGCCTCGACCGCCGCACCTTGGTGCTGTTCGTCTCCGATAATGGCGGACCGGTGAACCAGGGCGCGACCAACACGCCCCTCCGGGGCAGCAAGGGCTCCACGCTTGAGGGCGGGATGCGCGTCCCCGGCCTCGCTTGGTGGCCCGGGACGATCCCCGCCGGAACCTCCACACCGGCCATCACCGCCATGTGCGATATTCTCCCCACCCTCGCCTCGCTAGCCGGCGCGCCGCTGCCCGCGGGCCGCCGTCTCGATGGCGTCGATCAATCCCCGATCCTGAAGGGCGACCCCCAGACGCACCCGCGAGAGACATTCCTTTACCACCGCGGATTCCTCCTCGAGGCGGTGCGATCCGGCTCCTGGAAACTCCATCTGGCCAAAGGGGAACTCTACCACCTCGAGAACGACATCGGGGAGGCTCGCAACGTCGCCGCCGATCATCCCGACGTCGTCCGCCGCCTCAACGCGATCGCGGCGGCCTCGGACGGCGACCTCGGCCGCGACGGCGTCGGTCCCGGCTGCCGCCCGCTCGGGCGCGTCGCGCACGCCACCCCGTTGATCGCCGCCGACGGCACCGTGCGCGCCGACGCCGTCGGCCCCCAGCCGAAATTTCCCTGAACCCGTCGCCCCCTACCCCGCCCGACGCCCCCGGGTTCGTAGCGCAATACGTGACGAACCCGGCGAGGCTTCAGAGCGGGATGTAGGTGACGGAGTTGGTGAGGAGCATCGTGATGAAGACGAGGACCATCACAAGGGGACCGAGGTAGATCCGGCCGGTGAGGGCGAAGAAGGCCCGGTGGAAGAACGGCAGGAAGAACATCATCGGCACCACGCCGAAGAGCAGGTTCACGTAGAGCCAGCCGTCGGTCCAGAAGACGGTACCGGTGCGCGCGAACGTCGCGTACTGGATGACGATGATCAGCAGCAGGCCGAGGGAGTTGGCGAGGCCCGCCCATAACCGCCCGCGCCATTCGGGCTGCCCCGCGAAACGCAGCCCGGCGTTGGCGCGCAGCGAATTCGAGAGGAAGAACACCAGGAAACACGGAAAATACATCGCGAGCTGCGGGAAGACCACCGGTTCCAGCGGCCGTGCGCCGAGGAAGGTGAAGCGGTAATCCACGTGCCACACCGCGTGAACCACCCCGAGGAGGCCGAAGAAACCCAGGTACACGGCCAGCGCCAGCAGGGCGGTGCGCGCGAGGTCGCCGGCGCTGATGGCCGCCCCCCAATTCGCCGGGGAAGCGCCCCGAGGGCGGCCGAAGAAACGATACACCCCGAGAAAAAGCCCGACGCCGACCAGACCGTTGATGAACGCCCACATCATCACGGCGTTGTTCATGCGCTGCGGGAAAAACCACGTGGGCTCACGATTGGATGCCGCCTTGAACACCTGCTGCGACAGCTCACAGAGCGGGATGTAGGTCGCGCAGGCAATCGCGGCGCCGGTCACGAACACACCCCAATGCACCCAGCGGCCCGCGCCGACCGGCAACGGAGAAGCCGGAGGCACCGGCCGAACGATCCGGGCGAACCACGGGATCTCCAGAAGCAGCCGCGCGAACGGCACCAACGCGAGCAGCGCCGCGACCAGCCCCACCAGGCCGCACAGGTCTTTCCAAAACCAGATCTGGTCCGCCGGTGGCGGCACGTTTTGGAGGCCGAAAACCCGGATGAAAAATTCAATCTGATTCGCGGTCGATTCACGGTCGTAGGGCTGCAGCGGATGGATCACGCGCTCGTTGAACACGACGCGGAGGTTCCGCGCGGCGACGTCGCCGTAATAGCGGCCGGGCTCGATCTCGCTCAGCCGCGGCTCGTCCTTCGCGCGCCCCGAGTTCACCAGCCGAAGCGCCTCCGGCGCCCGCCGCATGTCCCCGTGGCCCAGCTCATTCCGGTAGGCGCCCTCGTCATAAAGGGCATAGCTGATGCCGACGTTGGAGCGCACGTCGCGCAGGACGTTGTCGGTGAGCGTAAGGACGTAACCCGAGACGAACACGGAGTGCAGCACGCTCGGACGACCGCCCGCCTTCGCCTGCTTGCCGAAGAAGTTCGCCCCGCGGATCGCGGCGTTGCCGCCCGCCGAGTGGCCCGTCGCCGCGATGCGCGTCTTGTCGACGTAGTTCAGCGCCGATGTCGAAGCGGCGTATTCCACCATCGCGAACATCCCGTACCCCTCGGTGGTCGCGGCCTGCGTGCTGAGGGAAGCGCTCGAGGCGCCCTGCGCGTAGGGATCAATCGCGATGGCCACCACCCCGCGCCGCGCCAGCTCGATGGCGATATTGGCCAGTGTTTCCTTGGTCCGCTGGAAACCCGGCACCACGACGACGAGCGGGGCCGGCGCGTCCTTGGTGGCGCTCCGCGGACGATAGAGGTCGGCCGCGACCCACTGGCCATTCTGGGTCGGGAGAGTGAACCCGGTGACCTCGACGCGCCCGTGGGAGGTCTGGACCAGGGAGCCCAACCAGCTAGCGACGACGATGACCGCTAGCAGGAGCAGCAACCAGCGAGCCGCGCGGGCGGCGGAACCCGCAGGTTTCGCCAGGGTGGTTTCCGTGCTCAAGGGATGAAGCCGGGCGGACGGCGCCGAAATTACATTCGGCAGATGAGGAGTTCGCGCTCGAAGAGCATCTCCTTCGGCAGCCGGTCGCGGAGGTCGAGGAAAAGCTCCTCGTGGCCGATGACCTCGGCGCGCCAGAGAGAACGGTCGAATTCCTGCAGGGCCTCGAAGCTCTCGCGCGGATAATCCAATCCGGCCCAGTCGAGGTCATCGTAACGCGGCATCCAGCCGATCGGCGTCTCGCGACCGAGCGCGCGGCCCCGCGCGCGGTCGACGATCCATTTAAGTACCCGCATGTTCTCGCCGAAGCCGGGCCAGAGGAAGCGTCCGTCGGCGTCCTTGCGGAACCAGTTCACGTGGAAGATGCGCGGCGTCTCGCGGAGCCGTTTCTGCATCATGATCCAATGGCGGAAATAGTCGCCCATGTGGTAACCGCAGAACGGCAGCATGGCCATCGGGTCGCGCCGCACCTTGCCGACGGCGCCGGCGGCGGCGGCGGTCATCTCCGACCCCATGGTCGCCCCGATGTACACGCCCGAGCTCCAATTGAATGCCTGGTACACCAGCGGCATCGTGGTGGCGCGGCGGCCGCCGAAGATGATCGCGCTGATCGGGACGCCCTCGGGGTTCTCCCACGCGGGATCGATGGTCGGGCACTGCGCGGCCGGCGCGGTGAAGCGCGCATTGGGATGAGCCGCCTTGGCGCCCGCGGTGCGGGCGATCTCCGGGGTCCACTCCTTGCCCTGCCAGTCGGTGAGCCGCGCGGGCGCCGTCTCGGTCATGCCTTCCCACCAGACACCGCCCTCGGGCGTGAGCGCCACGTTGGTGAAGATCGTGTTGCGCGCCAGTGCCGCCATGGCGTTGGGGTTAGTTTTCACCGAGGTGCCGGGCGCCACGCCGAAGAATCCCGCCTCCGGGTTGATGGCGTGGAGGCGGCCGTCGGCGCCGGGGCGGATCCACGCGATGTCGTCACCCACCGTCCAGACCTTCCGGCCGCGCTCTTGAAACGAGGCCGGCGGAACCATCATCGCGAAGTTTGTCTTGCCGCAGGCGCTGGGAAACGCGGCCGCGACGTAGGTCTTCTCGCCACGCGGATCCTCGACACCGAGGATGAGCATGTGCTCGGCCATCCAGCCTTCGTCGCGCGCCATGTTCGAAGCGATGCGGAGCGCGAAGCACTTTTTCCCGAGGAGGGCGTTGCCCCCGTAGCCCGAGCCGTAGCTCCAGATCTCACGCGTCTCCGGAAAATGGACGATGTACTTCTCCGGATTGCACGGCCAGGCGACGTCCTTCTGTCCCGGCGCCAGCGGCGCACCGACGGAATGCAGGCAAGGCACCACGCGTTTCTCGCCCTTGTCGATCTCGCGGAAGACCGGGAGGCCGATGCGCGCCATGATGCGCATGTTCACCACCACGTACGGCGAGTCGGTGAGCTCGACCCCGATCTGCGACATCGGCGAGCCGACCGGTCCCATGCTGAACGGCAACACGTACATCGTGCGCCCGCGCATGCAGCCGGAGAACAGCTCGCGGAGCTTCCGGCGCATCTCGAAAGGGTTCACCCAGTTGTTGGTCGGACCCGCCGCCTCCCGCGAGTGGGAGCAAATGAAGGTACGGTCCTCAACGCGCGCCACGTCGCTGGCGTCGCTGCGCGCGTAATAGCACCCGGGCCACAGTTTCTCGTTCAGCCGCGTGAGCGTGCCGGAGCGCACCATCTGCGCGCAGAGGGCGTCATACTCCGCCTGCGAGCCATCGACCCAATGGATCGCGTCGGGCGCGCATAGCGCGGCCATCTTCTCCACCCAGCGGAGGAGATGCTGGTTGCTCGAGAGCGGTTGGGCGGCTTGGGAGGTCTTCACAGGCGGGAAAGGAGTCGCCCGGGGATCAATCTTTCGCAACCGCGCGAAGCGGTCCGGCCTTGGACTCGTCGAGGGCGCCCTCCCATTTGGCGATAACGACCGTGGCGACGGCATTGCCGATGAAGTTCGTGACCGCACGGGCCTCGGACATAAAGCGGTCGACGCCCAGGATGAGGGCCATGCCGGCGACGGGGATCTTTCCGGTCGCGGCGAGCGTCGCAGCCAGGGTGATGAACCCGCTGCCGGTGATGCCCGCGGCGCCCTTGGAGGTGACGAGCAGCACCGCGAGCAGCCCGAGTTGCTCCCAGAGTGTCATCGGGGTGTCGGTCGCCTGCGCCACAAAGAGCGCGGCCATGGTCAGGTAGATGCAGGTGCCATCGAGGTTGAACGAGTAACCGGAGGGCACGACGATCCCGACCACCGGCTTGGCGCAGCCGGCCCGTTCCATCTTTTCCATCAGGCCGGGCAGGGCGGACTCCGAGGAGGAAGTGCCGATGACGAGCAGGAGCTCCTCGCGGATGTAGCGGATGATCCGGAGAATCCGGAAACCGAAGAGCCGCGCGACGGCACCGAGGATGAGCAGGATGAAGACCGCGCAGGTGAGGTAAACGCACGCCAGCAACGCGCCGAGACGGGCGAGCGAGCCGAGGCCGAATTGCCCGATGGTGTACGCCATCGCCCCGGCGGCGGCCAGCGGGGCGAGGCGGGTCACGAGGTTCACGATGCCGAAGAAGACGCGCGCGACCTCGTTGAGGAGATTCAGAATGGGCCGCCCGTGGTCCCCGATGCTGCCGAGCGCGAGTCCGAACAAAACCGCGAGTAGCAGCACCTGCAGGATTTCCCCCTCCGCGAAGGCGCTGACGAACGTCTTCGGGATGATGTTCATCAGGAATTCCACCGTACCCATCTCCTTCGCCGCCCCGGTGTAGCGGGCGAGGCCCTTGGCATCGAGCGTGGCCGGATCCGCGTGAAACCCGGCGCCGGGGGTGAAGACGTTGGCCACCACCAGCCCGATGACCAGGGCGAGCGTCGTGATGATCTCGAAATAGAGGAGCGCCTTGGCGCCGACCCGCCCGATCTTCTTCAGGTCCCCCATTCCCGCCAGCCCCACGACCACGGTGGTGAAGATGATCGGCCCGATGAGCATCTTCACGAGATTCACAAACGCGTCGCCGAACGGACGCATCGACACGCCCCACTTGGGCTGCAGGTAGCCCAGCAAGCCGCCGAGGACGATGCCGATCAGCACCTGGATGTAGAGGGAGACGCGCGGAGAGCGCGGCGCGGTTTGAGTTTCGGACGGGGTCATGGGGAGGCTTCGCGCCAGCAACCGCAACAGGAGTCCCGCCCGACGCCGGGGGCGAGCCCTCAGTCCGCGCGGTCCGCTGAAGTTAGGGGTCTTCTCGGAAGCCCAACCCCTGCTAATTTCGACCCGGGGCCGGGTTTGCCGGGAGGTTTTCCCACTCGACACCGCGCGCCGCCCCGCGCCCTTCTCGCGGCGTGGCCGCCTTAAATCCCGTCGAGTTGCGCGACGTCGCCAAATCCTACGGCGACGGACCGCCGGTGCTCACGGGCGTGAACCTCGCGGCGCGCCCCGGGGACCTTGTCGCGCTCATCGGCCCGAGCGGCTGCGGCAAGTCGACCCTGCTCCGCCTGGTGGCGGGTTTGAACCCGGTCTCGGCCGGCCGGCTGACGGTCAACGGACGTACTCCGGGCGAGGCGGCGGATGAACTGGCGTTCGTCTTCCAGGAGGCGACCTTGCTCCCGTGGCTGACGGTCGCGCAGAACGTAGAGGTACCGCTGCGCCTGCGCGGAGTTCCCGCGGAAGAGCGGGCGGAAGCGAGGCGGAAGGTTCTTGAACTGGTGCGGCTCACCGACCGCGCGCAGGCCTATCCGCGCCAGCTTTCGGGCGGCCAGAAAATGCGCGTCTCCCTCGCGCGGGCCCTGATCGTCTCGCCGAAAATCATCCTTCTCGACGAGCCGTTCGGCGCGCTCGACGAGATGACGCGCGAGCATCTCAACGAGGAGCTGCTGGGCATCCGCCAAGCGACCGGCTGGACGGCCTTTTTTGTGACGCACTCGGTGGCGGAGGCGGTGTTCCTTTCCAACCGCATCGTGGTGATGGCGGCCAACCCGGGCCGCGTGCACGCGGAGATCGCGGTTCCCCTGCCCTATCCGCGCACCCCGGAGACGCGCGTCTCGCGGGCGTACCTCGACCTCGTCGCCCAAGTCTCGCGCGTGCTGCGTTCGGTGGAGGACTCCGCCGGTCCCTTGGCGCCATGAGAAAGCCGCTGCTCAACCTCCTGCTGCCCGCCGCGGCCGGTGTCGCCTTCCTCGGGTGTTGGCAGGGCGTGCACCTTTCGCTTTCGGAGGATTCACGGTTTCTCCTCCCCTCGCCGGGCGCCGTCGGGCAGGCCATGCTGGACCACCGGGCGACGTTGCTGCGCGCGACGCTCAACACCGCGGAGGGCGCCCTGGCGGGTTTCGGACTGGCGGTGGCGGTGAGCACGGTGATCTCGATCCTGCTGGCGTTATCCCCGTGGGTGCGCCGCGCGTTCTACCCGTACCTGATGGCGCTGCAGATGACCCCGCTGCCCGTGCTCGCGCCGATCTGCGTGATTTGGGTGGGGGCCGGGTTGAAGAGCGTCGCGCTGCTCACCTTCGTGATCTCTTTCTTTCCCCTGGTGGTGAACACGACGCAGGGGCTGATCTCGACCGACCGCAACCTGGTGGAGCTCTTCCAGCTGTACGGGGCGCGTCCGTGGCAGAAGCTTCTGCTGCTCCGCGCACCCGCCGCCCTGCCCTACTTTTTCACCGGCCTGCGCATCGCCGCGACCATCGCTCCGATCGGGGCCGTGGTGGCCGACATGAACGCCGGCACCTCGGCCGGTGACGGCGGCGGGCTCGGTTTCCAGGCGGTCATCTTCGCCAGCCAGGCTCGCTACGCCGCCCTCTTCGCCACCGCCGCCACCACGTGCCTGCTCGGCTTCGCACTCAACGCCGTCGTGCTGCTGGTCTCATGGCTCTGCCTGCGTCACTGGCACGACTCCTACGAGCGCACCGACCGTTGAGCGGAGGGCGCGTTGCAAAGGGCCCGTTCCTGCGCTCCTGTCCGCCCATCATGAAAACCGCCGCGCTGATCGCCCTCGCCCTCGCCGCCCTCCCACCCGCCGCCGCGGCGGAGGCGCCGCGGAAACTGATCGTGCAGCTGGACTGGATGGCGGAGCCCGAGCACGGCGGTTTCTACCAGGCGCAAGCCCGCGGCTTCTTCCGCGAGGAAGGCCTCGACGTCACGCTTCTCCCCGGCGGACCGGGCGCCCATGTGATGCCGAGCGTCGCGACCGGAAAAGCCGACATCGGCCAGGCCGATGACGTCGGCACGCTGATGCAGCAGGCGGAGGGCATGCCGTTCGTGCAGTTCGCGGCGGTTTTCCAGGATGATCCGGCGGGCATCCTCGTCCATGCCGACAGCCCGGTGCGGACCTTCGAGGACCTGCAGGGCCGCACGATCATCGCGCGACCGAGCTGGCCGTTCCTCGAGTTCCTCAAGCGCAAATACAACCTGAAGGTGAACGTGGTGGCGCAAAACTTCTCGAGCGCCGCCTTCCTCGGCAACAAGGAGGCGCTGCAGCAGGGATATTACATCGCCGAGCCGTTCCACATCACGAAGGCCGGCGGAAAGATGCCGCGTTTCCTCGCGACCTGGGACGCCGGCTACCGCGGCTACGCCGTCCTCATCACAAGCCGGAAGTTCGCGCGAGAGCGTCCCGCGGACCTGCGCGCCTTCACCCGTGCCTACCTGCGCGGCTGGCGGGACTACCTCGAGGGCGACCCGGCCCCGGCCCACGCGCTGATGAAAAGCGCCAATTCCTCCAACACCGATGAGTTCATGGATTTCTCGCGCCGGATGATCATCGGCGATCGCCTCGTTACCGGGCGCGACGCCGATGGCGGACCGGACCGGATCGGACGCCTCGAGCCCGCGCGTTTCGCGCGTCAGATCGCCATGCTGGAGGAACTCGGCCTGATCGCGAAGGGCAAGCTGTCCGCCGACCGCGTGATGACGACGGAGTTTCTGCCGAAGTGAACCCGGCGGTCAGCGTTCGCGACCGCCGCGGAAAAGCCACTTGCCAGTCCCGCCGGGCGCGCGAAATCATCCGCGCCCCATGATCATCCGACCGAAGGTCCGCGGGTTCGTCTGCGTGACCGCCCACCCCGAGGGCTGCGCCGCCCACGTCCAGGACTGGATCAACCACGTGCAAAGCCGCGGCCCGATCGCCGGCGGCCCGAAGCGCGTCCTCGTGATCGGCGCCTCGACCGGCTACGGCCTAGCCTCGCGGATCACCTCCGCCTTCGGCTGCGGCGCCGCCACGGTCGGCGTGTTTTTCGAGCGCCCTTCGGAGGAGGGCCGGCCCGCCACTCCGGGTTGGTACAACACCATCGCGGCGACCCGCGCCGCCCGCGCCCGCGGCCTCTACGCCGGCAATATCAACGGCGACGCGTTCTCCGACGAGATCAAGCAGCGCACGCTGGAAATGCTCCGCGCCGACGTCGGCCCGGTCGACCTCGTTGTCTACTCCCTCGCCTCCCCGCGCCGCACCCATCCGCGCACCGGAGCCGTCCATCGTTCCGTCCTGAAGCCGGTCGGCGCCCCCTACACCAACAAGACAGTCGACACCGACAAGGGCGTCGTCTCCACCGTGACCATCGAGCCGGCCAACGAGGCCGAGATCGCCGACACCACCGCGGTCATGGGCGGCGAGGACTGGGAGATGTGGATGAACGCGCTCTCCGCGGCCGGCCTGCTCGCGCCCGGCGCGCAGTCGGTCGCCTATTCCTACATCGGGCCCGAGGTCACCTGGGCGATCTACAAGAACGGCACGATCGGGCTCGCGAAGAACGACCTTGAGCGCGCCGCCCGCAACATCGATTCCCTCCTCAAGCTCAACGGCGGCGGCCGCGCCTTCATCTCGGTGAACAAGGCGCTGGTCACCCAGGCCAGCTCCGCGATTCCCGTGGTGCCGCTGTACATCTCGATCCTCTACAAGGTCATGAAGGCCGCCGGCACGCACGAGGGCTGCATCGAGCAGGTGCAGCGGCTGTTCGCCACGCGCATGTACAACGGGAGCAAGCCGGGGCTCGACGAGGCCGGCCGCGTGCGCATCGACGACTGGGAGATGCGTCCCGAGATCCAGGCCGCGGTGCGCGACATCTGGCCGCGCGTCACGACCGAGAACCTCGCTGAGCTAACCGACATCGCCGGCTACCGGACCGACTTTCTGAAGCTCTTCGGCTTCGGCCTGTCCGGGATCAATTACGACGCCGAAACCGAGCCCCACGTGCCGATGCTCTGAGCGGCCCGGCCGCGCCGTTTGCCATGCGTGCGGTCGTGCAACGCGTCTCCTCCGCCCGTGTCACGGTGGAGGGCGCCGTCACGGGAGAGATCGGCCCGGGTCTGCTGCTGCTCCTCGGCGTCGGCCGCGAGGACACGCCCGAGGACGCCGCCTGGCTCGCCGCCAAGGTGGCCGCGCTGCGGATATTCGAGGATGAAACCGGACGCATGAACCGCGCGGTGACGGAGACCGGCGGCGGGATTCTCGTGGTGAGCCAGTTCACGCTCTTCGCCAGCACCCGCAAAGGCACGCGCCCGTCGTTCAACGAAGCGGCGCCACCCGACCGCGCCATCCCGTTATACGAGGAGTTCAACCGGCTCGCCGCCGCCGCCCTGGGCCGTCCCGTGCAAACAGGGCGATTCGGCGCGCGCATGGACGTCGCGCTCGTCAACGACGGGCCGGTGACAATCCTGATCGATTCCAAAGCCCGCGAGTGAGGCGGGCCCCGCGCTGGACTCGCGCCCATCGCAGCGTTTGCTCGCGGCATGCGCCGCTTTTCCCCGCACCTGCCGCTGCTGGCCGCCGCCCTACCCGCCCTCCTCGCCGCCGCCACCCCCGAGGAGGAGGCGCTCCGCCATTTCCGCGACCTCGCCGAGACGCGCAACTACACCCTTGGCCGGCCCGTCTCGCCGCAGGTCACACCCGACGGCAAGCACGTCGTCTTTCTTCGGTCGCTGCCGCGCGACCCGACGCTGCGCCTCTTCGAGTTTGATCTGGCCGCCAACCGGGAGCGTGAGCTGCTCACCCCCGCCCAGCTGCTCGGCGGCGCCGAAGAGAACCTGAGCGCCGAGGAAAAGGCCCGCCGTGAACGCCAACGGCAAAGCCTCAAGGGGTTCACCGCCTACCAGATGTCGCGGGACGGCGCGCGCCTGCTCGTCACCCTTTCCGGACGCCTCTACCTGTTTGAACGCGCCTCCCTGAAGGTCATCCAGCTTCCCGGATCGGGCTGGATCGACCCGCGCTTTTCGCCCGACGGCCGCCTCGTGGCGGCCGCCGGGGCCGACCGTGAGCTGCACGTCATCGATCCCGCCGCCGGCACCGCGCGCGCCGTGACCTCCGGCGCCACCGCGACCCTCTCCCATGGAACCGCCGAGTTCGTCGCGCAGGAGGAGATGAGCCGGAGCCGCGGCTTCTGGTGGTCGCCGGACTCCGCGACGCTGCTGGTCCAGCAGACGGAGGAATCAGGCGTTGAGGTGCGCCACATCGCCGACCCGCTGCATCCCGAGGCGCCGCCGGCGCGTTTCTTTTACCCGCGCGCCGGGACCGCCAACGCGGTGGTTCGCCTCTTCCTCGTTTCGCGGGAAGGCGGCGCGACCAAGCCGGTGAGCTGGGACACCAACGCGTTCCCGTACCTCGCCCACGTCAATTGGACGCCGCGCGCGCCGCTCACGATCCTCGTGCAGAACCGCGCGCAAACGGAGCAGCGCCTGCTCGCGGTGAACACCGCGACCGGCCGCACCCAGGAACTCCTCCGTGAAACCGACACCGCGTGGCTGAATCTCGACGACAACGGATCCGGCTCCACATCGGCGTTCCGGCCTCCGCTCTGGCTCGCCGACGGCTCCCGTTTCCTTTGGACGACGGAGCGCAACGGCTCTTGGCAGGTCGAGCTGCGCGACGCCTCCGGCGCGCTCGTCCACGAGATCACCCCGGTGACGTTCGGCTACCGCCGCCTGCTGGGAGTCGACGAGGAGTCCGGCACGGTGTGGGTCGCCGGAGGCGAGGACGCGCGGGAAACGCACGTCTGGACGTTTCCGCTCGGCGGCGGAGCGCGCGGGCGGGCGATCACCCGCGGTCGCGGGATGCACGGCGCGACCTACGCCCACGAGGCCAGGCTGCTGCTGCGCACCACGGATCTCTTCGACGGCACCTGGCGGCTCGACGTGGTTTCGGCGGACGACGACCGCGTGGTCGCCACCCTGCCTTCTCTCGCCGAGCCCATTCCGCGCGCCCCGAACACGGAGCTGACGCGCACGGGTGGAGAGCCCTCCTTCGACGCGGCCGTCACGCGGCCCCGGAGTTTCGACTCCACCGCCAAATACCCGGTGATCCAATGGGTGTACGCGGGCCCGACGAGCAAGACGGTGACCGCCAACCTGCGGGCTTACCTTCCCGACCAGTGGATGGCGGACCAGGGTTTCATCGTGGTTCGCTTTGACGGCCGGGGCACGCCCTGGCGGGGCCGTGCCTGGGAGCGCGTGGTGAAAGGAAACCTGCTCGACACCGCCCTCGCCGACCAGATAGCGGCGCTGCGGGCCCTGGCGAAACAGGTGCCGCAAATGGCCCTCGAGCGCGTCGGCGTGAGCGGCTGGTCGTTCGGGGGCTACTGCGCGGCGATGGCGGCGAGCCGGAGGCCGGATATGTTCCGGTGCGGCGTGGTGGGAGCGCCCGTGGTGACGTGGGAAAACTACGACACCCACTACACCGAGCGTTACCTCGGCCTGCCCGCCGAGGCGCCGGAGGCATACAGCGTGAGCAACGTCACCACCTACGCCGCCGAGGCGCGCCGCCCGTTGCTGCTCGTGCACGGACTCGCCGATGACAATGTCTACTTCCAGCACACGCTCCAGCTCGCCGACGCACTCTTCCGTGCCGGCAAAACCTACGAGCTCCTGCCGATGATGGGCACCCACATGGTGAGCGATCCGCTGATCCGCATGCGTCAGCAGACACGCATCATGGACTTTCTGCAGCGCGAACTGCGTCGCTGAGTGCGGGGTAGCGCCACCGCGAGGCGCCAGGATTCCCGTCCGCCCGATTCACCAGACGGTGTCTGGTGAATCACCGGGCCGCCCGGCGACATCGGCGCCTCTACCGCTTTTTCGGGTCAGGGCGGAATCGCGGCAAAAGCGGCCGGTCGCGTTTCTCCCCGAATGACCAAATCAGACGGCCCGCGGGAAAACACCGGTTCACAAGCGAGCTTGCGCCGCGCCCCCGCGACCTACGCGCGGCTAGTCGCGGACCTAGGGTGTATGCTGGTGGAGGCGAGACAGGTGTCCGCCCGCGCCGTCAACGCGGTGATGACGGCCACGTACTGGGAGTTCGGCCGCCGCATCGTTGACTTCGAGCAGCGCGGAGCCGCCCGCGCCGACTACGGCGCCCGGCTTCTGCGCCGACTTGCGCACGATCTCACCCGCCGGCACGGGCGCGGCTTCTCCCTCTCCAATCTGCAGAATTTCCGCGCGTTCTACCTGCTCTGGCCAATTCACCAGACAGCGTCTGGTGAATCCAGCCGCGGCCGGGCGCGGCCGGTTTTCGGCCTGCCGTGGTCGCATTATGTGCGGCTACTGACCGTGAAGGACTGTGCGGCCCGCCGCTTCTACGAGGCGGAGGCGTTGCGCGACGGCTGGTCCGTGCGGCAGCTTGACCGCCAGATCGCCACGGCGTTCCACGAACGCACATTGCTGTCCCGCGCCCGCGGAAATTTTTCAGTGCGCCCCGCGACGCAGCGGAGCCGCGAAAGGCTGAGACCCGAGGATGAAATCAAGCACCCCCTGGTCCTTGAATTCCTGGATCTGCACGAGGCGCACTCGGAGTCGGATCTCGAGGAAGCGCTCCTGCTTCATCTCGAGAAATTCCTGCTCGAGCTCGGCGGCGACTTCGCGTTCGTGGGCCGGCAGCGTCGCCTGAGGATCGGAGCCGAATGGTACCGCGTGGACCTGCTCTTCTTCCACCGACGGCTCCGCTGCCTTGTGGTGATCGATCTCAAGATCGGCCGTCTCACCCACGCGGACACGGGGCAGATGAACGTTTACCTGAATTACGCCAGCCGCCACTGGAGGCGGAAGGGCGAGAATCTTCCGGTGGGGCTCATTCTTTGCTCCGAGCAGGATGAAGCGCTGGCGCAGTACGCGCTGAAGGGGATGGGAAGGCGGATCCTTACCCGCGAATACCGCCTGGCGCTCCCACCCGAGGCGGCGCTGGTGGAGCAATTGCAGCACGCCCGGCTACGTCTCGAGGTCAAGGCCCCCCGGTGAAGACCTTGGTCCCGGTGCCGGCTCCTCCAGCGAACGCTGGATCCATCAGGGCAGCAGATACACCTCGACGAGGGCCACGCCCGTCGTGCTGCCGGCCCCGGCAACCCGGCAGGTGTAGGCGCCCGGCTCGAGGGTGAGAACGAGCGCGCTGTCCCGGCTGCCGGCGGCCAGCGCGAACGCACCCGTCTCGACCCCGGCGGTGGCGATCGCCGCACCGTTCGCCTGTTCCTGCCAGTTGTCGTTCGTCGCGATGGCGCTTGAACCGCGGAAGACGGTGAGCACGGGGTCCGCGAGCGTCCCGGCGACGCCGAAGGCGGCCAACCCCGGCCCCACCGCGCGAACCAGCACACGGCGCGGGGCGGCGCCGCTGATGACGAGACCGGGGATGAGCACATTGTCCCCCGACCCCACGAACGCGCGCGTGGAAAGGTTGGCCAGCTGGCCCGCGGCGCTTCCCGACGCCGGCGCCGCGCCTGCAAGGATCTCCACCGGCAACTGGCTCACATCGAGATCCGGCGCGGTGTTCCATCGCTTAACCCATCCGGGTGGCGCCGCGACCGTGGTCCGAAGAACCACGGTGTTGTCGAGGTCGAGATCCGACGTCCAGATGAACTTCGCCCCGGTGAAAGCCTCGGCCGCGTAGTCGCCGTCCGGCCGGACCCGTTCGGCGGTGTACTCCGTGGCCCGTTCCCAGCCGCTGTCGTCAAACCCCGGCAGGTGCCAGCCGGCCGGGAGAGCGGCGCGCTCGACGGTGGGGCGATTGACGTCACGGTTGGCCGGGGCGCGGAAGAAGCATTTCGCCTTCCAGGAGCCACTGGTCACCGTGCCGTCGCCCAGCCGCAGGATGAAGCCGGCGTCGCCGATGCGATTCCCGTACTCAAGACCCCCGGAGGGGGTAGCGTTGTCCTTGGCCAGCACCGCGATCGTCAGCGGGTACTCCGGCAGGATCCGCACGGAAATCTGATTGTGCGGGATGAAGTCGATCGCGTCGACGGCGACCAGCTTGCCGTTGACGAAAATCGCGCACCAGTTGTCCGCGAAGGCATTGAGCGTGATGGTGTCGGCGATCACCGGCTTCACCTGCGCGGGCAAGGTACCAGCGGTGGCCGCCAGCAAAGCGAGCCACGGGAAAATCGGCGGGGGCGATCTCACGCCGCGGCTCTCCCCGGGACCGGCGGCACTCCCTCGTGGGCCGCGCGCACGCTCACACGCAGGACCAGGCGCAGGCGATGGATTCGCACCTTGAGCGCGTTCAGGCTGACGCCCTCGCGGGCGGCGATGGCGCCGTAACTTTCACCATCGATCAACTGGCGCACGACGCGGCGCTCGCGCGGGCCGAACTGCCGGAGGGCAACCTCGAGCGCCTCGAGGATCTCGCGGTGCCGGGCGGGCTGCCGGTCGTCCGGGAGGGAGACCAGCGTGGCCTCGTCCGCCGTGCCCACGGGCCGGCAACGCGCGCGCCGCAAGTGGTCGAGCGCGGAGTTGCGGGCGAGCGTGAACAGCCACGTCTCGAACCGCTCGGGCTCACGCAGCCCGCGGATGCGTCGCACCATCTTGATCCAGACCGCCTGCAGGAGGTCCTCGACCTCGTGCGAGTGAGGGACACGGGGTCGCAGGAATCCCGCGACGCGGACGCGGTAGCGCCGGATGAGTTCGGCCTGCGCCGCGGCCTCGCCCAGACGGGCGCGCCGTACCAGAGCGAGGAGTTCGTGGTCGGGCTCCGGCGCGGGCGAAACCGCGGAAGCCGCGAACGGGCTGTTTCCCAATCCTTTGGCCAGGGTGTACATGTTCAGGGCACGTCGTAGAGTTCCAGCAGAGCCACCCCGGTGGAGCCGCCGACGCCGCTCACTTGGGCGGTGTAGGCTCCGGGTTCGAAGATCATCAGCACGGCGGCGTCCTTGGAGTTGGCGCCGAGCGCGAAGGAGCCGGCCTGCGCGGCGGCCGCGGCCACCGCCGCCCCGCCGCCGGACGCGTTCCAATCATCGTTCTGCTGGAGTGGAACCGTCCCGCCCTGCCGGTAGATCGCGAGCTGCGGATCCGCCAGGGCACCCGCCACTCCGAGCGCCGTCAGGGCGGGGCCCACGCCGCGGATCAGGAGCCTTTTGGGCTCCGGCCCGGAGACCACGAAGCCCGCGATCAGCACCTCGGCGCCAGTTCCGGCCCGGGTCCGCGCCGACAAATTCAGCAGCGGGGCCGCCCCGGCCACCGGCGCCACATCGTACGCCTCGATCAGCGCCACGCCCGTGGCGCCTTTCCCGGTGAGTTGCACGGTGTAGGCACCCGCCGCCGGCTGGACCAGCAGCGCCGCATCCCGGCTGCCCGCCGGGAGCGCGAAAGCTCCGGCCTGCGCGGCGACCGCCGGCAATCGCGCGCCGTCCACCCCGGTGCTCCAGTCATCGTTGGCACCCTGGGAGCCGCCGCCGGCCCGGAAGAGCGTGAGCACCGGATCGGCGAGGACGCCGCCCACCCCGAAGGCTCCCAGCGTGGGCCCGATGCCGCGCACCAGCAGCGACGGCGCCGTTCCCGGGCCGACATAGAAGCCGACGATCAGCGTCTCACTATCGGCGCCGGACACCGAACGGACGGAAATATTGGCGAGGCGGGCGGAGCCGAGCGTCAGCACGGCGTTGGCGGAGGTCGCCGTACCGGCGGCGTTCGTCACCGCCAGAGTATAGGTTCCCGCGTCGCCGGACTTCACGGCGGACAGCGTCAGGGCGGCGTTGGTGGCCCCGGAAATCGCCGTCCCGTTGCGGCGCCATTGATAAGTGAGCGGACCATCGCCGGAGGCCGCCGCGCCGAGGGTGACATTCGTGCCCGCGGTCGCGGTCTGAAACGGCCGGGGCTGCTCGGTGATCACCGGGAGGGATGCGCGGGGGACGGAGCGCACCGCGAAAACCGGATAGGACGAAGTCATCAGCTCGTAACTGACGATCCCCTGCGCCCCACGCGGCGGGCCGGCGGCGGCGGGCACGCTGTTGTTGACCCCGAGCTCGAGGAGCCACGCGCTGGACGGCGTGCCGTTCGACCGCAGCACCGTCGAGGACCAATAGGCGGTGGCGGGCGTGGAGGCCGGAGGGAACAGCACCCGGTTCACGCTTGCCTGCGCGTTGTTGGCGGTCGTCGCCGACGCCAGGGTGTAGTCGGTCAAGGTCTGCAGCTCCTTGATGTTGGGCAGGCGCCAGTCGGAATAGCCGGCGAACACGAGGTTCTCGACGTGCGCGAGCGCGGCCGACCAGGTCATCGCGGAAGCCGGCACCTGGGTCCACATCAGGCCGGTGTCGGCGTCGGTGATCGTGCCATCGAGGTTATTGACGTAGTGGTGGGCGTTGGACGCCGGCGCGCCGCGCACGAAACGGGCGTGGTAGCGGAAGCGGCCGCCGGCCGAGAGGGTCTCGCCCTTGGGCTTCGGTCCCAGGCCACCGCCGGAGTTCACGCTCCAGACGCGGGCCGCGTCGGCGCCGTAGATGTCGCTGGTCCACCAGTACTCGGCGGCCCCGGCGGGATTCACTGGAAAAAACGCGGTGTTCATCGCGGCCGGATTGCCGTTGTTGAAGTTCATCAGGCTGAACAGCTCGGCGGGCGTGGGCAGACGCCAGTCGCTGTAGCCTCCCGTGCCGACGGCGGAGGCCCGCACCGCGGCGGCGTCCCACGTCATTTCCCCGGCGTCGACCTTCTGCCACATGAGCCCGGTGACGAGATCGGTGACGGTCCCGTCGCCATTGTCCCGGTACGAGGGGGCGTTGATCGTGTAATCCGAGTCCTCGCCGAACGCCGGTGTCGCGTCGAGGGTCTGGCCCGTGTCGGGCAGGCGGGCGAGGCCGGGGCTGGCCACCGGGTAGGCCGTGAGCCGGTTGTTTCCGCTGTTGTAGGTGGTGGTGGTTGGGCTAATGCCGGGCCGGCGCCAGGTGATCGTGAGCGTCTTGGGATTGGGGGTGCGGTTGATGCGCCAGCAGAGGTCGTAGGTCACGCCCGCGACCGTGTAGCGCATCAAGTATTCGTCGGGTGAAGGCGTGCCCGTCGCCGACTCGACCAGGTTGCCGGCCGCGTCGGCCTCGAGGGCCACCGGATTCCGGAAGCCGGTGATGCGGGCCCCGGTGATCGCCTGGGCGACGTATCCCCCCGTGTTGTTCTGCCGGATGGCCTGCACGGTCGGCTGCCCGTCGACCTGGCCGCCGAAATTGATCACGTTGCCGCGGAACGCTGCGGGCAGATACGGGTTCTGCGGGCCGGTCGCCGCGCTGCCGATCGCGTGGTAGTGGTACTGCCACGGGCCGTGCTCGTGGCCGCCGTTGGCGTCCAGCGCCTGGCGGGGCGATCCGTCGGGCTCGGTGTATCCGTATATAGGATAGCCGTCGAGCGCCCAGGCGACCGGCTTGTCGATGCCCAGCCGCGCCTGGAGATGCACGGGCGCTATATGGTAGTGATAGTCGTCCGCGAGGCCGCAGTGCCCGCCGTAGAGGTCGAGTTCCCCGATCTCGTAAGAGAATACCCCGCGGTTGTTGCGCGGGTTGAAGACGGCGATCCCGTCCGCGGCCACCGCGATGGCGCCCCGCTGGAAGTTTCCGGCCGAGATGGGGATGGGCGAGGCGGCGGGTGTCGGCACGAGCGGCAGGCGCCAGACGTTGGGCTTGCCGAAGCCGATCGAGCCCTGGTCGCGCTCGGGGTTCGTGGTCCCGGCGAAGTACGAGACCGGCAGGGGAACCTGCTGCTGCCACGAGGTGATGCCCACCATCGGGGTGGGCATGAGCGCGGGGTCCGGCATGCCGTCACCCTCCACATAGAAGGTGGTGGCGTCGTAGTAGGCGCGCACGTGCGGCTTGAAGGGCGCGAAGGAAGCGGCCATCACCGCGCCGTAGCCGGCGGGCGCGACCGGGGAGGCGGCGGTGGAAACCTCGCCCGCGGAGGCGGCCGGCGCCAGCGCGGCCCGCTGCTCCGCGATCAGCTGCGCCATGAGCTCGGCGCGGGCGGCGGCCACGGCCGGACTCACCGGGGCCGGGTCATGCCACGAATGCGCGCCCAGCCGCGCGGTGGCCAGGAGCAGGCACGCGGCGGCGGTCGTGCGGGCGTTGATCCTAGGGGACTTCATAGATCTCGATCAGCGCCACGCCGGTGGAGTTACCCACGCCGCTGACCTGCGCGGTGTAGGCACCCGGCTCCAGCGTGACGAGCAGCGCGGCGTCCCGCGAATTGGGCGCCAGCGAGAAGGCTCCCACCTGCCCGGCCGCGAGGCCCACCTGCGGGGCGTTGGTCGCGGTGAGCCAGTTGTCGTTCTGGGCCATCGCCGAGGCGGAACCCTGACGGTAGAGGGAAAGCTGCGGATCGGCCAGCACACCGCCGACCCCGAACTGGGCGAGCGCCGGGCCGACTCCGCGGATGAGCACGCGCTTGGTGACGTTGCCGGCGACCACAAAACCCGCGATGAGTATGTCTCCCCCGGTGCCGACCTGCGAACGCGCGGAGATGTTGACCAACCGCGCGGTGTCCGCGGCCGCGGCGTTGTCGTAGGCCTCCATCAGGGCGATGCCGGTGGCCGCCGCCTTGCCCGTGATCTGCGCGGTGTACGGGCCGGGGGCGAGCGGCGTGAGCAACGCGGCGTCACGGGCGTTCGCCGTCAGGGCGAATGCCCCCGAACGCGCGGCCGCGGCGGAAATCTGCGTTGCGTTGGCGGCGGATCCCCAGTCGTCGTTGGCGGCAACCGCCGCGCCCGTCCCGGTCGTGAGGGTAAGCACCGGGTCGGCAAGCGCGCCGGTCACCCCGAATCCCGTCAGCGCGGGTCCGATTCCGCGAACGAGCAGCGGCAACGGCTGGCCCGGGCCGACCACGAAGCCGGCGATCAGGGTGCGGTCGCCGGTGCCGGCGCCGGAGCGGACGGAAAGGTTCACCAACCGGCTCGCCCCCAGCTCCAAGGAGACGGTGGTGGAGAGAACCGAACCCGCGGAGGTGGAGACGAGCACGGAGTAGGATCCCGCGTCGGCGGCCCTCATGCCGGGGATGGAGTGCTGGGCGGCGGTGGCGCCGGCGATGGCGACGCCGTCGCGGCGCCATTGGTAGGAGATCGGCAGCGTGCTGACCGCGGAAACCGAGAAGGTCGCCGTGGCGCCCGCGGCCACCGCGAGGTTGACCGGTTGCTGGGTGATCGTCGGTGCGGGCTGGGCCTCGACCATCGACCCGATGGTGTAGGTGTAGGAGACCATGCCGTTTTTGCGCTCCGCCGTCTCGTCGGCCGGGAGGAAGGCGCGCACATAGTCAACCTTCACCCCGGTGGGCGCGACGGTGACGCGGGCGTAACCCGAGTTCGGGACGCGATCGCCGGTCAGATAGGCGTCGGAGTTGAAGAGTGAGTAGTTCGGATCGGCCGGATTCGGCATCGCCTGATAGATCACACCATCGAGTTGCTGCCGGACCCAGATGTGGTCGTGCGCGCCGAAAAAGATGGTGACCTTGTTGTCGACGAAGAGCTGGTGGATGGTCTTGGGCCAGGTAGGCCGGCGGGCCGAGAAGCCCGGAGTGCCGTTCGCGTTGAGGCCGCCCCATTCGTAGCGGGTCGCCGGCTCGATGCCTCCGCGCCCGGTGCCCATGACGTGATGGGCGAACACGAACTTGAAGCGGGCCCGGCTGCCCTCGAGCGTCCGCTTCAGCCACTGGTACTGCGCTTCGCCGTGGGTCACGAGCCACGGGTCCGAGGTCTTCGGACCGCCGTAGAAATCGTTGTCGGCCACGACCGGCGAACCCCAGTAGGGGTCGATGCACACGAAAAGCGCGTCACCCCACGTCCACGCGAAGTAGTTCCGCAGGAGACCGATGTGCTCGATGAGCTCCGGATTGCCGCTGTAGAAGGCGTCGGGGGCGGGCTGCGGATAGAGGGAGTTGCGCGCGTTCTGCGCCCAGACGGCGACGTTGTTGGGCGTGCCGTCGAGCAGGTAGCGGGCGGCCTGCTCGTGGTTCCCGTTGACGAGGAAGACGGGGGTCGTGCGGCCGAGGATCCCAAGGTAGGGACGCTGGATCAGGTAGCGCTCGACGACCTGCGGCTGCGTGACGGCGCGCGGGTTCGCCTGGTTGATGGTGTCGACGCTGAAATCGTCGCCCAGCATCACGAAAAAATCCGCCGTGGCGCCCGCGACGTTCTGCATCGCCCTGGTGTAGAGGGCCGCATCGAACATCTGCCGCGCGCGCTCGGGATGGGAATCGCCCTGCACGCCGAAAACGAACGAGGCGCCCGGCGGACGGGCGGTCATGAACGAGAACTCGGAGCCGGCGTCGTAGCCGGCCGCCGCCGGGGCCTTGAATCGAATCCGGTAGAAATGGCGGGTGCCCGCCGCGAGCCCCTTCAGCTCGATCTCGCGCGGCTGGTTGGCGGGCAGGTCGACCGCCGCCGACTGCGCGTCGTACACCCCGGGGCGCGTCCCGTACTCCAGGTAGAGGGAGACGGCCGAGGGAGAGATGACATTGGCGGCCATCAGCGTGTCGGTCGGCCTTCCCAGCACGAGCGTGCCGGGAAACTCGGCCGAAGAGGCCCGTCCGGCGAGGAGAAGGCCGGCGAGGAGCGACGTCAGGCAGCGGAGCGCGCGGTTCATGGGACGACGCCTCGAGAGTAGGAGCGCCGCATGACGGCCAGCCCGGAGGGAGGATGAAATTTCGTTCATGTTGCGCCCCGGTGCGCTCACCGGTACGCCGTGGCGGGGCGGAAGACCTGATGCAGCACCCCTCCGGAAGCGCCGCCCTCCATCATCCCGCCGCCGGTGAGGTGGATGAGGCCGTTGATGAAAGAACATCCGGTCACGCCGTGCACCGGTACCGGCATGGGCGGAAGCTTGATCCACACATTGCGCGCCGGGTCGTAGACGTCGTGATCGGGGAAGACGCCCGTCGGCGTATCGTTGGTGCCCTCGCCGCCGAAGGCGTGGATGTAGCCGTGCGCCACCACCGCGTTCAGTCCGCCCCGGGGCCGGGGCATCGGCGCCCGCGTGCTCCACTGGTTGGCCACCGGGTCATAGACCTCCACCACGGCGGTCATCGCGCTCTCGAACCCCGACTCGAGCCGGCCGCCCATCACGTAGAACTTCCCGCCGAGGGCCACCGCGCCGACATGATTCCGCTGCGAGGGGAGATCGGGGAGCGTACGCCAGGAGTTGGCGGCGGGATCGTAAACCGCGAAATCGTTGCCGCGGGGCGGACGTCCGCCGGCCACGTAGATCTTGCCGTCGATCACCGCGCCCGCCCCGCCCCCGCGCGCGGTGGGCATGGGCGCGCGCGTGGACCACGTTCTCCGTGCCGGATCGTACTCGTAGACGGTGTTCACCCACGGACCGCTTCCGCCCGCGGAAGGCTGGCCGCCGATGACGTACAGGCGGCCGTTGACCGCCGCCGAGACCGTGTGGTTGAGCGCCACCGGCAGCGGCGCGCCCAGGGACCAGGAGTCCGTCGCGGTGTCGTACACCTGCACGGTCGGCACGCTCACGCGTGTCGCGGGATAGCCTCCGACGATGTAAATCCTTCCGTCCAGTTCCGCGACGGACATCTCGGAGTTGGGCTCCAGCAGATTGGCCCGCGCGCTCCACTCCCCCTCCTTCAGCGTGACGGCGCCGGGCGGCACCACATAAAGCTCGACCAGGGCGGTGCCCGACGTGCCGCCGACCCCCGAGACCACCGCCGAGTAGGCGCCCGGCGAGACGGTTACCAGCATCGCCGCGTCGCGGCCGCCGGCCGTCAGGGCGAACGCCCCGACCGCGGCCGCGGCATTGGCGAGTTCCGCCGCTTGCTCCGAGGCCGACCAATTGTCGTTGGTCCACAGAGCGCGCCCGTCGCGGTACAGCGTGATCGTGGGGTCGGCGAGCGCGCCCGCGACCCCGAACCCGGCGAGCGCGGGCCCGACGGCGCGGATGAGGAGCCTCATCGTGCCCGTGCCGCCCACGACAAAGCCCGGGATCAGCACGTTGTCACCCGTGCCCACGAAGGCGCGGGTCGAGGCGTTGACGATCGCCGGGCCGATGCCCGGAGCGGTGTCATAAACCTCCACCAGCGCGACGCCCGAACCGGAGTCGGCGGCGAGGACCGGCGCCGAGTGGTCGCCGGAACGCAAGGAGGCGACCAAAGCGGCATCGCGGCTTCCGCCGGGAAAAGCGAAGGCTCCGACCCGCGCCATCACGGCCGCGTCGGCGGTGGTCCAGTTGTCGTTCTCCGCCAGCCGCGTGGATCCGCCGAACAACTCGACGCGCGGATCGGCGAGCGTGCCTGCGACGCCGAAGGCGCCCAGCCCCGGGCCCGCGGCGCGCACGAGCACCGGCTTGGAGCCCGCTCCGGCGAGCACGAAGCCGGGGATGGGCGTGCCGGCGGCGCCGCCCACCGGGGCGCGGGTCGCGATGTTGACGAGATACGCCCCCTGGGCGGCCGCGCCGGGGGCGAGGAGCAGCGCGGCGGCGGCCGGCAGCAGGGGATGAAGGAGGGCAGCGAGGATCTTCATGGGTGGGTGGAAATCTCAGTTGGCGGGAGCGATCGTGTAGGTGTGGGCGATCGTCCGGTTGCGCAGGGAGGCGGTCTCCTGCGTGGGCAAGGCCGCGCGGACGTACTCCACCTTGGCGTTCGCCGGAGAAACCGTGACTCGGAGATGCCCCGAGTTGGGCAGGATGACGCCCGTGGTGTACTCGCCCTCCCGCGAGCTTCCGGTGGAGAAGTTACCGGTGCCAGGCTGCGGGCACTCCTGGTAGACAACGCCGTCGAGGGTCTGATAGCCGTAGAAATGGTCGTGGCCGTGGAAAACCGCGCTGACCTTGTTCGCGACCAGCAGCGCGTGGATCGGCTGCCCCCAGCCGGGCCGCTTTTCCGCGAATCCCTCGGTGCCGTCGAGATTCCTGCCTCCCCACTCGTAACGGTGCGCGGTCTCCACGCCGCCGCGGGCGGAGGTCGTGCCCCCCACCAGATGGTGGAGGAAGAGGAACTTGTAACGCGCGCGACTGCCCTCGAGCGTGCGCTTGAGCCAGTCGTATTGCGTCCGCCCAAGGGTCCAGCGCCAGTTGTCGGGCGGGTTGGAATTGGGATTCTGCGTGGTGTTTCCGAATGGATCGAGCACCACGAACAGGGCCTCGCCCCACTCCCAGGCGTAGTAATTCTCCAGCAGCTCGTCCTTGCCGGCCACCTGCCGGGTTTCCCGGCTGCCGGAGTAGAAGGCGTCGGGCACCGGCGTCGGGTAGTAGAGCTTCCGGGCAAGCAAGTTCCAGGAGCTGTTGTTGCTGTTACGCGCGGTCGTTCGGTCGGCCTCGTACACGTAGCGGTACTCCGCCTCGTGGTTGCCCAGGGTGTAGAAGAACGGGACGGAGTGGCAGAGCTCCTCGAAGTAGGCGCGCAGCGCCACCGCGCGGTATTCCACCGCATCATAGTTCAGCTGAATCCCGGGCAGGATCGTCGCGAGTTTGTCCGTCATGAAGATGTCCCCGAGGTCGACGTGGAAATCCGGGGCGTCGGCCCCCATGTTGCGCATCGCGAGCCGGAGCAGGCCGGGATTCGTCACCTCATCGAGATGGGGATCGGCGGTGACGGTGAAGGTGAAGGTCTCCCCGCGCGGGCGTTGCGTGCGAAAACTGCGTTCCCCGCGGGCGCGGAAGACCGACTCCCCTGGCGCGCGGTAGCGGACCCGGTAGAAATAACGGCGGTTCGACTCGAGCGGCGCGGCGGGGTCGGCCGATTGCAGCGTGATCTCGATGGGCGTGCCTCCGGGGTAGGTGGCCGCCGAGGTGCGGCCCGTGTAGACCCCGGACACGGTGCCGTACTCCGCGTAAACCTCGAGCGTCGCCGAGGCCTCGAGGTTGAGCGCCACGCTCTTCTGCGTCGGGATCCCGAGAAACTCCGCCGAGGTGAAAAGGGCATCGGTGAGCTGGCTGCCCACCAGGTAGGCGTTGGTCGCGCTGGTCGCGGACCCTCCCCGGTCATCGCGCGCCGCGACCGTGTACGAAACGGTCGCGCCCGCGGGCTGGACGGGAATCACGGCGCCGTACACGCCGTCCCCTGCCGCCCCGTCGCCGCTCCGGCCGTCGTCGGCCATCGGGAGCGACACCGGCGCGCCGCCGGCCGCATAGGAGAGCCGCACCTCGGTGACCTTCGCCCCGGCGGGGGCCTGCACCAGGGCCGTGACAGTGGTGGCGTCGAGAAAGTTGGGCGCGGCCGGCGCAGTCGTCACCGCGGAAACGACGAAACCCGCCGTCGAGGACGCGGCCGGGGCGGGCGTCTCGCTGTAGAGCTCCACCAGAGCCGTGCCGGTGCCGTTGTTCACCCCGCTGACCACCGCGGAGTAGGAACCGGCGGGGAGCGAGACGAGGAGCGCGGCGTCGCGGCTGCCCGCCGGGAGGTTGAAGGCCCCGAAGGCCGCGCCCGCCGCCGCGATCTCGGCCGCATTCGCCGCCGCGGACCAGTTGTCGTTGGAACCCAGCGCCGAGTTGCCCCGGTACAGCGTGAGGGTGGGATCGTTCAGCACGCCGCCCACCCCGAAGGAGGCGAGCGTCGGACCCACCGCCCGGATGAGCACCTTCACGGCCCCGGGACCGCTGATCACGAAACCGGGGATGAGGACGTTGTCTCCCGTGCCGACGAACGCGCGGGTGGAAGCGTTCACCAAATAGGACGAGCCGGTCGGCGAGGCGTCATAGGTCTCCAGCAGGACGACCCCGCTGGTTCCCTCGGGAGCCGTGACGGGGGCCGTGAACGGACCGGGGGCCACGGGCAGCACCAAAGCGGCGTCCCGGCTGCCGTTCGCGAAGGCGAAGGCGCCGACGCCGCCCATGACGCCCGCGTCGGACGGCAGCCAGTTGTCGTTGCTCGCCACGACGGAGCCTCCGCTGACGAGGCCGAGCCGCGGATCCGCGAGCGCGTTGCCTACGCCGAAGGCGGAAAGCGCGGGCCCGGCGGCGCGCACGATCACCTGCTTCTGGCCCGTGCCCGCCACCACGAAGCCCGGGATGGGCGTGCCCGCGGTGCCGCCCAGGGCCACGCGCGCGGAGACGTTGACGAGGCGCGCGGAGGAGGGTTCGGCGGCGGACACGATCGCGAGGAACCGGAGGAAAAGGATCGCGGCCAGAAAAGGGGTGAGGCGTGGGTGCACGGGAAAAGGTGACCGGAAAAGATGAAGCGGCGGGCGGAGCCTGGATTAAAAGTTGTTCATGCAAGGGGCGTCCGGGCGCGGCCCCGGGCCTCACCGGGGCTCACCCCGTCGCGCGCCACCCGCCTTGCCCGACTCCCCTCCCCGGCGGCGGGCGAGTCCGGGATCAACGGGCGGTTTATCACGCGCACCAGCCACCGCGGTTCCGCCGCGCACCGCCCGCACCAGGAGCCGCTCGCCCTTCAAGGCATGCGTCGCGATGCCGGTGGCAAAGGAGACCTGCCATGCGCGCTCGGGGCGGTTATTCTCGCTGGTGGCAGACCAATGGGCCCCGGGAGCCGCGTCGGGAAACCACTCCGGAGACAACGGCCGCGATGCTCCGTCATCGCAAAGCGAGCGCAGTTCCTTGATGTTCGGCAGCCGCCATTCCCCGCTCCCGCCCAGATTCAGGCGCGCGCAGTAGGCCAGCGCTTCCTCCCAAGTCATAGCCTCGGCGGGCGCCTCGCGCTGCCAGACCAACCCCGTCGCCTCGTCCGCGACTGTCCCCGGCGCCCCCGCGCGCAGACGGGGACCCTCGGCTGGCGCCGCGCCACGCACGCAGAGCGCATGGAATCGCTTCGCGCCGCCCGCGCTGATCGTCTCGCGCACCGGATGGGGACCGATTCCTCCTCCGGCGTTGGCCACCCAGACGCGGGATTCGTCCCCGGCGCGGTTCGTGGCTGACCACCAGTACTCCGCCGCGGTGCGAGTGAAACCCGCGGGATCGAGGGCCGGCCGGCTTCGCCCGTGATTGAGCACCGCGAACAACTCCTGGCTTGTGGGCAACCGCCAGTCCGCGTGGCCGGCCAGCCGTAGGTCGCGCGCATGGGCCCGCGCCGCTTCCCAGGTCATCTCCCCGCCGTCGCTCCGCTGCCACATGAGTCCGGTGATCTCGTCGGTCACGGTGCCGTCGCCGTTGTCCCGCATTCGGGGTCCCGCGCCCGCGAAGTCGGAATCCTCGCCGAATGTCCGCGTATGGCGGGCGGTCTGCCCGGTATCGGGCAGCGGGCCGCCGGAAACAGTCGCGACGGCAAGGAGCAGGAGCCAGATGGAACCATTGGTCCGGAGTCGTGGTTTCACCCCTCCATCAGGCGCCCGGCGGATGAACCGCGGGCCCGCGCCCGGGTTAAAATCCTTTCATCCGCTTCACCGCCCGCCCGGGGATTAACATCTTTTAATTTTTGGCCGCTTGCGCCGGTTCCCCGCGACCCGCTCATTGCCGGAGTGAAGATCCTGGTGCTCGAGGACGACCGGAAGCTGGCGGCGCTGGTCCGCAAAGGGCTCGAGGCGCAGGGCTTCGCGGTGGACTTCTGCCACCATGGCGACGACGCCTTCGCGCTCGCGTCGACCCGCTCCTACGACGCGCTGGTGCTGGACATCATGGTCCCGGGCCGGGACGGGCTCAGCATCCTGCGGAACCTGCGGGACCGCCGGATCGCCGTGCCCGTGGTGCTCGTCACCGCCCGCAGCGCGCTCAACGAGCGCCTGGAGGGCCTGAACCTCGGCGCCGACGATTACCTCACGAAGCCGTTCTATGTGGACGAGCTGATCGCGCGGCTCCACGCCGTCGCCCGGCGCGCCGCCGGCAACGCGCTCACGCTCCTCCAGAACGGCGCCGTCACCGTGAATCTCATCACCCGCGAGGTCCTGCGTTCGGGCAAGCCCGTGGAGCTCACCGCCCGCGAGTTCTCCCTGCTCACCTACCTGATGCGGTCGCCGGGCCAGACCTTCACCCGGGCGCAGATCTGCGAGCATGTCTGGAACTATCACTTCGATCCGGGCACCAATCTGGTGGATGTCTACGTGCAGCGTCTCCGGCGGAAACTCCAGGACGGGGAGGAAAATCCGCTGATCGGAACGGTGCGCGGCGTGGGCTACCGCGCGCGCGCCCTTCCCTCCTCTCCCCGCGCCGGAGCATGACCTCTTTCCGCGTCAGGCTGGCCCTCCTGGTCGGCCTCTCCACCGCCGCGCTGCTCCTGGCAGCCGCCTTCCTCGCCTGGAACCTCACCTCGGACCTCAACCTCGAGCGGCTGGACCGCAGCCTGCAGCAAATCGCGCGCGCCAACCTCGGGCGGGTGGCGGACGGCAGTCACTGGGGCCGTCTGGACGCCGCGTTCGGCGTCGTCTCGGGCCGCGACAGCACGCCCGCCTACGTGGTCTGGGTGCGGAACAACGACCGCGTGGTCTACCGTTCGACCGGTTGGCCGGCGGAACTGCGGGCGGAGGACTTTGCCGCGGCCGAAACGTACGAGGGCGGGCGCGTCATCACCGACCCGCCGCCACCGCCGCGCAAAACGGGCCTCTCCGCCAGCAATCCCCCACTGCCGGTGCGGGATCCCCGGCTACTGACCGTCGCCGCGGGCACCGGAAGCTGGCGGGTCCTCGTCACGGGCAATCCGTACACGCGGTTGGTGCTGGCCGCCAATCTTGACGAGGCCAACGAGGACCTGCTGCGGCTTCGCCAACGCTTTCTGGCCGTGCTCCCGCTCATCCTCCTCGTGGTCGGGTTGGCGGCGTGGTGGCTCGCGACCCGCGCCCTCGGCCCGGTGACCGCCCTGACCCGCGCCGCCGAGGGGATCACCGCCCAGGGACTCAGCCAGCGCATCTCCGCCCCCGCCCACGACCGGGAATTCGAGCGGCTTGTGACCGTCTTCAACGGGATGCTCGACCGCCTCGAGCAATCGTTCCACCAGGCCCGGCGTTTCAGCGCCGACGCCTCGCACGAGCTCAAAACGCCGCTCGCCCTGCTGCAGGCCGAGCTGGAGCAGGCGCTCCACGCCGCCCCCTCCGGTTCCCCGCAGCAGCAGCTTTGCTCCAGTCTCCTCGAGGAGATCCACCGCCTGAAGGCCATCCTCGAGAAACTGCTGCTCCTGTCCCTTGCCGACAGCGGCCGCCTCTCCCTGGAGCGCGCCGACGTCGATCTCGCCGCCGTGATCCGGGACGTGCTGGAGGACGGCGCCGCGCTCGCACCCACCCTCCGCATCGAGCCGGAAATCCCCGAACACCTCGACGTCCCGGCCGACCGGGTTCTCGTGGAGCAGGCGCTCCACAACCTCGTGGGCAACGCGGTGAAGTACAACCGGGCCGGTGGTGTGGTGCGGGTGGCGCTGGCCCGCCGGGGGGACGTCGCGGAACTGCGGGTGGGCAACACGGGGCCCGGGCTGGGTGACACCGAACGCCAGCGGCTGTTCGAGCGGTTTTACCGCGGGGACCCCGCGCGCACCCGTGGCCGCGCCGGCGGCACCGGCCTGGGACTGAGCCTCTCCCGCGAGATCCTGCGCGCCCACGGCGGCGACCTCGTGCTCGGGCGCACCGAAACCGATTTCACGGAATTCGTCGCCACTCTGCCCGCGGCCGCGCCCCGGAGCAGCTGAGGCTCCGCGCGGCTCAGCGACCCCGGACCTCGTAACGGTGGGTTACGGCGCCGGTGCGGCGCGTGGCGTTTTCCGCGGAGTCGGGATACGCCCGCACGTACTCGACCACCGCGCGTTCAGGGTCCACCGCGACGCGGAGGATACCCGACGCGCCCTGCTTCACGCCGCTCTTGTAGCCGTACTCCTCGAGGCTGCGGATGTTGTCGAAACGCTGGTGCCCGGGCTGCGGCACAAGCTGATAGATGATGCCGTCACGCTCCTGCTGCACGTAGAGGTGGTCGTGACCGTGGAAGACAATCGCGGGTCCCCGGCGCACGAGCAGGTCGTGGATCGGCGCCTCCCAACCCGGGCGCTTCTGGGCGAACGTGTTCCGGCCGTCGAGTTCACGGCCGCCCCACTCGAAGAAAAACGACGCCTCGGAGCCGCCGCGGCCCTCGGGGGTCTCCCCGCCCACCAGATGGTGCAGGAAAACGAAGGTGTGGCGCGCGCGGCTCGTCGCGAGCGTGCGCCGCAGCCACTCGTACTGCTCCCGGCCGAGCGTCCGGTTCCAGTTGTCGCCCCGCCCGCCGCCCCCGCGCTCGCCGCGCGAGGAGTACCAGTACGGGTCCAGTGCGATGAAGAGGGCGTCGCCCCACTCCCAGGCGTAGTAATTCTGCAGCAGGCCCAGTTCCGGGTGCGCGGTGCCGTTGCCGGTGTAGAAGGCGTCCGGCACCGGATTGGGAAAATACCGCTTCCGCATCCCGTTCGACCATGCGGCCATCGAATCGGGGCCGGAACCGCCGCGCGCGGGCTGCTCGCCGTCGTGGTTGCCGAGCACGAGGAACACCGGCGCGCTGTGCCCCACGAGGCTGAAGTAGTGGCGCTGCGCAAGATACTGGGGCGCGGCGTCCGTGAACTTCAGATACTTGTCCACCATGAACGTGTCGCCGAGGTCGACGTGGAAATCCGTCCGCGCCGCGAGCGCGTTGGCGAGCGACTTGCGGTACACCGCGGGATCCGTGCCAAAATCGAGGTGCGGATCGGCCTGCACGGTGAAGGTGAACGCCGCCCCCGCCGGACGCGCCGTGTGAAAGCTGCGCTCCGGCGTGCGCTCGAATTCACCGGATCCCCCACTCCGCGAGCGGAACTCGTAAAACACGCGGGCGTTGGCCGGCAGGCCGGTAAGAGCCACCTCCACCGGCTCCCCCGCCGCGAAACGCCGCGGCGGCGTGATCTTGGCCAGCTGTCCCGGGGCAAAACCGTACGCCACCTGCCCCTCCCGCGCCTGATAGCAGAGCACGCTGAGCACCGCGGAATCGCGGGTCGGACGGCCGAGGATCAGGTCGTACTCCAGCGCCGGAACTTCCGTGCGGAAGGCGGGCGTGGGCATCCTGGCCTCGCCGCGGCCCTGACCGCCTCCGCCACCACCGCCTCCCTTGCGGCCACCATCGGCCCGCGGCTCACCGGCGCACAATGCCGCGGCGACCGTCAACCCCAACACCCACGCCAGCCGGGGACACTTCGTGACAACGTTCATCGCTGTTTTCCTCCTCCGCCCCCGCCGCCTTTGCCGCCACCCTTGCCTCCCCGACGCTCGCCGCCTTCGCGCGGATCGTTCGGATCGGACGCCTTGGCCGGATCATAATCGGGATTCGGCCGCGCCATCTGCGCGCTCACCTCCTTGAGATAAGCGTCGAGCCGCGCCCCGAGTTCCGCCGCTTTCTCCGGCATGCTTCCGGCCAGATTCCGCGATTCTCCGGGATCCTTCTCCAGCTCGAATAGACGCGTCTGCTTCGTCTCGTAATTGCGGATGAGTTTGTAGCCGCCGAGCAGGATGGCCGTGGCGGGACCGCCGTTCCCGAGATCGTAGTGCGGAAAGTGGAAAACCAGCTCCTCCCGCGTGCGCCGCACCGCCCCGCGGCCGGCGGGATCCCGCAGCACCGCCACGAGGCTGCCGCCCTCCACCCCCGCCGGCAGCGGCGTCTTCGCGCCCGCGAGCTCCGCGATCGTCGGCAGGATATCGCAGGCCGTCGCCGGCACCCGGGAGCAGACGTCGCCCGCGATGCCGGGACCGCTGATGAGAAACGGCACGCGCAAACCGCCCTCGAGCACCGAGCCCTTGCCGCCCGAAAGGGGCGCATTGTTCGTGCGGCCCTGCCCTCCGTGGTCGGCCGTGTAGAAGATGTACGTCGATCCCGTCAGCCCGAGCCGTTCGATGCCGTCGAGCAGCAGGCCGAAGGTCTTGTCGATCTCATCGGCGTCGGCCGTGGCGGAATCGCGCCCGGGCCGCGCACCTTCCTTCCGCTCCTGGTTGGGATAATGCGAGAGCTGCAGGTAGAACGGTTTCCCGGCGGCCTTGGCCTTCGCCATGAACGCGATGCCGCGCTCGGTCATGCCGAAGGCCTGCTTCGGATTGGGGCTGGCGACGTTGTCGGGACCGCCATTCGAGGTCGCGCCGTCGCTCGCGTCGAAACCATGCCGCGCCGGATCGGTCCGCCCGACGTGCCACTTGCCGAAATGGGCCGTGGTGTAGCCGTTCTCCTTCAGCAACTCGGCGACCGTGAGTTCCCCCGTCGGCATCTCCAGCAACGGCTCCGGCGGAATGAGCGCGGTCCGCGGCGTGCCGCCGTCGCGTCCGGCACCCACGTAGGTCATGCGCAGCGCGGCCGGACCCCGGCCGGTGAACAGGGCCGCGCGCGAAGGGGTGCACCGCGGGGACAGCGCGTAGCCGTAGGTGAAGCGCATCCCGCTCCGCGCCAGCCGCTCCAGCGCCGGCGTGCTGAAGACCCGGCTGCGCGAGGCCGGCACCCGGTCGTCCATCTGCACCGAGGTCTGCGCCCAACCCTGGGCCTCGGCCATCAACACCACGAAATTCGGCGGCGCCGCGTCGGCGGCTCGCATCGCGCCGGTCGAGCTACCCGCTAGCACGAGCGATGTGAGCACCGCCCGTCCGAACCGTCTCCTGGTCATGATCATCATGGTTATTCCTCCTCACGCTTCTTCTTGCCGTCCTTGCCCTTGCCGCCCCCGCCGCCGCGGCGGTCGCCGGCGCGGTACGTTTCCTCGCGCACGGTGCCGTCGGTCGCCGTGAACCGGAACTTCCAGACCCCTTCGCCGACCTGCTCATAGTCGATGGCGCCCGCACTGCCGCGGACGTCGTACTGGAGCGCATAGGACTTTTCCGGCGTGATCGTTTTGAAGCCCGTGATCTTCGCGCCGCGCAGCACCTGGAGCGCTTCGCGCACGCCCTGCGCCCGCGGCTGCGGGTCGACCTGCTCCTCGCGCTCGGTCACGACGCCGCGGAAGCCGCCGTTCAGATAAGGGTACTTCGCCGTGGCGTGGTAGTGGTAGCCGATCGGCGCGTGATCGTGCCCGTTCCAGCGGTCCAGACCCTTGGGCTCGGAATCATCCGCCTCGGTGAGACCGTGGATCGGATAGCCGTCGAGCGCGTACGCCACCGGCAGCGCCTTGCCCAGCACCGCCTGCAGGTGCAGCGGCGCGACGTGGTAATGGTAATCATCGGCCCGGCCGCAATGCCCGCCCCACTGGTCGAGTTCGCCGATCTCCTGCGAGACCGCGCCGCGGTTGTTCTGCGGGTTGAAAATCGGGATGCCGTTCGCCGCGAGGGCGATCGCTCCGCGCAGGAAGCGGTCGCGGATGGTCACGCCACCGTCCGGCGCCGGCACCGGACGCAGCGGGATGCGCCACGCGTTGGCGCCGCGGTACGGCTGCGGCAGCGGCACCTGCTGCTGCCATGCGGTGATCCCCACCATCATGTTGTGCGCGGGAAGGCCGTTAGACTCGACATACAGGAAGTCGGAGTCGGCTCGCACCCGCACCACCGGGGCGAACCTGCCAAACGCGGCGGCCGCGGACGGCAGATCGGCCGACGGGGAGGCTGCGCCCAGTTGCGCCAGCAACGGCGGCAGGTACAAGGAGACCTGCTCGGGACGGAACTCGCGCGCGACGCGGCGGTCGATCGCGTCGTGGGCGCCGTCACCGGTCAGGTGCGCGAAGGAAGCGGTGGAGGCGCCGGCGAGGAAAGCGACCGCACGTGAGGCGCGGCAGAGGCGGTGGAAAGTGGTCTTCATGGCGTTGTCCTCAGCGCGCCGGAGCGCCCGTCACATCGAGATCCGGCTTGGTGTTCCAGCGCGGCTTCCAGCCGGGTTTCTCGACGCGGGTGCGGAAGATCACGGTGTTGTCGAGGTCGAGATCGCCGGTCCAGATGAACTTCGCTCCCTGGAAGTCGGCTTTGTAGAACGGCTCCTTCGGGTTCACGCGCTCCTCGGTGTACTCGGTGGCGCGCTCCCAGCCGGAGTCATCGAAGTCGACCGCAAACCAGTCGGCCGGGATCGGCGTGTGCTCGACCTTCGGGTTCGCGGGGTCGCGGTTCAAGGGGCCGCGGAAAAACGACTTCGCCTTCCAGCTGGCGTTGGTGACGGTGCCGTCGCCGAACTTCAGGGCAAAGCCGCCGTCGCCGATGCTCGATCCGTACTCGGTGCCCGTGCGGGGGTCGGCGTTGTCCTTGGCCATCACTGCGATCGTCATCGGGTATTCCGGCAGGATATCGACCGACACCACATTGTGGGGGATGAAGTCGATCGGATCCACGGCCACCAGCCGGCCGTTGATGTACAGCATGAACCAGTTGTCGGCGTAGATGTTCGCCCGGACCGTGTCGGCCAGGGTCGGTTTCACCACTCCGGGAGTCCCGCCCCCCTTTCCTTTTCCCCGGCCTTTGCCGGCGGGGGCCTGGGCGGACTCGGCTCCCGCGCAAACGGCGGCCACGACCAGTCCGAGCAGAAACGCGCGCACGAAACCGGACTTCATGACCCACGAAACCACGGGCACATGACGCCACGGCGCTGGCGCGGATTAAAAATTATTCATCCCGCCGCGGCGGGTCATTCGTCCAAACCACCGGCCTTCTCGGCCTTCCGCCACTTGGGGCGGGCGCCGGAGGCGGCCTGGGCGGCGCTGGCCTCGATGCGCGCGATGCGCTCGCTGTCCCGCTCCTTACCGACGAGGTCGAAGTGGATCGGGCAGCCATTGAGGCTGAACTCGTCGACCAGTCCGGCCTCCAGGTAGCGACGGTAGGACTCGGAGAGCTTCTCCTCGCGGTTGCAGAACAGCCGGATGCGGAAGGGCCGGTTGCCGGTCTGCGTGGCGTAGTAGATGCGGAATCGACGGCCGGAGATCGCCGGCGGCGGGTTGCGCTCCGCCAGATAGGCGAGCGTCTGGTTCAGGCGACCCGTCGGGATCTTCTTGTCGAGCGTGCGGTGCAGGCGCACCGCAGCGTTGAGCATGCGGTCGATCTCATGCCCGCTGAGCGCGGAGACGAAGATCACCGGGGAACCCGGGGTGAAGAACAGGCGGTCGAACAGCGCCTTCTCGTATTTTTCGCGGTAGTCCCGCTCGCTGTCGTAAGGCTCGAAACCGCCCTGCTTCCGGAAGGCCTCCTGCACGAGGTCCCACTTGTTCACGACGACGACGATCGGCTTGCCCTCCTTCACGGCCTCGCCGGCGATCGCCTTGTCCTGCTGGGTCACGCCCTCGAAGGCGTCGAGCACCACGAAGACAACGTCGGTCTTCTTCACCGCGTCGAGCGAGCGCAGCCGCGAGAAGTACTCGACCGGCGAGGCGAGCTTGGTCGCGGCCTTGATGCCGGCGGTATCGATCAGCTTGAACGGGTACTGTTTGCCGTCGCGGCCGAGGAACTCGAACGGCAGCTCGATCGCGTCGCGCGTCGTTCCCGGCACCGGGCTCACGATCAGGCGATCGCTCTTCAGCAGGCGGTTGCTGAGGGAGGATTTGCCAACGTTGGGCCGGCCGATGAAGCACACGCAAAGCGGGTCGCGCGCGGTGCGGGCCTCCTCGGTCACCTCCGGCGCCGGCCCGAGGGCCGCGAGGATCGCCGCGCGCAGGTCGGACTCGCCGCGGCCGTGCTCAGCCGAGACGCGCAGCGGCTCCCCGAGCCCGAGGCGGTAGACCTCGTCGAGCGCGACTTTTTCGTCGCCGAAATCGGCCTTGTTCACGACCAGCAGCACGCGCTTGCGACCCTTGCGCAGCATCGCGCCGATCTTCTCGTCGAGCGACGTGACGCCGCCCAGCCCGTCGACGACGAACAGGATCAGGTCCGCCGCCGAGATCGCGAACTCGACCTGCTGCTCCGAGGCGCGGGTCAGCGCGGCGGGGGTGTCCTCGCCCTTGTAGCCGAGCCCACCGGTGTCGAGCAGCGTGTACGCGCCGTCGGCGACCTCGGTGGAGATCACATCCCGCGTGACGCCCGGCTGGTCGTGCACGATGGAGATGCGTTGGCGGGCGAGCCGGTTGAACAGGCGGCTTTTGCCGACGTTGGGCCGGCCCACAATGGCGACGATGCGAGGCATGGGAGCGCGGACAGTAGGTTGATGAGGGAGGGCGCGGAACCGGACGATCAGCGGGAAGCCGACCGGCCGGGCGCCGACTGGACGAAACGATCAACGCGGTCGCAGGCCTCGACGATCTGGTCGTAGCCGGTGGCGAAGCAGGCGCGGACGTGCCCGCGGCCGTTCTCGCCGAAGGCGACGCCGGGAACCACCGCGACCTTCTCCTTTTGGAGCAGGCCCACGGAGAAATCCTTCTCGGAGAGGCCGGTGGCGGTGATGTCGGGGAACGCGTAGAAACTGCCGCGCGGCGAGTGGCAGCGGAGGCCGGACTCGTTGAAGCGTCGCACGATGAGATCGCGCCGGCGATGGTACTGCTCGCGCATGGCGAGGACGTTGTCCCAGCCGTTCTTGAGGGCCTCGAGGGCGCCCTCCTGCGCGATGATCGAGGCGCACATCATGGCGTACTGGTGCACCTTCATCATGGCGTCGATGAGGTCGGCCGGGCCGCAGGCGTAGCCGATGCGCCAGCCGGTCATGGCGAAGGCCTTGGAGAAGCCGTGCAGGAAGATGGTGCGCTCCGCCATGCCCGGGAGGCTGGCGATGCTCGTGTGCGTGCCCTCGAACGTGAGCTCGGAGTAGATCTCGTCGCTCAGCACGAGAAGATCCTTCTCGCGGCAGAACGCGGCGATTTTCTCGACCTGCTCGCGCGTGCACGTGCCGCCGGTGGGATTGCACGGCAGGTTGAGCATCAGGATCTTGGCGCCCGGCTGCCACGCGGCGCGCAGCGCCTCGGCGGTGAGCGCGAAGTTATCCTTGGCGTAGGTCGGCACCGCGATCCCCTGCCCGTGCACCAGCGAGATGCTCGGGTGGTAGCTCACGTAGCAGGGCTGGTGGAACATCACCTTGTCGCCCGGGTTGCAGAACGCGCGGAACGCCAGATCCAGCGCCTCGCTCACGCCCACCGTCACGATCACCTGATCCTCGGGACGGTAGACCACGCCGAAGTGATGCTCGACGTAGGTGGAGATCGCGCGCCGGAGCTCGATGGTGCCGAGGTTGGACGTGTAGTAGGTCTTGCCCTTCTCCAGCGCGTAGATCGCGGCCTCGCGGACGTGCCACGGGGTGACGAAGTCGGGCTCGCCGACGCCAAGGGAGATGACGTCCTGACCCTTCATTTTCGCGACCAGCTCGAAGAAGTCGCGGATACCGCTCTTGGGCAGCGCGGACACGTGTCCCGCCACCCATCGTTTCGGATCGGTGCTCATGGTGCGTGCGGTTGCGTTCAGGGCGCGACGGTGAGCCGCGCGGTCTGCGCCTCGCCGCCGTCGAGCAGGAAACCCTGCTCCTTGTAGCAGCGCAGCATGAAGTGGGTGGACGTCGAGAGGACGCCCTCGACGGTCGAGAGCTTCTCCGACACGAACGCCGCGACCTTCTGGAGCGAGCCGCCGCGCACGAACACAAGCAGGTCGTATCCGCCTGACATCAGGTAGCACGACTCCACCTCGTCGAAGCGAGCGATGCGCTCCGCGAAACGGTTGAATCCCCCGCCCCGCTCCGGCGTGACCTTCACCTCGATCACGGCGCGAACAGCGGCGGCGGCGGCGGCCTCCCGGGAGAGATCGAGCACCGGACGCCAGCCGAGGAAGATTTTCTCCGCCTTCAGCTGCTCCAGGTGCTGATTAACCTCGGACTCCGTCAGCCCCGCGACCTTCGCCATCTGGGAGGTCGTGAGGCTGCCGCCGTCGATCAGAAGCTTCAGCACGGGATTCATGGGACCGGCGGTTATCCGGAAACTCCCGCACCTTGACGAGGACGAAGTTCGCCCCGCGGCCGCCGCGGCGCTCAGGGCCTTTCCGCCGGACGATCGAAGCCGCGCGAACCCCGTTTTCGGAACGGCCCGGAGCAGAGCACAGGAGCAAACGGAGATAACGGAGGAGAAGAATCCTGAAGTCAGTAGCTCGGGGCTTCGGGGGAAGAGCGAATCTGGAAATCGTCCGCGGCTGCCAGCCGCGGCTACACCAAGCACTCCTTATTCGTGTCCGTTCGTGCCTATTCGTGGTTGAACCCTCGCGGAGCTGTTCCGCAACAGCGTCACGATCCCACCGCCATTCAGCCTGACCGCGCCACGCTGCGGCGGAGCGTCTTGCTCTTTCCCACCCACACCTGTCTCCCACTCTTTCCCCATCCGTGGTTACTCACCCGCGAAGCGAGTCTGAGGCGCGGTACGAGGAGCACCTCACTTCCTCTCGCACCCATCTAACCCCGCCGGTGCGCGGTCACGCCGCGCCGCGCGCGACCCGGCCCTGGAGCTTGCGGCCCCGTGCGCGCGACTCGGCCGCGAGCTTCCGCCGGAAGACCGCGAGGCGGGCGGTCAGCCGCGCATCGCCCAAAGCCACGATGGATACGGCGAGCAACCCCGCGTTGCGCCCGCCGCCGATGGCGACGGTGGCGACCGGAATGCCTCCCGGCATCTGCACGATCGATAGCAGCGAATCGAGGCCCTTCAGGCTCTTGCTCTCCACCGGCACACCGACCACTGGCAGCGTGGTCTGGCTGGCGACCATGCCCGGCAGGTGCGCGGCGCCGCCGGCCCCGGCGATGATCACCCGCAGCCCGCGGCGCTGGGCCGTCTTGGCGTAGGCAAACATGTCGTCGGGCGTGCGGTGGGCCGACACCACGCGCGTCTCGCAGGGCACGCCAAACTCGGTGCACACCTGCCAGGCGGCCTCCATGGTGGGCCAGTCAGAATCGCTGCCCATGATGATGCCGACGAGGGGACGCGGGGTCTTTTTCAGGTGGAGTCTCCGAAGCTGATGGCGGTCGCCGCACGCCGCGCGCGCTCGCGGGCTTCCGCGAGGTCGCGGCCCCGGGCGGTCACGTGGCCAAGTTTGCGCCCCGCCGCCGAGGTCGCCTTGCCGTACAGGTGCACGTGGGCATCCTCGACCGCGAGGGCGGCCGAGAGGCCCTCCGCGCGACCCGTGCCCGAACGCTTGCCGAGCAGGTTGACCATCACGACCGCCGGCGCGACGAGATCCGGCCGACCCAACGGCCAGCCCAGCACGGCCCGCACGTGGTTCTCGAACTGCGAGCAAACGCAGCCCTCGATCGTGTAGTGGCCGGAGTTGTGCACGCGCGGCGCCAGCTCGTTCACCGCGAGCCGCCCGTCGGCCGAAAGAAACATCTCGACGCCGAAGCTCCCCACGGCGCCCACCGCCGCCACCGCGCGGCCCGCGACGTCGGCCGCGCGCGCCGCAATGGCCGGCGAGACCGGCGCAGGCGCGAGCACCTCATGGCAGATGTGGTCGCGCTGGATGGTCTCGACCACCGGATAGATGACGGATTCGCCGTTGCGACCGCGCGTGACAATCGCGGCCAGCTCCGACTGGAACGGCCAGAACGCCTCGACGTAGAGCGCCACGCGACCGCCCCCGAGTTTTTCCCAGCCCGCCGGGACGTCGGCGGCCGAACGCAGCGTGAAATTACCCTTCCCGTCGTAACCGTTGCGCCGGGCCTTGAGCACGAGCGGCCAGCCGAGTGCGGCGCCCGCCGCGATGACATCGGCAGGCGCTGCGACTTCCCGAAACTCCGGCACCGGCAGTCCCGCGGAGGCCAGCGTGCGCTTCTGGATGAGCTTATCCTGCGTGAGCGACATCGTGCCCCACGTTGGAAAAACGGGCACCCCGGTCTCCTCTAGCCCGCGCAGCAGACCCGCGTCGATGAACTCGTTCTCGAGCGTGATCACATCGAGCCCCTGCGCGAAGCGTGCGAGCACCGCGGGATCCGACCAGTCGCCCGTCACCGAGCGGTGCACGACCTGGGCTCCGGGGCTGAGCGGCGCCTTTTCAATCACAGACACATCCACCCCCAGCGGCGCGGCCGCGAGGGCGGTCATGCGCGCGAGCTGCCCGCCCCCGATGATGCCGAGACGCGCGGTGGCGCCGGAAGGAACGGCGGAAGGAACGGATGCGGCGGAAGACATGCGCGATTTCGAGTCCGCCAGTAGCAGGAGCGCCCGCGCCCTTGGCAATCCCCGCGTGAGGCCGCGATCCGCGTGTGCGGACCGACGGTGAGACGCGACGTTTCTCCTTCGCCCACTCGCCTTTTGCGCTGCGTGGGTTGAGTGCCAACGACCTTTTTCCCTTCCAGCGCGGGGCCCGAAACCCGCTTCGATTTCAGGGGAGTTCAACTGGGATCGTAGTGTTGGCGATGGCGCCGTCCGGCGGAGCGCTCGCTGAACATGAAAAACCTGTACTAAGTGCCGGTTTTTCATTATCTAATGTATCCAATGGATAGAAAGGTCTTTACGGAACGCATTTGTAATCACTTTAGCGAGGCCAAGGTGGTTGCGTTACTAGGCCCGAGGCAGTCGGGTAAGACCACGCTTGCCCGTCAAATCGCCTTTTCGGGCCTCCTCCCCTTCAATGAGGAGCTCAACTATGTCGACTTGGAGGACCCGGCGCACCTGGAGCGACTCGCCTCGCCCAAACTCGCGCTGCAAAACCTC
>CAXRGI010000294.1:0-3918 GCA_964229935.1 Opitutales bacterium
ACCACATCCAAGCCTCGGGGTTGATCGGCTCGCCGACGCTGCCGAGCAGGCGGAGGGAATCGAGCCGGTGGCGCAGGACGTAATTGTCACCCCAGCGCATGAACGCGCGGATCGCGGTGGGCGCGGTGTAGAGGATGGTGAGACCGTGGCGGTCGATCATCTCCCAGAAGCGGTCGGGCTCCGGGTGATTGGGCGCGCCCTCATAGATGAAGACCGTGGCACCATTGCTCAGGAGACCGTAGACGACATAGCTGTGGCCGGTGATCCAGCCGATGTCGGCCGAGCAGAAGTAGCGGTCGTTCTCCTTGAGGTCGAAAACGTAGTGCGAGCTCAGCTTGGCCCCGAGCAGGTAGCCAGCGCTGGTGTGCAACACGCCCTTGGGCTTTCCGGTCGAGCCGCTCGTGTAGAGAATGAACAACGGATGCTCGGAGTCGAAGGCCTTGGCCTTGTGGGTGTTGGGGGCGCCGACCCAGGCGTCCTTCCACCAGACGTCGCGGCCCTCGACCATGTTGATCGGGTTGCCGCAGCGTTTGACGACGATGACGGACTGAACGGACGGCGTGCCCTCCAGGGCCTTGTCGACGTTGGCCTTGAGCTCGATGACCTTGCCGCGACGCCAGCCGCCGTCGGCGGTGATGACGAGCTTGGCCTTGCAGTCGTTGATGCGGTCCTTGAGCGACTCGGGGCTGAAGCCGCCGAAGACGACGGTGTGGACAGCTCCAACGCGCGCGCAGGCCAGCATGGCGACGACCGCCTCGGGGATCATCGGCATGTAGATGGCGACGCGATCCCCCTCGCCCACCCCCATGTTCTGGAAGATGTGGGCCACGCGGCAGACGTGGAAGTGGAGCTGCTTGTAAGTGATCGTGCGGACATCGCCCGGCTCACCCTCGAATATGATCGCGGCCTTGTTCTCGCGATGGGTGCCGAGATGGCGATCGAGGCAGTTTTCGGCGACGTTCAGCTTACCGCCGGTGAACCATTGCGCGTGCGGCGGATCCCATTTCAGGGCCTTCTTGAAGGGCTTTCGCCAAACCAGGTGCTCTTTGGCCTGCCGGGCCCAGAACTTTTCTGGGCTATTGACAGACTCGGCGTACAGCTTCTTGTACAGAGCTTCGCTCCCAAGATTTGCTTGGGCTTTGAACTCGGCCGAAGGCCTGAACTTCCGGGATTCCCGGGAAACTGAGGTAATCGTCTGATCTGGCACGTGCGTGTCGGATTAAGGGTTTAAGGGCACAACAATCGCTCCTTATCCCGCGCAGAGTTTTCAAAGCGTCAAGTCTCGGGGCCCACCTGTACTTACGTTTGTCATGGAAAAGAAACCCGCCCCGGCCCAAGCCGAACCCACTCCCGTCGCAGCGACCCCGCCGCCGAACGTCGACGCCCAGGCCTCCCCTCCCGTCTCAGCCCCGGCCGCCGCACCGGCGCCCGCCCCGGTTGAGAACACCATCCGCGTTGAGGGCGTGCTCGACATCGATCTGCAACGCGGCGGCAACGGCCAGCTGATCGACCTGAAGCGCGGCTGCAAACGCCGCCCGACGGACACCTTTGTGCCGAAGGAGCTGATCCGCCGCTTCAAACTCCGCGCCGGTTCCGTGATCGGTGGCACCGCGTTCCCGCCCGACGGCCGCTTCCCCAACCCCAAGATGCGGTTCATCGAGACGGTGGATGGTGTTCCACTGGAGAACCGCCGCGCGCTCGTCGAGTTCACCACGCTCACCACCATCTCGCCCAACCAGCACTTGAAGATGGAAATGAAGGACGGCCGCCTCACCTCCCGCGCGGTCGACCTCTTCTGCCCGATCGGCAAGGGCACCCGCGGTCTGATCGTGGCCCCGCCGCGCACCGGCAAGACCACCCTGCTCCGCGACATGGCTCTCGGCGTCCTCGAGAACAATCCCGAGTGCCACGTCATGATCCTGCTCATCGACGAGCGCCCGGAGGAAGTAACCGATTTCCGCCGCAGCGTCTCCGCCGCCGAGATCTGGGCCTCCTCCAACGACGAGCAGATCGAGAACCACATCCGCATCGCCGACCTCTGCATCGAGCGCGCCAAGCGTCTCGTCGAGGCCGGCCGCGACGTCGTGCTCTTCGTCGACTCCATCACGCGCCTCTCCCGCGCGCACAACACCGCCCGCAACTCCGGCCGCACCGGCTCCGGCGGTCTCGACGTCCGCGCCCTGGAGAAGCCGCGCCAGCTCTTCGCCACCGCCCGCCGCACCGAGGAGGCCGGTTCGCTCACCATCGTCGCGAGCGTCCTGGTCGAGACCGGCAGCCGCATGGACGACGTCATCTTCCAGGAGTTCAAGGGCACCGGCAACATGGAGCTCGTCCTCGATCGCAAGTGCGCCGAGATGCGCCTCTGGCCGGCCATAAACATCGGCGCCTCCGGCACCCGCAAGGAGGAGCTGCTGATCGACGCCAAGACCCTCGAGGGTATCCATTTCTTCCGCCGCGCGCTCGTGCAGCAGAAGATCGAGGAGGCGACCGACACCATGATCGCACGTCTTTCCAAGACCAAGTCCAACGCCGAGTTCCTGAAACTCATCGCGCGCTGATCCGGGGCAATTACCTCTTGCTCCTCCCCGCAAACTTCTGAAATTCAACGTTTCCCCGGACGCCTGACCGGCGTCTAACGCTCTCCGCAAACCACCGCATGCATAGTTTCTCCGAGCAGTGTCTCGACATGGCCCGCTCGATGTTGGCCCACAACATCGGCTCAATTCAGCCCGACGGCACCGTCCTTCCCGCCCACAACGAGCAAACCCGTCCCGACGAGCCCGGCCACGTCGCCTTCGCACTCGGCGAGTTCTACCGCGCCACCGGTGAGACGACCCTCGGCGGCCACGACATTGTCGACCTCGCCGCCCGCTGCATCACCGCTCAGATGTTCACCGAGCCGGCCGCCGAGAACGGCCTCGCGTACGCCGCGCTCGGGCTACTTGCCTTCGGCCCCTCCAAGGAGCGCAACCCCGTCTGGGAACGCCTCGTCGAGGAGACTCAGCAGCGGATCGACAAGGCCCTGCTCCACCGCAGCGACTACGACAACCACTGGCAGGCCTTCAACATCGCCAAGGCCGTCGCCCGCTTCAGCCTCGGGCTTTCCAAGAAGGACGAGACTTCGCGGCTCATCGAGCGGATGTGCGACCGCATCAACCAGACCAGCTCGGCCGGGTTTTTCGACGACTCCACCGAGGGGTTCGGCGGCAATTTCAACCTCTACGGCGTGATGGCGTTCGTCTTCGCGCGCTCCGCCCTCCAACTGCACGCCAACTCGGGCGTCCGCGACCGCAAGCTGCCCACCCTCCGCACCTACGCGGAGAAATACATCAAGATGATGCCCGACCTCGTCCGCCATGACGGGCTCGGCTGGGCGTTCGGCCGCGCCGCCGGCGCCTACGGCCAGATGCACTGCATCAGTCTCATCCTGCAGGGCCTGCGCGACGGCTGGATCCCCGACGACCAGAAGACGCGATACTACGACATCCTGCGCCGGCTGTTCATGTTCTTCTACGAGACTTATCTCGACCAGGAGCATGGTTTCCTCGACCTGCGCGACGAGGAGCGCACCGCCTACGTGCAACACACGACGCGGATGGCCAACTTCGACGCCGCCCGCTACCTCTGCCAGTGGTCACGCCTCGCGAAGACCGTCCAGATGCCCGCCGGCGCCCCGCGCGTCGAGCCGCCGCGCACCTCCGGCCGCTTCGTCATCTTCGACAAGTCCAACCGCAAGGAGCAGGGCCTCTTCCTTTACCGCGACGCCGAGTCCGGCCTGCACCTGCAGATCCCGCTCGTCAGCTCCGGCACGACGGTCACCAGCGACTCCCTCTCATTCCCGCACAGCCCCGGCATATTCGACTGGCCCAACAACACCTACCTGCCGGTCATGCTGCCGGAGCTCACGTTCGGCGAACA
>CAXRGI010000295.1:0-11375 GCA_964229935.1 Opitutales bacterium
CGTGGAAGGCGTACGCCGGGGTGCTCGGCCACTACCACGTGCAGACGAACAAGATCGACCCCGGCCCGGCCCTCGACTGGGACCGCGTGATCCGCGGCGCCCGCCGCGAGCTCGGACTCGACGCCCGCATCAAGGACGTGAACGGCCGCTGAGGCGGGGCGCCGGGTTTGTCACGCAAAGCGTGACCAAAGTGCAGCGGCGGGATTTCCAGACGCGCCGGGGCTGATTTTCAGCATCCGGTTTTGACGTGGTCGCCGGAGGAGCACAGACCTTCGCGCAACCCCGGCGGCCGCACCGGCCGCCACAATACCCCCATGCACTCCGCCCTGCGCGCCTTCACCGCGGGCTGCGCCGTGGTCGCCTGCGCGACCGGCTTCGCTGCCGCCCCCGCCCAACCGCCCGCCGAGAAGATCGAACTGTCCCCGTTCGTCGTGACGGAACAGTCCGACACCGGCTACGCGGCGACAAACACGATGGAAGGCAGCCGGCTGAACACGGCGCTCCGCGACACACCCGGTGCGGTCAGTGTGTTCACGCGCGATCTGCTCGACGACCTCGCCGCCACGTCGCTGGAGGAAGTGCTGCGCTACGACCTCAATGCGGAAGTGACGGTCGGCGGCGACGAATCCGGCGGCGGCGGCGCACAGGCCAACATGTTCGGCGACCAGGGCCTCACGTTCAACGTGCGCGGCCTGCCCGGCACCACATCGGTGGATGGCTTCCAGAACGCCGGCCAGCCCAACACCTACAACACGGAGCGCGTCGGCTCGACCCGCGGCCCGAACGCGATCCTCTTCGGCACCGGCAGCGCGGGCGGCAACTTGAACTTCCGTACGCGCCAGCCCCTCCTGACACGCGGACTGACCACGCTGGACCTGAAGGTGGGCGGCGAGAGCACCCAACGCGCCGCGCTCGACGTGAACCACGTCCTTGTCCGTGACCGCCTCTCCCTGCGCGCGATGGGGGTCTGGGACCGCAAGGGTTCTCCGCAGCCGCACCAGTATACCGACGTGCGCGCGGCGACCCTCGCGTTGAAATTCCAGCTTCGTCGCGATACCGACGCCACGGTTTCCTACGAGCACAGCCACACCGCCGGCGTCTCCGGTCGCCCGTGGAACCACCTCGATTTCCTCACCCGATTTGACGGCGGATTACGCGCCGGTCGCATCCGCTGGAACCAGACGCTCGAGCGCTACGAGAACGCCGATGGCTCCGCGCTCGTCGCCGCCACCGCGGGCACCGGCAACGTGAGCAACCGCAACGTGGTCGTCTATGGCCAGGACCTCTCCGCACCGCCGCAGCTCTGGGAGGGCACCTCCGCGAGCGCGAACCGGATCACCCTCGCCAGCGCCGCCAGCGTCTTCACCAGCCCGGAGAACACGATCGTGCACGAGGGATACATTCCCTTCGGGGCCGTGACCTCCTCGGGCGCGGGCGAGCGCGCCGCGGTGTTCACCAGCAACCTGACGGGAATCATCAATCATCGGCTCGCACGGAACTTCTACCTCGAGCTGGCCACCAACCAGTCCCAACGGCACAGCGACACTATTGTCGCGCAGAACCCGGACCTGCGCGCAGACCTCAATTACCGCCTGCCCGACGGACGCCTGAATCCCTACTTTTTCGGCAATGGTTACTACTTCAGCCAGGACAACTACCTCCGCCTGCAGCGCCGCAACGACAACCGAACGCTGCGCGCCTCCCTCTCGTACGAGGCCGACTTCGGACGCCGCTGGGGCCGCCACCGTCTGGCCGCGATGTTCGAGCACGCCGCCAACCGCGAGTCCCGTCTTCGCTCCCGGGAGGTGTGGGCCAACCGCCCGTTCAACAGCGCCGCGGAAAACGCCGCCAACCAGGTTTTCCGCCGCCGCTACTTCCGCATCGCGGGGCCGTTCGCGGATTACACCCCGGGGTATCAGCCGGGAAATCCCTTCAACCTCGAGAGCTTCACCTCGACGTTCCCCGGGGTCGGTTCGCTGCGCACCGACTGGGCGGCGCCGAACGACCGGGACTTCGACGACCGCATCACCATCGATTCGCTGATGGCGGTCGCCCAGAGCTATTTTCTCGGCGGCAGGCTGGTGACGACGCTCGGCGTCCGCGACGACAACATCCTCGCCCGCGGTCCGCGGGTGCTCCGTGACACCGCAACGGGCAAGTACCGGCTCGCGACAGCGGCAGACCAGGCCGTGTTCTCGGCTCTAGGCCGGAACTGGGACTCCTCCAGTGCCAGCGGCGGCTTGCGCCGCTCGCTCGGAGCGGTGCTGCACCTCACGCGCCACTTCTCCCTCTCCGCCAACTACTCCAATAGCGTCGGCCTCGGCGAACGGAACAGATCCGCCCTGCCCGAGGACCTCACCCCGCCGCCCTTCCGCGGCGAAGGCTTCGATTACGGCGTGGCTTTCAGTTTTCTGGAGAACCGCCTGAGCGGCTCCGTGAAGGCGTACGACTCGCGTATGCTGGGCGACCGCATCCAGGGCGGCGCGGCCGTGTTCGTGCAGCCGAACAACGACGTGATGTCCTCGTTCGAATACTATTTCCGGCAAGCCGGCGTCGCCAGCCTGCCCGCCGGCTCACCGGTCACCAACCTTGCGGACCTCACCTCCACTTACTTCAGCACCGCCGACTCTTACCTCAGCGACCGCGTGAGCCGCGGCGTCGAAGCGGAGCTTTCCGCGAACCTCTCGCGCAACTGGACGCTCCGCGCCAGCTACGCCTATACCGATCGCACGCGCACGAATGTCTTCCAGGAGGGAGTGCCGTGGTGGGAGGAGCGCCTCGCCCTCTGGAAGGCTTTGGACACGGTCTACACGAGCCGCACCGGCAGGCCTTCCGTCTTTAATCAACCGCTCTTCGACCGCAACGGCACGCTCGGCACCACGACGGTCGCCCAGCGCATCGCCCAGTCTGCGACCGAGCTGGCGACCACGCGTCTCACGGAGGAGCAGGCCTACGGAAACCGGCCGCACCGCGCCAACCTCTGGACGCGTTACACCTTTTCCTCCGGCCCGCTGCGGGGCCTCGCCGTCGGCGGCGGCTGGCGCTACCAGAGCGCGAATGTCGCCGGGGTGATCCTTTCGACCCGCCGCACGCTCTGGGGAAACCCGCGCTCGGTCGGGGACCTCTTCCTCCAATACCGCACCCGCGGCCTCGCCGGCCTCTGGGTCAACGCCGCTCGCGTCACCTACCAGCTCAACGTCAGCAACATCCTCGACGACCGCACGATCAACGCGAGTAAGCTCGACGAGGACACCGTGACCGGAACCGTCTTCTACCGCCGCGCGTTCCGCGAGGATCCCCGCAACGCCGCTTTCACCCTGCGTCTCGAGTTCTGACGGCTACCGCGCGGCAAATCCCGGCACACGATGGATTGTGCCGGTGATCACGCGCGTGACCTCCGCACCGTCGGCGTCCACGAGGCGGCAAGTGATCTCGACAACATGCGCCGGCGCCAACCCCGGTATTTCCAAACGCACCGCGCGCGAATCGCTTCCCGGGGTCACGGCCCTGAGCGGCAAAGTCCGCTCGTCGATGCGCGGGCTGCCATAGTTGGCGCTGCGCCGCAGGTCCCAGCGACGAACCGTGAAGCGGGACACATCCAACGCCCCCCGTGGCGGTTCGCTGAAGGTGAGCTCAATCGCGTCCGCCCCCACCCGCCATCCGGTCGGCAGGCACGCGGCGCGTCCGGTTGGCCGCAGTCGGTAGAAGCCTCCCTCCTGCAGGGTCTGCGAGGTGGCCCACGCGGAGAGCCCGCCCAGGTAAAGGTCGCCCGAACTCGGATGAAACCGTCCGCGCATAATGCCGGTGGGGAAATCCGGCACCGGCAACGCGCACATCGCACCTTGCACTCCGTCTCCGACTGCCTCGCTGAAGAAGACCTCCAGCCGGCCGACGCCGTATGAGAGGTTGAGGTGGGTACCCGCCCAGCGGCTCCACGCCCTACCTTCGACCGGCAGCAGTTCGGCGGGCGAACGATCGAAGGCCTTGTCGATCCAGCAGACGGGCGGCGCCATCGCCCCATCCGACTGATCCGCCGGCGCGCCGTGGCTCCACATATTACCGTGGAAACTCCCGGGAGTGACGCGGTTCACCCGGTTCATCGGCATCCAATGCCCCTCCTGATCCGTGACGTAGAAGGACCCGTCGGGATTCAGGCAGACCCCGTTCGCCGCGCGGAACCCGTTCGCGAGGATGGTTGTCGATGCGCCGTCGGCGCTCACCTTTAGGAGGGTGCCGTGATGCGGCACGAGCGCCGGGCGGGCGTGCCGTGCGCTCTTCGCGTAATAAAAATTTCCCGCCTCGTCCGCCTGCAAGCCCATCGCGAACTCGTGGAAATGCTCGGTGACCTGGTGATCGCTGTTGAAACACTCGAGAAAGTCGGCCTCTCCGTCGCCGTCGAGGTCGCGCAGCACGACGATCTGATCCCGGCACGTGACGAAAACATCTTTGCCGCGCCGCTTGACGCCGAGCGGCTGGAAAAGGCCCGAAGCGATGCGGCGCCAGCGGAGATCAGTCCCGGCGTTCAAACCCTCGACCCGCCACACATCGCCATCCCAGGTGCAAAGAAACGCGGCGTCACCTCCCGCCTCGAAATCAAAACCACCGGGCCGCACGCGCGCCCGCCACGGGTTGCCCGTCGGCGGCGTCAGGCGCTCCCAGACGAACGCCCCCGCCGAGTCACTGGCCAGGACCGGCGTGGTGACCGTTTCAGTCCAGCGCGAGGGACCACCCCGCGTGTACACCGAGAGATCCCGCGGCTCTCCGGCGGACTCGGGCATAACCGTACCGGCACGGGCGATCCGGATCGCAATCCGGGCAGGGGTCGCCGCCGCCGGTACGCGCAGGGTCGCGAACCCGGCGTCCGAGCCCAGTGCCGCGGCGGAGGGGCCCCGCACGCGAATCGACGCACCGTCGTTGGCCAGACGCACAACGAGGTCCCGCGCGGAGCTTCCGATGTTCAGCGTGCGTACCACGACCGGGCCGGCGGCACCCTCCTCGAGGTCGTGACTCTCCAGCACCGGCGCGTCCCCGACGCTGTAGGAAACCACGATCCGATCGCCGGAACGATAGAGCCCCCGGTAACGCATCCAGGCCCGCGGCAGCGGACCAAATCGCCGGCCGTCGACTCCGATCACCCGCCGGTCATCGAAACTCCCCGTGGCGGGATCGGCCCATCCCGGAGCGTCGGCGGTTTCCATCACCGGTGTACCCACGGTGCGGGGACGGATCACATGGCGACCGTCGAAATTGATGCCATGCCAGTCGATGAAGCCCTCGCCGGTCCAAGCGCCCGCCAAGCGCAGTGTGTCGTGCTCGAAGACCACCCAAGCCCGCCCCGCGGCCACGCCCCCGGGCCCGGCATCCAGCCGGATGGCGATGCCTTTTTGGGCGATGTTTGCGCCGGGCGCCACGGCATCGACCTGTGCACCTTTGAGACGGGCCGCCTCGGCTCGGCGGGCCTCGTCCGCGATCTCGAAGCTGCCGATGAGGAACGGGCCGTAGTCCATGTCGCGCCACGGCTCGCGACGCACCGGCTCCGGGCCGCGGGAGGTGCCACGCGGCAACGACGCGAGGTACGTTTCGTCGACCGCGAAGTACTGGGACGGATTGCGGCGCGCCAGGAACGCCTCGCGGATGTAATGAATGACATCGTACTTCTCCCGCGGCGTGAGCTCGACCTGCGGGGCCATCTGGCCCCAGCCGCGCGTGAGCGTGCGATAGATCGTGTGGGGATCGCTGCCATGCCGGAACCCGCCCTCGGCGAAACGCAGCGCGTTGGGCAGCGATCCCGGCAGGTTGAGATCCCCGTGACAGGCGTGGCAGACGCGCTCGTAGGTGCGCTCCCCGCGATCAAGCGCCGCCTTGTTCCAGCCGCGGATCAGGCCGGCGTGATCCAAATCCCGCTCGTAGGCCGGCAGGTCGGCCTCCGCCAGCAGCGGGCCGGGCGCGCTCTCGGCCGCGAAGGCCCCCGTCGCGATCCCTACCACGGAGCAAAGAACCAGCGTGCGCGGGAAATTCATGCGGGCGTGATTCCTGCGGACCCGACGAAGGGCCGCAAGGACTCCCGCAGCCCCGAAAAATGCATCTACGGAACGACCCGCACCGTCATGCCCACCCATGCCATCCCCAGCAGCGTCTGCGCGTCCCAGTTGGCGAGCCGGAAGCAGCCGTGCGATTCGGTGATCCCCACCTTGGACGGGTCCGGCGTACCGTGGATGCCGTAACCCGGACGGTCGAGTCCCAGCCAGGCGACGCCCACCGGATTGTTGGGCCCCGGCGGCAGGATGAGCTTCCGGCCCAGTTCCCGCGCTTCCGCTGATTCGGGAAACACCGCGGGATCAAACGTGTAATCCGGGTTGGCCACGATCACCACGACCTTCAGGTCGCCGACGGGGCGCTTCTCGACGCGACGCGCGATGCTGGTGGGAAAGTGGGCGAGCAGCCGCCCTTCGGCCGAAAAAGCCTCGAGCACCTTTTCCGCGAGGCGGATCTCCAGAAATGCGGCCCGCCCCGGTTTGGCGATGAATTCGGCCGCCGGCGCGACAAAGACCGTCTCCGGCCTGATCGTCTGCCAATCCAAACCCGAATTGACGCGCCGCAGGAACCCGGTGCCCGCGCGGAACCGCTCCGCCGCCAACTCGAGCGCGGACTCGTGCGCGAGCGCGGACTGCCGCGACTTTCCGAGCCACGTGGGCTCCAAGGGTTGCAGACCCTCCAGGTCCTGCGGGGCCAGCGACGCCCAGGCCAACGCGGGAGCCTCGAGCTCGAGGACACGCGCGGTGCCCTCGTCGAGCTGACCTGACTCGGGCAGACCCTGCGCGCGCTGAAAAGCCCGCAGCGCGGCGGCAGACTGCGGGCCGCGTATGCCGTCGATCGGCCCGCCGGAAAAACCCCGGCGGGTGAGTTCCACCTGCACCTCGAGCCACGTGACGGCCGGCCGGGGATAGACATCGACGGCGCCCAACAACGAGGCGGCCGCCCGCGGCAACGCCTGCTCGGCGGGCAGCGCTTCGCCCGGGACCGCCGCCCGCAGCACAAACGGAAGGAATAAGGCCGGCACGAGCCGGCGGAAGGCGGCGCGACGCATCGATAGCATTACTCGCGGATCAGCGGGGTTTTTCAAACCCCCATTGCGGATTCGTCGTGCGCCGGGGAGTCGGGCCTTCCGGCGCGCGGGAAGCCTGGCCTGGGTCACGCCTCCCGGGTCGGTACATTGTACGAGGAGATGACGTGATCAGCGGTCACGAGCAGGAGTTCCTCCTGTAGTGCCTGCGCGATGAGCAGCAGATCGAAGAGATCCCCGTGCAACGAAGGCAGCCGCATCGCCCGCTGCGCGTGCTCAATGGTCACGGGCAGTTCCTCGAAACCATCGCCCAGCAGCGCATCCACGTAGTCTTCCGGCAAGAGCAGTTTTCGACGGGCGACCTTGAGGCCGAGTTCCCAGATACTGGCGGCGCTGAGAAGGATCTCGTTACCCGGCGCGGCGATCAGGGTGCGCGTTTCCTCGCTCAGCCGCTCCGGTGAGGTGAGCCACCACACCACCACGTGGGAATCCAGCAGAAGCCGAATAACCCGGGGGCGGCGGGGAATGACCGGCATGACCATCGGCTCCTCCCGCAGGATCGGTTCCTGGATCGAGGCCTCTAGTTCGCTTTCTCCGGGAGCCCAGCAATCGGGCGCCTCCCAGATTTTGCCGGCGAGGCGACCCGGTTGGCGCGGTTCGCGGGCCTGGGCATAACGCACCAGGCGGACCATCGGCTTGCCGGACTTGGCCAGGACCACGTCGTCACCCTCCACGACGTCCTCCACGATGCGAGACAAGTGGGTCTTGGCGGCTTGGATGTTGATCAGCTTCATGCGATAAGACCAGACCAGGTCTGGTCTTATTTCAATCCTTTTCCAACCTACTTCCCAAGTCCCCGTTCACGAGCTACTACCAAAATAAAAGAGGGGTAGGCCGCTGAGGACCTACCCCTCTCAGACGAAAAAGCAGCCAACTAGAACTGGCCGTTGATACCGAACTTCAACGTGCGCGGAATCGTCCAATTCGAACGCACGCGGGAGGCGTCGAAGATGTATTCCCGGCGCCCGGCCTCGGCGAGATTGTTGACGCTGAGGAAGGCCGTGGCATCGCGGTGCACCTTGTACGTGATGCCGGCGTTCATGATCGTCCAAGACTCCCGGAAACGGTTCCCGGCGGCGGAAGTCGTGCTATAAACCACGGGCCAACCTCCGGTATAGTTGACGTCGTAGGACGCTCCGAAGTTTTTATACACATACTGCAGGCCCACGTTGTAGGACCGCGGGATGAAGCCGGCCAGCTGGCCGTTCCCTAGATTAACCGCTCCTCCGAAATTACCCTTGGTCTTCAGATAGGTGTAATTCGCCCGCACTGAAAGTCCGCGCAGGGCACCGGGCAGGAAAGCGAGCCTCTGCCGGAAATCGACCTCCATACCCTTGTAGGTCGCGTTGCCCAGATTGCGCACCTGGATGATCTCGTAGCCCTCGTAGAGTCCATCGAAGCCGTTGTCGGCACCCGTGCCGATCAAATCCCCTGAACGGCCCGACGCGCCGATGTAGTCCTCCACGTCCTTTTTGTATCCACGAACCGAGAACATGCCGGTCTTGTAATAGTACTCGAGCTTTAGATCCACGTTCGAGGCGACCTGCGGTTTGATGTCAGGATTGCCCATCGTGACCGTGCGCGCGGCGTCATTGGCGGTCGGGGCGGTGATCAGGGTCGCGAGGGCGGCACGGCCGTAGCTCGTCGACCAGCTGGCGCGGGCCTTGAGGTTTTCCGTTAGGTCGTAGGCGGCGTGCACGCTCGGGAAAGACTTCTGGTAGTCCCCATCCCGCGAGAGCTTCTGGTAGTCCAGCGCGGCGCGCTTGAAATGGTCGGGCTCGACCGCGATCGGCGTCGTGCGGGCCCGGAAGAAGGTGAACGTGTCGGTGGTGACCCACTCCCGGCGCACACCCGCCAGCAGCGTCAGCTTTCCGAAGCGCGTCGTTCCCTGGATGTACGCGGCGTCCACGCCCTCCTCGAGGATGCGGCGGTTGGTGTACTGGCTGGTGGCGGTGAAGTTCACATCCTCGTACCACAGGTTGGCGTTGCCGAGCGTGGTGCTGATGTAGGCCGGATCGACGACCGGCAGCCGGCGCCCTCCGTTCTGGCGTTCGAACTCCGTGAGGGGCATCAGCCCGTCGCCCGGCATGACGGAGCCGGGAACGCCGTACCAGCGGCGGGGATAGACCTGGCGGTTGTTGACGCGACGGTTGACCGAATCGAGGCCGAACTTGACCGTGACCGGCTGGCTGATCGGCAGCAGGTACGACGCGTTGACGTTGGCGGAGACCTCGTTCGTGTCGGTGACGGTATCGCGCTTATTGAAGACCACCGAGGTCACCGGCACGGGCTGCGTGGCGGTGGCGTTGGAGGTGACGAACGGACGGTAGCTGCCAATGTCGTAAACGCTCACGCCGCCCGTCTGGAAGAAGGTTTGTCCGAACGGATTCGAGTAATCGAGAATGAAGCCGACCGGGCCTTGCGTGCGCATGCCGACGGTGCCGTTCTCACGGGAGCGTCCGGCCCCCGAGTTCCAGTGCGTGTTGCTCCAACGGTACGCGTGGTCGACCTTCAGGCGACCCCAGTTGTGCTCGAAGACCAGGGTGCCGGTCGGATTCTTGCTCGTGAAGGAGTAGCGCTGCGGATTGATGCGCATCTGGGAGGCGCCGACAGCGACCCCGCCCGGCTGCAGCGTGGTGTTGTTGACCGGCAGCATCTCGATGCGGGTGGCGGTGTAGCCTGGGCGGATACCGCCATTGGGATTGGTGACAGGATCGTTGACCGAAAGGTTGGATGCGATCCACGGATTGACCGCGGTGTAGCTGAAAAACGGCTCGGATCCCCCGTTGTAGAGGAAGCGCAGGGAGACGCGGGTGGCCTCGGACCACTTGTAGTCGGCGCGCGCGCTGACCGCGGACAGGAAACGATCATTCAGACCGCTCATCCGCGTGTAGTCGCGCCACTGGGCCACCGGGTTGGTGGTGGCCTCGTAGAGATTGATGTCCCAATCGTGGGGGTTGAGCACCTCCTGGAATGAGGCAGTGACCGCGATACCAAGGTTGCGCACGCCCTGGCCGACGCTGAAGACCTCCGTGTAACTCGCCGAGAGATCGGGGCGCCACGGGCGCTGGGAGACCTCGTAGTTGCGCTTTGACCAAGACGGGAAATAGCGCGTCGAGGCCGAGTACGTGATGCGGCGGCGCTCGGCCATCGCGAGCGGCGAGCGGGTCTTGAGGTTGAGTTGTCCGCCGAGGGAGTCGGCGCGTTTGTCGGGTGTCTGCCCCGCGATGATCTCCACTTGCTCGTACATGGAGCCGGAGAAGGAGTGCAGCGTGGCCGTGCGTCCGTCGCCGCCCACTCCGGTGGAGGACATGCCGTCGATGTTCAGGCGCGTGTAGCTCGCGGGCAGACCGCCGATGCTGACGTTGTTGATGAGGTTATCCTCATCCGTCGTGAACGTAATGCCAGGCATGCGGGAAACCAGCTCACCCACGTTCTGCGTGGGCAGGACGCCCCATTCGTCGAACGCGGTGACGTTCTTCACGTTGAGGGCATTCCGTTGCTCGGTGATGGCGAGCGCCTGACCCTCGCGCACGGAGGCGACCGTGAAGGCGTCCATCAGGATCGCCTGCGCGGGCTTCATCTCGGCGTCGATGCGCGTGACCTGCCCGGCTCGCACCACGACCGGCAGTTTACGGTCCTCGAATCCCGAGTAGGAGACGGTGAGCTCGAGGTTTCCCGCGGGGAGCCCCTGCAGGAGGAAGGCGCCCGAGCTGTCGGTGAGCTCGGAGCGACCGATCGAGGGAGCGCTCACCACGGCGCCCTGCAGGGCGTTGCGGGTGGCGGTGCTGACCACGGAGCCGGCGACGGAGCCGGTGACCTGGGCGGAAGCGGATGTCGCCGAGGCGACCGCCGCGAGGAGCAGCCCCGCGCTGACACGCGCGAGACGCGACACGAACGAACTGCTAGGTGTTTTCATGGTGCCGGAGCGGCCGGCTGCCCTACCCAGGACCGCGCGGCGCACTAGAGATTAGGGCGAAGAGGCTAAAAATCCACCCTGACCTGTCGAAACTATTCCCAGCCCGCACGCCCCGGGGCACCACCGGGACGATCAGTGGTAGCCTTTGCGGCCTTCGAGCGCGCTGCGCAGCGTGACGGCGTCGGCGTAGAGCACCCCGCCCCCGCTCGGCAGGCCGAACCCGATGCGGGTTGTGCGGACCACCGGTTCCGCGGGCAGGTGCTCGGTGATGTAATGGCATGTGGCCTCACCCTCCACGTCGTTCGGCAGCGCAAGGATGAGTTCCTGCACCTC